>JANYJD010000115.1 GCA_025358555.1 Rhodoferax sp.
GCCAATGTCAAGGTTGACCTTGACTCTGGTGTTGGGCTTGAGTCCTCCCTCAATCACCGCCTCGACATAGCGCGGCAACATGCCCACACCATGCGAGTCGTGGCCGCTCAGATTGGCCATGACCAGGTTGCCGGCGACAGTTTGCGCCTCCTCGGGGGAGCTGCCAGCTGCTACTAAAATACTAGCTGTTTGCGCAATGAGTTCAGTGGCTAGAAGTGTTTTTGACATAGAGATTTCCTTGTGTTCAGGAGTTTGTCACGCGTGCCTTTCCTGGTCTTCCCAGAGGCGAGCGCAGCAAAGCCCGTTCGTGAAACACCGCGGAACCGGCTTTGCCGGGCTGCTGGTGTTGCCCCCTGCAAGGGGGAAAGCGGCCACACGCAGTGGGCAAGCCGGGGGGTGTTCCACATGCTTACATCACCGCGCCTAACTGCCAGGGTACAAATTCATTCTGACCATAGCCATGCTTCTCGCTCTTGCTCGGATTGCCCGAAGCGGTGGCCAGCACCAGCTCAAAAATGCGCTGGCCCATTTCGGCCACGCTGGCGGTGCCGTCCACAATCTCGCCGCAGTTGATGTCCATGTCTTCCTCCTGCTTGCGCCACAGGTTGCTGTTGGTTGCCAGCTTCAGCGATGGCGACGGTGCGCAGCCATAGGCCGAGCCGCGCCCGGTGGTGAAGCAAATCATGTTGGCCCCGCCTGCCACCTGGCCCGTGGCGCTGACCGGGTCATACCCCGGCGTGTCCATGTAGACAAAGCCCTTGGCTTTGACGGCCTCGGCATATTCGTACACGGCTTCCAGATTAGTCGTGCCGCCCTTGGCCACCGCACCGAGCGATTTCTCCAGGATTGTCGTCAGCCCGCCGGCCTTGTTGCCAGGCGAAGGGTTGTTGTTCATCTCGCCGTTGTTGATCTCGGTGTAATGCTCCCACCATTTGATGCGGGCGATCAGTTTTTCGGCAATGTCGGGGCGCACGGCGCGGCGCGTCAGCAAATGCTCTGCGCCGTAAATTTCGGGCGTTTCACTCAGTATGGCCGTGCCGCCATGCGCCACCAGCAGGTCCACCGCGGCGCCGAGCGCCGGGTTGGCGCTGATGCCGCTGTAGCCGTCAGAGCCGCCGCACTGCAGGCCTATGGTGATGTGCGACGCGCTGCACCGGCTGCGCACCGACTGGTTGGCTTGCGGCAGCATCTGCTGGACGATGGCGATGCCTTTTTCCACCGTCTTGCGGGTGCCACCCGTGTCTTGAATCGTGAACACCTTGAGCGTCTCACCCTCGCGCAGATGGCTCGTCGCCAGCCAAGCGTTGATCTGGTTGCTCTCACACCCCAGGCCCACCACCAGCACAGCGCAAAAATTGGCATGCGTGGCGTAACCCGCCAAGGTGCGCTGCAGCACTTGCAGGCCCAGGCCGTCGCTGTCCATTCCACAGCCCGTACCGTGGGTCAATGCGACCACGCCATCGACGTTGGGAAAATCCGCCAACGCCTCAGGATGGTTCTGCTTGGAGAAATGATCGGCAATGGCCCGCGCGGCTGTGGCAGAGCAATTCACCGAAGACAGCACGCCAATGTAGTTGCGCGTGGCCACGCGGCCATCGGCACGCTGGTAGCCCATGAAGCTCGCCTCACGCCGGGGTGCAGCAGGCTTGACGTCCGCACCAATCGCGTAGTCGCGCGCAAAGTCGCCCTTGGCCTCGCCCATCCACAGGTTGTGGGTGTGCACATGGTCACCCGCAGCAATGGGTTTGCTGGCAAACCCAATGATCTGGTTGTATCGGCGCACGGGCTCCCCTATTGCGATGGGGTGCGTGGCAACTTTGTGGCCAGCAGGAATGAGGCCTTTGACCGTGATCGTTTCTACGCTCGTGCCGCCAACCAGCTGGCTGCGGGCAATGAGCACATCGTCTGCGGGGTGGAGTCGGATGAAGGGGGTCATGGGGGCAACGTCGCTTTGGGATTGGATTGATGCAGATTTAGATTTTCGCGTGGGTGCCGCAAGCCATGGGCTCACTGGTAAACCATCTTCGGCAACCACAACACCAGCTTGGGAAAGTACGTGATGATGACCAGGCTGCCCAGCAGGGGAATGAGCCACGGCAGTATCGCCATGGTGGTGCGCTCCACCGACAGTTTGGCCACGCGTGCGAGCACAAACAGCACCATGCCCATGGGCGGGTGCAGCAGGCCGATCATCAGGTTCAAGACCATCACCAGGCCAAAATGCACCAGGTCAATGCCGAGCTTTTGGCAGATTGGCACCAATATAGGCACCAGGATGGTAATGGCGGCTGTCGGCTCCAGAAAGCAGCCCACAAACAGCATCAGCAAATTGGCGATCAGCAGAAATACCCAGGGCTCTTTGGTGAATTCGAGAACCCAGGCCGCTATCGCCGTGGTCACGCCCGTGGCCGTCAACATCCAGCCAAAAATGCTGGCGGCCGCCACGATGAAAAGCACCGTGCTGGTGGTCTCGACCGTATCCAGGCAGACCTTGACAAACATCTTCCACGTCAAGGTCTTGTACCAGGCCAGGCCCAGCACCATGGCCCATACGCAGGCGGCAATTGCGCCTTCAGTGGGTGTGAAAATGCCGGTGGTCATGCCGCCAATCAGCAGCACCGGCGTCATGATGGGCAGCACCGCCTGAAAGTTGAAAAACTTGTCCGCAGCAAACAGCGCAATCAGGCCGATGAACACCGTGATTTGCGGGTGCGTGCCGAGCTTGGTGACCAGCACCCACAGCGCCAGCGGCCAGCAGATCACCACGGCGGTTTCGGCCAGCGCCTTGATCACGCGAGGCCATTCAAACTTGACGTCGGCGCCCCAGCCATTTTTGTGCGCGAAGTAAGCCACCGTGAGCATCATCAGCGCGGCCATCAGCAAGCCCGGCAAGATGCCCGCCATGAACAGCGCCCCCACGCTCACGTTGGCCATCATGCCGTAGATCACAAACGGCAGGCTGGGCGGAATGATTGGCCCAAGTGTGGCCGACGCAGCCGTCACGCCCACGGCAAATTCGGTGTCGTAGCCATGGTCTTTCATGGCCTTGATTTCGATAGTGCCCAGGCCGGCTGCATCCGCAATCGCGGTGCCGCTCATGCCGGCGAAGATCACCGAGCCAATTACGTTGACGTGGCCCAGCCCGCCCTTGAGCCAGCCCACCAGCGCCAGCGCGTAGTTGTAAATGCGGTTGGTGATGCCGGCGTTGTTCATCAGGTTGCCGGCCAGGATGAAAAAAGGCACCGCCAGCAGCGGAAAACTGTCAATGCCGCTGACCATGCGGTGGATCACCACAAACGGCGGGTTGTCGCCGGTCCACAAAATATAGAGCAGCGACGAGCCCGCCATGGCGATGGCCACCGGCACGCCGCCGGACATGAGGATGAGGAAGATGATTTTTAGCATGACTAGTGGGTTGAGGACAGAGCAGGGCGCTTCGCTGCGCTCAGGTGCCCTGGTCTGTCCCGCAAGTTCTCAGGTTTCTTCCATCGTCGATTCAGGCCGTTCCAACACGCTGTAGCCGCGCTTCCAGTGGACGCGCAGCACCCAGAACGAACGCACAAACATGGCCGCAAAACCCAGCATGCACACCGCGTAGACAATGTTCATGGGCAGGTCAATGATGGTCATCTTGTAGTTGCCCAGTTTTTGCATCATCTGCCAGGTCATCACTACGGCCATACCGAAGAAGCCGATGCGCAGCAGGTCAACCAGGGTGGCGATGGCGCGGCACATGGCAGCGGGCATGTAGCGGTAGAAAAAATCCACCTGGATGTGGTTGTTTTTTGCCACGCCAATGGCCGCGCCTACAAACACGGTGCCAATCAGCAGGTACCGCGCAATCTCCTCGGTCCAGGCGGCCGAATCGTTGAGCACATAGCGCGTGAAGAACTGGTAAAACACAGTGAGCCCCAACAGCCAAAAAAAGCCCAATGCTGCCCAGGCTTCTATGGGCGTGCCCGACAGGTCCACGGCTTCGTCGGTGACGTGAAACTCACCGTCCGCCCCCATCACCTGGGGCAGGGCGTCTA
>JANYJD010000123.1 GCA_025358555.1 Rhodoferax sp.
TTGCGGGCCGGGTCGATGCGAACGGGGTGGCGGCGGGAAAAAGTGGTGATTCTCGAAACCGCATTCCGCTATCTATCAGCTGAATTTAGGGGACAAATAGTTTGTTTTCCCGCCGACGCGAATTTCGACCTCGACCTGGTAGCGAAGCACCGCCTGGGCGTTCATTTCAATGCCAAGCCCCGGCGCATCGGGCGTTCTAATCAGGCCATCTGCGTCGCGCGCCAGGTGATTGGCCGTCATTTCCACAGCGAGTGCTTTGGGTGAAGCTGGATATTCACAGATGGTGTGTTCAGCCAGGCCCGCGAACGGTTGCAGGGACGCGCTGAGCGCCAGGTGGGACGTGAAGGTGTGGTTCACATAAGTCACGCCGCGCTGCACCGCATAGTCGGCCACCTGCTTGGCCGGGCCGATGCCGCCGATGCGGCCACAGTCGATCTGCACAAAACCGATTTTTCCGTAGTCGATCAGGTGGCGTGCCATGTAGCTGTTGTGCGCACCTTCGCCGCCCGCCAGTTTCAGGCTGCCGCAGCGCGCCGCCAAGGCGCCATACGACTCCAAGGCATCGGCGTGGAACGGCTCTTCCAGCCACACCGTGCGCGCCGCCTGTAGAGCGTCCAGCCGGAGTGCCGCGCGCTCCAGGTCGTCGACAAAAATCTGTCCCACGTCCACCAGCAGAATGCCGTCGACGCCGATGGCCTCGCGCGCCGCGAAAAAATGCTCGGCATCCTGTTGGGCCGTCCCCCGACCGATCGGGCCCCAGCCGAACTTGACGGCCTTGAAGCCTTCGTGCATGGCCTGGCGCGCACGGCTCAGGGTTTGCTGCGCATCATCGCCGAACAACAGCGAGGCGTAGGGCGTCTTCGGATGCGAGGCCTGGTAACCCAGCAGCTTCCAGACCGGCTCGCCACGCGCCTTGCCCAGGATGTCCCACAGCGCCATCTCGATGCCTGAAAACGTGTGCGCGGCCTGCAACACGTCCATGCTGTTGTAAGCCACGGCGGCGGCGATGGCGGCAATGTCCTGTGGGCCGTTCAGCACACGCCCCAGTACCGAGGCGCTGACCGGCTGGCAGGCGCCATGCGACATCGGGCACACAAATGCAGCGATCGACGGCAGCGGTGCAGCTTCGCATTCGCCGTAACCGACAAAACCGTCGGCGGCCACCCGCACCAACAGCGCGTCCTGGCTGCCGTCGGCCTCGGTCGTGACCTCGGGCATGGAGAGGTAGAAGAAATCAACCGAATCGATTTTCATGGTGTGTGCGCCACGCTTTAGAGGGTCAGTTGCGATACAGCGTGGCGACCGGCTCGAACACCGCAGCGTCGTCGAGCGGATACATCGGCCGCGCGCAGATCGTGTGGCCGAGCGATTTCAGGTTGGCTGAGGTTGAACCGGCTACATCGACGTTGAAGTTGTTGTCGACCCAAGCGTCGTACATATGGTTTTCGGTATGCGGCGACTTGACCACGACCAGGTCGAAGTCCTGCGGGTCGAGGCCGTTGGCGTAATACATGGCGCGGTCGAACAGGCTCAGCGTCAGGCTGAACACCACCACCGTGAAGTTGTCGAACTCCAGCACCGCCGTCGGACCCCCATCGAGCCGGGTTTTCATGGTCTCCAGCCGTGCCCGCCCGTCGGACAGCAGCCGCACCCGGGCCGTCACCTGCATCGGAGAAAAGCGCCCCGGGTCGAGCGCACCGCCGAGTCCCACGGAAATCGTGGCGCCGACACCGGCCTTGTGCGCTGCGGCAGCCGCGCCGGGGTCGACGATTTGCGCCAGCACGCGTTTGGCATAAGCCGCGTCGCGCAGGCCCTTGAGGATCAGGTTCGAGTCCCCGGTGGCGCCCGACGAGGTGGCGTCGGCAGCATCGGTGAATAGCACCGGGCCGCTGATCGATGCGGCCTGCGCGATCGAGCGCTCCAGCGACACCAGTTTGCCCTGCATGCGATGGCGCAGCGGCCAGAACTCACGCGCCAGGCGCAGCGCTTCGTTGCGGGCCAGCGTTTCGTCGCCGCTGGTGGCCACAATCACCTGTGTGCACAGCTCGGGTACATCGGTGAACGGGTTGCCGATCATGATGCCGGCCGACATTGCGACGCCTTCAAGCTCAAGTCGCCGCGCCTCGCGGATCAGCTCGCCATAACAACCCGACTTGGTGATCAGTTCGTCGCCGCGCACCAGCGCCGGAATGACGACCCGTGCGATCACCGGGCGCAATGCTTCGGTTACCAGCCGGTGCAGGATGCGGGCCGCGCGCTGGCCGGTGGAGGCGAAGTCCACATGGGGGTAGCTGTGGTAGATCGCCACGCCATTGATCTGGCGCAACATGCGGTCGGTCATGATGCCGTGCAGGTCGAGCGAAATGACGATGGGTATGTGCTTGCCGACGATGCGGCGGGTTTCGGTCAACAGGTAACCCTCGGGGTCCAGCTCACCATCGGCGCCCATCGCGCCGTGCAAGGAAAAGTAGACCCCATCCACCCCGGTGGCGGCCGGTGCCGCGACGGCCTCCAGCACCTCAGCAGCAACGCGTTTCCAGCCGGCCGCCGACAACCGGCCGGCCGACCCCGCACGAGCGCCTATCGCCAGCACCGGCTCGATACCGGTTTCCTCGAACACCGCCAAGGCGCCACCCAGGGCCGTATTGAGCCCGCGCTGCGCCAGCATCTGCGCACCGCGTTCGATATGAAAATTGTCATAGCCGGAGGGCAAGGGATTGAAAGAAGAAATCTCCTGCATGCATTCGGCAATCAGTACCCGGAGTTTTGGTTTCATGGTCGTGACTTTCAAAGTCATGCGGTTGTTTCAAGGGCAAGGCTGCCATCGGCCACCCGCAGGCAGGCGACCGTGTGACCGGCGCCTTGCGGTGTCAGCGCCGGGTCCTCGGTCTGGCAGCGCGCCACCCTGTGCGGGCAGCGGCCGGCGAAGCGGCAACCGACGCCGATCGCGTTCGGGTCGGGCATGTCGCCACGGATCGCCACGCGGGTGCGCCGCTGCGACGGATGGTCGCTCGGCAAGGCGGCTAGAAGCGACTGGGTGTAGGGGTGCATGGGCCGCGCAAACAGTTGTTCCGCCGAGGCCACCTCCACGATGCGGCCCAGGTACATCACGGCCACCCGGTCGCTGATGTTGCGCACCACCGCTAGGTTGTGCGATATGAACAGGTAGGTGAGCCGCAGGTCGCGTTGCAGTTCGCGCAACAGGTTGATCACCTGCGCCTGCACCGACACATCGAGCGCCGACACGGCTTCGTCGCAGACCAGGAATTCGGGCTCCAGCGCCAGTGCGCGTGCAATACCGATACGCTGGCGCTGGCCGCCGGAAAACTCGTGCGGATAACGTTGCAAGGCGGCGGTCGGCAGGCTCACCAGGTCCAGCAATTGCTGCACCCGCGCGACGCGGCTACGGGCGTCCCCCACGGAGTGGATGATCAGCGGCTCGGTGATGATGTCGCCGACCCGCATGCGCGGATTCAGCGAGCCATACGGATCCTGAAAAACGATTTGCATGGCGCGGCGTTTGGCGCGCATGCCGGCCGCATCCAATTGCGTGATGTCTTGGCCGTGGTGCAGGATGTTGCCGCCGCTGGGCTCGATCAGGCGCAGCAACAAACGCCCGGTGGTGGACTTGCCGCAGCCCGACTCGCCAACCAGACCGAGTGTTTCGCCGGCGGCGATTTGCAAGTCGATGCCGTCCACCGCGCGCAGCGGAGGCGACCCGGCGACCAACAGACGCTTTGGGCGCTCGAAGTATTTACGCAGGCCGCGCGCCTCGATCAGGGGTGGGGTCGCTGGGCTCGCTGTTGCGAAGTCCGGTTTTGAATTCAAGGCCTGGCTCATACCACCGCCTGCGCGACCACGGGCTCGAACGGGAACACACACGCAACCTGGTGAGCGTCGCCTAATGGGCGCAGCGGCGGCACCACGTTGCAAGCGGCATGCGCCAGCCGGCAACGCGGTGCAAAGCTGCAGCCCTGCGGCAATTGGCCGACCGCCGGCACGCTGCCTTCAATCGTGCTGAGCCACTGCGCACCGGCCGATATCTTAGGCCGCGATGCCAGCAGGCCGCGCGTATACGGATGGGACGGCCGGTCGAAAATGTCCAGCACCGAACCGGACTCGACCACACGGCCGGCATACATCACCGCCACCCGGTCGCACATCTCGGCGATTACGCCCAGGTCGTGGGTGATTAGCAACACCGACATGCCGTTTTCATGCTGCAGCTTGCGCACCAGGTCGAGGATCTGCGCCTGGATCGTCACGTCCAGCGCGGTGGTCGGTTCGTCGGCCACCAGCAGGCGCGGACGTCCGGCCAACGCCATGGCGACCATCACGCGCTGGCGCATGCCGCCCGACAATTCGTGCGGATAGGCGTCGATCTGGCGCTGCGGGTCGGGCATCTCGGCGCGGCGCAGCAAGGCAATGCCCTCCGCGCGGGCCGCATCGCCGCGCATGCCGAGGTGCCAGCGCAGCACCTCGCCAATTTGCTGACCGACTCGCATGACCGGGTTGAGCGAGGTCATCGGCTCCTGGAAAATCATGGCGATGTCCTTGCCACGCAAGGCGCGCATCTGCGGCGCGCGCAAGGCCAGCAGGTCATGGTCCCCCAGCAGGATGCGGCCGCCGCGCACTTGGATCGGATGCGGCAACAAACCCATGATGGACAGCGCCAGCATGCTCTTGCCCGAGCCGGATTCGCCCACCACACCCAGCACCTCGCCACTTTGCAGTGACAGGTCCACCGCGCTAAGGATTTCCGGGCCGCGCGCGCCAATTGCGGTGGTCAGATGCTCGACCCGCAATAAGGTGCTCATCGCGTCGCAACCGTCATGCGGGGGTCGAGCACGTCGCGTAAGCCGTCGCCCAGCAGGTTCAGGCCCAGCACGCTGACCAGGATCGCGAGGCCTGGCGCCACCGTGATCCAGGGCGCGGCGACAATGAAGTCGCGGCCATTGGCAATGATGGCGCCGAAGGTCGGCGTGGGCGGCGGCGGGCCTACCCCGATAAACGACAACACCGCCTCGTTGAGGATCGCCACCGCGAACACATAGGTCATGCGCACCACCAGCGGCGCCATTGCGTTGGTCAGCACATGGCGCAACAGGATACGGGCGTGGCCGGCGCCCAGCGCGCGCGCGGCCTCGACGTATTCCATCTCGCGCACCACCATGACGGCCGCGCGCACGATCCGCGCCGTGTGCGGCGTGGCGGCGATCGACAAGGCGACGATCACGTTGAACACCGATGCGCCCAGTACCGAACTCACGGCAATCGCCAGGATGATGGACGGGAACGCCATGAAGGCATCCATCAGCCGCATGATCGGGCCGTCGAGCTGGCGGAAATAACCTGCCAGCGCACCGATGACCACCCCCGCCACGCCGGTGATCAGCGCCACCATGCAAGCGATCATCAGCGAGATGCGTGCGCCGAACAACACGCGCGAAAGGATGTCGCGGCCGAAGTGGTCGGTGCCCATCCAGTGCGCCATGCCCGGCGCCACCATGCGCGCGCGAAAGTTGCCCTTGAGCGGGTCGAACGGGGCCAGCACGCCGGCCAGTGCCGCCAGCACCACCACCAGCCCGACCAGCACCGCACCGATTACGAACGAACGGTTCGCCAGCAGACGCTGGCCGAAGGAGGGTCGGCGTACCGCTGCTGGCGCCAGTTCAAGTACAGCCGTGGTCATGGGGCACACCACGCACTGCGCATGGCGCCATGGACCCCTGGGGACGTTCGGGCGGCGCTCATTGCAAACGCACCCGCGGATCGACCACCGCGTACAACATGTCCACCGCGATATTGACCACCAGGTAGATCAGCGCCAGAAACAGTAGCCCACCCTGAATCACCGGGAAGTCGCGCGACAACACCGCGCCGATGATCAGCCGGCCCAGCCCGGGGATCGAAAACACCTGCTCGGTGACCACAGCACCGCCCAGCAAGGCACCCACCATGATGCCCATCACGGTAACGATAGGCACCATGGCGTTGACCAGACCATGGCGCACGATGATGTAGTGCTCGGGCAGGCCTTTGGCGCGCGCCGTGCGCACGAAGTCCTGGCCCAGCACTTCGAGCATGCTGGAGCGCGTCATGCGCGCCACAAAACCCATCTGGACACAGGCCAGCGTGAACGTGGGCAGCGCGATATGACGTGCCCACTGCCACGGGTTCTGCATGAACGGCACATAGTCGCCGGCCGGGAAAATCGGCAGCATCACGGCCACCAGCCAGATCAGCACCAGGCCGAGCCAGAACTCTGGGATCGACAGGCCCAGCAAGGCCAGCGTCATCATGCCCTGGTCGGCCGCGCGGCCATGGCGCACCGCAGCCAGCACCCCGGCGGCGACGCCGATCAGCACCGAGATCACGAACGCCAGCGCGGTCAACGACAGCGTGACCGGCAGACGCTCGAAAATCGCGCTGGTGACGCTGCGGTTCAGCAGCAGCGAGGTGCCCAGGTCACCCTGCAACAGGCGCAGGTACCAGTCCCCCATGCGCAGCAAAAACGGCCGGTCCAGCCCCAGTTCGTGCCGCACCCGGTTCAATGCTTCGGCGCTGGCGCTGGCATCCAGAAAAACCGACGCAGGGTCGCCGGGCACCAGCCACAAAAGGCCAAAGGTGATGAGTGAAACCAAAAATAGGACGGGGATCGAGGCAAGCAAGCGCCGAACGATGAAACGGCCCATCAGTCCAACCAAACTCCCCACATACGGGGTATCCGGTAAGGCTTGAAGTTTTTGAGCCTGGAAGATGCGATTTGGAACAGTCCGTAGTCACCCAGGTTGACGGCGATGGCTTCGTCAGACATGCGGTTTTCGAAGTCGGCGAATACTTTCTTCTGCGACTCCAGATTCATCTCGCCGTTGATTTTTTCGAACAGGCCATCAATCACCGGATCGGCCCTACGCTGCGCTGCGCCCTTGACAAAGGCCGACATCACTGACGCCGGACCTTCAAAGGGCTCGATGCCCAGGCCATGGGTCCAGAAGTTCCAGCCCTGGTCGCTGGTCAGGCCGATCTTGGAGACCGTCGGCCAGTCGGCTACTTTGAGTTCGACCTTGACGCCGATCTGCGCCATCTGCTGCTGGAACACGGTGGCCGTGTCCACGTTGGGACGAGTGTTGTCCACGATGAAGGTCAGCGCTTCGCCCTTGTAGCCGGATTTGGCAAGCGTGGCCTTCGCCGCCGCGAGGTCCGTCTTGGGCGCCTTGCGGCTTGTGTGGTAGGCCGAGCCGCCATAGACCCAGCTGGTATCCATCTTGTAGATGTCGGGGTAGGCCGTGGCCATGATCTCTTCCGGGTCCACCGCCTGCGCCACTGCGCGGCGGAAGTTCACATCCGACGTCAGAGGCATCGCCAGATTGAATTTAACCACTTGCAACGCAAATGGCAGCACCGGAATCACCTGGAAATTGGCATTGCCCTTGAGGCGCTTGGCGGTGGTGCCATCCGCCGTTTCGTTGAGCTGTACTTGTCCGGTCTCCATCGCTGCGTCGCGCGAGCCTGCCTCGGGCATGAAGCGGAAGGTGATGCTGTCGATGTAGGCGATCTTGGCCCCCGCAAAGCCGTCACGCTCTTTGTACGCCGGATTGGCTTTGTAATCGTCAAAACGCGCCAGCTTGACATGGCTGTCGGGTTTATATTCGACAAATTTATAGGGACCGGTGCCGATCGGCGATGCTTTGCCCATGTCCTTGGCAGCTTCCTCCCCCGGCATGATGGCGATCGGGGCGCGCGGGCTGGACAGGTTGCCCAGGAAAGTGGACTGCACCGACTTGAGCTTGACCGTCACCTGGTTCGCGCCAGTCGCCGTGACCGAGTCAATGGCTCCCATCAGGGTGGCTGATGCGCCGCCCTTGCGATAGCGTTCCAGCGACGCCAGCACGTCGGCCGGGCCCATTTCTTTGCCGTTATGAAACTTGACACCCTTGCGCAGTGTGAACACATAGCTCAGGCCATCGGGCGAAATCGCCACGCCTTCCGCCAGGTCCGGCACTGGGCGGGCATTTTCGTCACGCGCATACAGTGTTTCGAACACGTGCAGATTCACGTTGCGCGCCGCCTGGGCCGAGGTGGCATGGGGATCGAGTGACGGCGGTGCCTGCGTCATGGCAATGACAACTTCGCCGCCCTTTTTTTGCGCTAAAACCGGCGTGATGGCGCCGAATGCCAGCGTGCCCACAAGTGTCAGATTCAATAGCGTTGATTTCATGGCTTAGTTCTCCAGAAGTTGGGCCCGCAATACGGGGCCGTTGCCAGTGATTCCAATCCGATCAGTCTGTGGGGGTCTTGTAGTCCTGCATCAGCACCGCCACGCAATCACCCCGCTGCACGCGGCCTGGGCCGGCCGCCATCCACAACACCCCACTGGCGGAATATCGCAATTCGATCGGCGCATGGTCCACGTCTTCAACGAAATGGAAAAATCCGGCGCTCTGTCCCGCCTCGACGACGTCGCCGGCCACGTGGCGCGGTTCGAATACGGCGTTGGTCGGCGCGAAGCTGTAGCAGGCCGGGTCGCGCACCATCATGTGACGCGTACCGGCTGCGCCGTTGCGCTGGGCTGTCTCGGGTTTTCCGGCCATCATCCCTAGATGCTTGAGCATGTTGCGCACACCACGTTCACCAATGCGCACACCTTCCACGCTCACCCGGCCCCAGCCGCCGATCTCGGTGCCGAGAGACAGGATATTGCGTCGCTCGACACAGGAGGTCAGCGTGGCGCCTTCGTCCACGCCCCAGAACACAACGTTGTACGGGGCGCCAAATGCAGCGGCTGCAGCCATCGTCTGTTCGCGCAGCGCCGGGTCCGCCAGATAGTGCATGTTGGTGCTCGGAGTGCACTCGGCTGAATGGCCGGCAGTGTGCAAGTCCACCGACGCATCCGCCAGCGGCACGATGCGGCTGTCCATGAAATGGGCCAGCATCTCGGAAAAAGTACCACGGGGATTGCCCGGGAAACAGCGGTTCAGGTCACGGCCGTCGATTGGCGATGTCCGAGTGTTGTTCAACGCTGCGGGAATGTTGACTACCGGCATCAAGATCAATCGACCCTGAATCTCGTCGGCCTTGAGGTTGTGTGCCAATCGCGAGATGGCGATCTGGCCCTCATATTCATCGCCATGGACGCCACCTGTCAGGAGAAGTGTGGGCCCTTCACCGTTCTTTATGGCGTAAATTGGTATCTCCACTACACCCCAACCGCTGGTATCGCGCGACTGCGGTGCGCGCAGATAACCGGCTTGCCGGCCGGGCTGGTCGAAATCAATCGCGCATTGGATGCGACTTGCAGCACTTGCCAGGGCGTTGGCATAATTTTCAGTGGTCACCTTGATAGTATACTGTATGAATGTATACAATGCACGCATGAAAAAAATAAAAGTAGGAGAAAAAGCTTTGCATTTGGTCGAGCCAGTGACTGCAGCGGCACCGCCTGCGTTCCTTAAATTGCAACCCCGTACGCTTGTTCACCAAGTGATCGACGCACTGGTGGCGGGTGCATCAGAAGGGTTGATCCTGCCCGGAGACCGCATCATCGAAGTCGACTTGGCAATGAAGCTGGGTGTGAGCAGGGTTCCGGTGCGTGAAGCGTTGCGCGTCCTGGAAAGCCAAGGAGTGGTGGTCAACGAGCCCTACAAGGGCATTCGCCTGACACCGGTGACGCCCGAACGAATAGATCAACTCGTCGAGGTGCGGGTAGCGCTTGAAACGGCCGCCGCCACGCGCTCGATCCGCCTTGGCAAAAACGATGGTCCGCATCTGGAGACGCTTGAAATGATCGTGCAGGAAATGGACTCCATGGCCATACGTAACGACGTGTTTGGTTTTGCCACTGCCGACACCAGCTTCCATCGCACGCTGTGTGGTTTTTCCGGCAACGCGGTGCTGTGCGACATGTGGGAAATGCTGGCGCGCCAGATGACCATCATTTTTGGACTTTCCACGATCGGCAAGCCCATGGCGTCGATCGTGGAGGAGCATCGCGCGCTGCTCAAGGTGTTCCGCTTGGGCGACGTATTGGACGTAGCGCGCGAAATCAGCGAACACATCGACGTGGAAATCCACAAGATTGATTTGGAAAACATCATTGCAAAACGCCGCTCCGAGACTTTGATGGCTGCGGGCGGCTAACTATCATCAAATCCAGAGCAAGGCGCGCGATGCAAACTATTTCTCTCAGCAATATCTCCCATCCCCCGATCAAGATCCGTGCAATCCGCGCAGTGCCGCTGTTCGGCGAAAGTCCAAAAGGCGGATGGTCAGTGGAGATCAAGCCCGAAGACTCAATCCACGCTTTGATCGCAGTGCACACTGATGCCGGCATCACCGGCTACGGCAGTGTGTTCACCGATGGACGGCTGGTGCAGGCTGGCTTGCAAGTGCTGGAACCGCTGTTCATGGGCGAAAACGCGCTGGAGCCGGAACGGGTCACGGAGAAGCTGCATCAGAACACATTCTGGATGGGGCGCGGCGGTACCTTGACCCACACCATCAGCGGTATCGACATCGCGTTGTGGGACATCCTGGGCAAGGCAACACGGATGCCAGTCGGGCGTTTGCTGGGAGGACGGTACCGCTCACGTGTGCAGCCTTACTGCTCCTTGCTGATGGAGCAACCCGAACGCATGTCTGACGTGATCACGCCATATCGTGAGCAGGGCTTCAAGGCTTTCAAGATTGGCTGGGGACCTTTTGGCCGGGCGATGGACGCAAAACTTGACAGGGAGATCATCCGTGCCGCGCGTGAGGCAGCTGGTCCGGATGCCAAGCTGTTCGTGGATGCGGGCGCCAGCGATGCCCATTGGCCTCATGGGCTGAAGTGGGCCATGCGCACTGCAGACATGCTGGGTGAATACAACATTGGCTGGTTCGAAGAAGCGCTGAAACCCGACGCCATTGACGACTTTTGCCACCTGCGCAGGGTCAGCCCGGTGCCGATCGCGGGTGGCGAAGTACTCACTCGCCGCCAGGCGTTTCTGCCTTGGCTCACCCGCGGCGCGTTTGACATCGTCCAGCCCGACGTGACCAAGGTGGGTGGCATCAGCGAGCAAAGGCGCATCGCCTGGCTGGCACACGACTTTGGGGTGAAGTACATCGGGCATGGCTGGAACACAGCGCTGGGCGTGGCAGCGGATTTGCAACTTGCCAGTGCTTTTCCAGACACTGATTTGGTCGAATTCATCGGGGGCAGCCCCTATGTCGACGGAATATTGCGCAATCCGTTCACGCTGGACGCCGATGGCTACCTCACCATCCCTGACCAGCCCGGGCTAGGGGTGGAGCTTGACCCCGAAAAAGTCGGGCAGTACACGCCTGATGCTTCACCGCTGTTTGCGGATTGACACGTCAATTCATTGCATTGGCTAAATTGATAGTGTCGGCAGTGGCGGCCAACACTCGCCCCATGCGCGCCAATGTTTCGTCGCTCATCAGCTGCGAAGGGCCCGAGAGGCTGATCGCAGCCATTGTGCTGCTGGTTCCCTGTGCGAAGATGGCGGCGGCTACGCAGCGTGCGCCCAGTTCGAGACTGCGATAGGCGGCAAGATTGACGGCATGCTCGGCGTACCGTTTCCCATCAAGGCGGTCGTCAACCCCGACCTGCGATGGAGCCGATTGCAACGGAGATGATTTGGGTGGAAACGCCAGGCGTGACCTCGGCGGATCTGTCGACCTTTAGCTACAAAAACCGGCGCGTTCCGCTTTATCCGCTAGAACTGGAAACGGGTTGGCCGTGAGGTCAGCTCCAATTCGTCGGTGCATGGGCTGAAATTGCTAAACCAGAAGGCCTGTCGTAGGTTGGCACCTCGTCGGCACCATGGCCCAAAGCGGATCAATTTTCGTTGGGCAGCCAGGTCGGTGCGCAGATCACCCGGAGTACGCAGGCTTCAACGCCCGCCAGGCGCTAACATGCCGCAACACCATCGGCACCGTCATCGCCGCGCCAATCAGGGTCACCGTCAGGCCCGGCGCAATCAGCAATATCGCCGCGCAAAAGCACAGGTACTGCTCCCAGCGCTTCATCTCTACCAAAAAGTACTTTGACAGCGCGGCCGCCAGCATGGTGATGCCCAGGATGCAGCCGACAAAGGTGACGCAGAAGTCGTACCACGTAAAGCCCTTGGCCACCAGCAGCAGTGACGGTGAAAACACAAAAACAAATGGCACCAGCGCCTTGGCCATGCCCAGCCGAAAGGCGGTGTTGCCGGTCTTGAACGGGTCGCTGCCCGCCATGCCCGCTGCGGCGTAGGCGGCCAGCGCCACGGGTGGTGTGATGTCGGCCAGCACGCCGTAATAGAACACAAAGAAGTGCGCCACCAGCGGCTCCACGCCCAGTTGCACGAGGGTGGGTGCGGCAACCGTGACCATGATGATGTAGGTGGCTGTGGTGGGAACGCCGCACCCCATCAGCACGCAGACCACGGCCGTCATGACGAGGGCGCAAAATAGCGTCAGCGCCTGCGGTGTGGCCATGGCCGCTGGGATCACCGCCGACATGCCCGCAGCCAGTGTTTGCGCCGCACCGGTGATGATGAAGCTGATTTTGAAGCCCACGCCGGTGAGCGTAACGACGCCAATCACAATGCCCACCGTAGCCGCCGCTGCGCCCACGGCCAGCGCGTATTTGGCACCGGTCTCAAACGCCTCCACCAGGTCGGTGTGGCTGATGCGGCCGGTGATGTGGGCGAACTTGCGCAATGCCAGTGCCGCGATGACGCCGACGGCCAGCAGCGCCAGTTTGACCTGCAAATTGTCATTGCCGTAATCACCAAACGCGATGCCGACCAGCAGCAGATGCATGCCCACCAGCATGGCCCAGTTTTTGAAGGTGTTGCCCTGGTTGGCGGTGGATACACCCACAATCGCGCAGGAGCTGATGCCCACAAATGCAGCCAGGTAGGGCGTGCGGCCCGACAGCAGAATGCTGATCAGCAAAAAGAGCGGAATCAGCGTGGGCCAGCGCATCTTGAGCGAGGCCTTGAGCTTGGGCATTTCTGCCTCGGTCAGGCCGCGCAGGCCGTAGCGCTTGGCCTCAAAATGCACCTGCATGAACACGCCAAAAAAATGCATGAAGGCCGGCACGATAGCTGCCGTGATGATGGTCTGGTAGGGCAGGTTCAAAAACTCGATCATCAGGAAGGCTGCCGCACCCAGCACAGGCGGCGTGATTTGCCCGCCGGTGGATGAGGCAGCTTCCACGGCGGCCGCAAAATGCTTTTGGTAGCCGACGCGGATCATCGCCGGAATGGTGAGCGAGCCGACCGTGACCGCGTTGGCCACCGACGAGCCACTGAGCATGCCAAACAGGGCCGATCCAAACACGCTGACCTTGGCCGGGCCACCGGCGTAGCGGCCCGCCACGCTGGCGGCAACGTCCAGAAACAGTTGCCCCAGGCCGACGCGCGTGGCCAGCACGCCAAACAGCACAAAGTGGAAAACATAGGTCGCCACCACACCCACCGCCACACCATAAATGCCCTGGCTGGTGAGGTATTGGTGGTTGATCATCTGGCTCCAGCTCGCGCCTGCGTGCTGGAGCAAACCCGGGAAAACCGGCCCGGCCAGCGCATAAGCGGTGAAGCCCAGCGCGATGAGGGGCAGCGGCCAGCCCATGGAGCGGCGTGTCGCCTCCAGCAGGGTAAAAAACAGCACCGTGCCAAACACCACGTCCACCGTGCTGGGGTTGCCAACGCGGAATGCCAGGCCGTCAAATACGTACGGAATGTAGAGCACGCTGGCCGCGCAGCACAAGCCCAGCAGCCAATCCGTCAGCGGCACCCCGCCGGGTGTGAGCCACGAATTTTTAGGCGTGGTCTCGGCCGCTTTTTTGCTCCCCGCAAACACCAGAAAAATCAGACTCAGCACAAACGCCATGTGGATGCCACGGTGCGTGGTTTCCTGCAGCAGCCCAAAGCCCGACGTGTAGTAATGGAAGCAGGACAGCGTGATCAGCAGCCATTTGACGATGGCGGTGGCTGGCGGCACGGTGGGCCGAAAGCGCATCTCGGGGTCAAATTTTTCTTCCAGCTCTTGCAGCTTTTTGTCGTCGGGCAGGGCGGTGGCGGTGCTCATGGTTTTGTCAGTGAAGAAACGTCAAAAAACTGGCGCGAGCCAAAAAAGCAATGGGCGCAAGCGGTTGCTGCCTGCGCCCACGTCGGGTGTTTCTGTCGGGTTGGGTTACTTCAAAACGCCAGCCTCTTTGTAGAACTTCTCAGCACCGGGATGGAACGGAATGCCCGCGCCCTTCACCGCGTTTTGCAGCGTGATGAGCTTGCCCTTGGCGTGCCCTGCGGCCAGCGTTTTCTGGGTGGCATCGCTGTACAGCGCCTTGGTGATCTGGTAGACCGTGTCGGTGTCAATCTTGGCGCTGGTCACCCATTGCGCGCCGACCGACAGCGTGGCAACGCCTGCCACGTCTTTGTAGGTGGCCGCTGGCACGGTGTCATTTGCGAAAAACGGGCTTGCCATGCGCAGGCCTTCTGCCTGGGGCCCGTCAATCGGCAGCAGCTCGATGCCCGAGCCACTGGAGGCCAGCTCTGATATCGCGCCAGCCGGTGCGCCGCCCACAAAGAAAAACGCATCCAGCGCGCCGTCTTTCATCTTGTCGCCAGACTGGTTGGGTTTGATGTACTCGGGCTTGATGTCAGATTCCTTGATCCCATAGGCCGCCAGAATCAGGCGCGCATTGACCAACGTGCCCGAGCCCGGCTCGTCCATGCCAACGCGTTTGCCTTTCAGATCGGCAATGCTCTTGATGCCCGAGCCTTTTTTGACCACCACGTGCACCGTCTCGGGGTACAAATTGGCAATCAGCCGAAGGTCAGGGATGTTGGGCTTGCCTTCAAAAATGCCATTGCCTTTTTGCGCCCAGGTGGCTACGTCTGACTGGCTGAAGCCGGATTCCATGGAGCCGCCTGCGATGGCATTGACATTGGCCAGCGAGCCGTTTGAGGCCTGCGCCGTGGCGACGATCTTGCCGGGCACCGACACCGCATTGGCAATCATGCCGCCAATCGGGTAGTAGGTGCCGGCAGTACCGCCGGTGCCGATGCGGAAGAACTGCTGGGCGTGCGCGGCGCCCGTGAGCGCTGCGGTGAGGGCGGTGGTGCTGAGGCAGGCCAGCAGGGCGCCTGAGAGAAATCGTCGTTTCATGGGGTGCTCCAGAGTGGATCGGTTTGGATGGATAAGTGATTGATGATAGAGCGGCTGGGCCGGCGGCGGGATAGTGAAAGCCCGCAGTGCAGGCGGTGAAAGCCCGCCGCGCAGGTGGTGCAAATCAGCGGTGCGGGGCGCAGGCAGCGTTAAGGATCGATGGACGCGCTCCACCGGTCGCCCCAGTCCTTGGCCTGCTGCGTGTCGCGCCGGTCGCGCTTGGTGGGGCGGCCCTGGGTAAGACTCAAGGCAGGCTCAGGAGCCAACCGGCGCTGCTCGGCCGCTTGCGCGCGCTGGGCGATGGACTCGGGCGTCTCGGCAAACAGGAGGGCGGCCGCCGGTGCCGGGCCGCGCCTGTCGCTGACGGCCAGCACGGTGATGGTCCGGGTAAGGTTGGCAGAGCGCATCTGTACCGTGTCCCCGGCCTTCACTTCTCGCGCCGGTTTGACGGCCACGCCGTTGACGTGCACTCGGCCTTTGTCAATTTCTTCGCAGGCCAGGCTTCGCGTCTTGTAAAAGCGCGCGGCCCACAGCCATTTGTCAATTCTGAGTCGTTCCATAGCCTGATGTTGAAGTGTACCCATGGTGGTAAGTAAAAAGGGCCTGTAGCCGTCGTCTATATTGCATACTTAGATATTGTTTATGCAGCAAACCATCTGGTTTTGTTTCCGGTTTTTATCTGCTAGTGCGCAACGGGATGGGTTGCGGAACTGACGCTCTTTGCGAAGCACGCCCGGCTGAGCCGCAAAAGAGCAGCGCTCTACCGGTAGTGTCGCCAAAGCAGTCAACATCCATACAGGTAGCGCGCCATCCCGCCCACGGCCAACTCAGCAAGCGAGTTTTCCCCCGGCGTTTGGCATGGTCCGGCATGGGATGAAGGCTGATTTTGCCTCCGAAATACCAATAAACATGCCTCTAGCCCTTGTGGAATGTGCATGAACAGCTACTAATTATATAGCGATTAGTGGATCGTAGCCAGCCGCCACAGCGACGTCACCTCGCGCGACCTGGCGGCAAACAGCGGGTCACTGGCGTCGGACGCTTTGGGATGCTGTGGCTTGGCATCAATGCGGCTCACCACCCGCAGGCCGTTGGCCTCAAACGCGGCCAGCAGCTCGGCCCGAGTGCGCAGCCCCAAGTGCTCAGCCAGGTCAGACAGAACCAGCCAGCCTTCGCCTTTGGGGGCCAGGTGCGCGCTTAAGCCCGTGATGAAGCCTTTGAGCATGCGGCCGCCTTCGTCGTACACCGCGCGCTCGATCGGCGCGCTGGGCCGCGCTGGCAGCCAGGGCGGGTTGCACACGATGAGGGAGGCGCGGCCGTCGGGGAAAAGATCGGCTTGCACCACCTGCACCTTGGAGTCAACGCCCAGGCGGGCCAGGTTGTCGCGCGCGCACGCCAGCGACCGCAGGTCCTGGTCGGTGGCCACCACCTGGCCCACGCCACGGCGCACCAGCACCGCAGCCAGCACGCCCGTGCCGGTGCCAATGTCGAATGCCACCAGTAACGCCTGCCCGCCGGGCGGCTTGGGCAAATGTGCCGTGGCCACCAGATGGATGTATTCCCCCCGCAGCGGCGAAAACACGCCGTAGTGCGGGTGAATGCGGTTGTTGGGCGGCTCGCCCAGCGCGGTGATTTCAACGCCTTTTTTGCGCCATTCATGTGCGCTGGTGATGCCCAGCAGTTCGCGCAGGGAGGCGACGCAGTCGCTTGCACTGTCACCTGCAATGCCCTCAACCGCCGGCCCCCACGCCTCGGCACAGGCCACGCGAACATCGGGCGCGCGGCGCAAAGGAACGCTGTAGTCGGCATTAAACGGCACCAGTAGCATGCCCAGCATGCGTGAGCGCTGCGACTGGGCCAGGCGATGCAGGTTGAAAGCATCCACCAGCGCCACGGGCTCGGCGGCTTTTTTGCGCTTGCGCGCGGGCGTGTTGTCGGCACGGCGGGCCAATGCCTGCAGCAGTTGCCGGGCGTTGTGAAAATCCCCGCGCCAGAGCAGGGCCGTGCCTTCGCAGGCCAGCCTGTAAGCGGTGTCGGCGGTGGTGGTGTCGTCGGCCATCACCACGCGCTTGGGCGGCGGTGTGCCGCGTTCTGAGCGCCACAGGGCCGCGTGCCCGGCCCCCCCTTCGTGCCAGTGAATCAGTGGCAGTGAGCTGGCGCAAGGCTGAGCTTTGGCAGGCGCGGGGGAATCAGGCATGGATTGGGCAAACGCAATGGACACAACGTGTTTTTAACAGATTGGTGCGGACGGTTGGCCAGTCCAGGTCTGGCTTGCACCGGCGATGGCAGGTCGGCGATGCGGATGCCCCGGCTACACTCCCGGCTCGCACCCTACCCAAAGCCACGCCTACAGCCATGCTCAAAGCCGCTTCCACCATTTCCCTGCTCACGCTGGCGTCGCGCGTGGCCGGGCTGGTGCGAGACCAGCTGTTTGCTGCGGCATTTGGCGCCAACGCGATGACCGACGCGTTTTACGTCGCGTTTCGCATTCCCAACCTGTTTCGCCGCCTGTTTGGCGAAGGTGCGTTCAGCCAGGCCTTTGTGCCGGTGCTGGCCGCCAGCAAAGCCACGCACGGGCTGGCGGGCACCCGGCCATTGATTGACAGCGTTGCCACCGTGTTGACATGGGTGCTGCTGCTGACCACATTGCTGGGGGTGGCAGGTGCGCCGCTGCTGGTCTGGCTGATGGCGGGTGGTTTGCAGAAGGAGCCGCAGGCGTTTTCGGCAGCGGTGTTCATGACGCGCTGGATGTTCCCCTACATATTCTTCATCTCGCTGGTGTCGCTGGCCTCGGGCATTCTCAATACCTGGCGGCAGTATGCCGTGCCTGCGGCCACACCCGTGCTGCTGAACGTGGCGATGATATCTGCCACTGTCTGGGGCACGCCCTGGTTCAAGGCGAACGGCATCGAACCGATATACGCCCAGATTGTGGGCGTCATGCTGGGCGGGATGCTGCAGCTTGCCGTGCAGGTGCCCGCGCTGCTGCGCCTTGGCCTGTTCCCCAAAATTGGGCTGCACTGGTCGGTGCTCAAGGCCGCATGGCGCGATCCTGCCACCCGCAACGTGTCCCGGCTCATGGTCCCCGCATTGTTGGGCGTCGGCGTGGCGCAGATATCGCTGTTCATCAACACCCAGATCGCGTCCCGCCTGGCTGCGGGCAGCGTCACCTGGCTCAGCAACTCAGACCGCCTGATGGAGTTCCCTACAGCCATGCTGGGCGTCGCGCTGGGCATGGTGCTGATGCCGCAGCTGGCCGGGGCCAAGGCGGCCAACGAGCCTGACAAATACTCCGGCATGCTGGACTGGGGCTTGCGGTTGGTGGTGCTGCTGTCGGTGCCGTGCTCGGTGGCATTGCTCACGTTTGCCAAACCGCTGGTCGCCGTGATTTTTCACTACGGCGCGTTCACTGAATTTGACGTGCAGCAAACCACGCTGGCGTTGATGGGGTGGGGTGTTGGCCTGGTGGGCGTGGTCGCCATCAAGGTGCTGGCACCCGGTTTTTACGCCAGCCACGACATGAAAACGCCAGCGCGCATTGCCATTGCGGTGCTGGTGATCACCCAATTGCTGAATTTTGCGCTGGTGCCGCTGCTCCAACATGCGGCGCTGACGCTGTCCATCGGCATTGGCGCGCTGGTCAACGCCGTGTGGCTGCTGGTGGGCCTGCGCAGGCGCGGGACCTACAAGCCAGAGCCGGGCTGGGGTGTTTTCCTGTTGCAGGTGGTTGCCGCCAGCGCCTTGCTGGCCGTGTTTTTGATGTGGGCGGCGGGGAGCATCCCATGGACCCAGATGCACGGCGAGAACATTAAACGGGTTTGGTTCATGGCCCTTGTCCTGTCTGCATCTGTTGCTATTTATTTTATATCAACTTGGGCTGCGGGACTGAAACTTCGCCAGTTCATCCGGCGCTGACGGAGATAAGGTGCCCTTGGCATGCAGCGTTTTGCAGGTTATTGGCTTGTCCGCCAATTGGCTGCAAAATGTTGCCTGGACCCCTCGCCTCACAGCCGCTGAACCTAGCCATAACCCTAACCCAGACCCTGAAAACCGCCACGATGAACCTGTCGTTTGAAGTTCCCACACCGCTTGCCTACTTTGCGTCCCTGGTCCAGAGCGACACCGATTTTCCGCTGCTGGAAGCCGCCATCAGCCTGGCGCAGGACGAGTACCCTGACCTTGACGTGCAGCAGGTGCTGGGCGAGGTGGACCAGTTGCTGGCCCGGCTCAAGCGCCGTCTGCCAGCCGATGCGCCGCCCATGCACAAGCTGCGGGTTTTGAACCAGTTTTTCTTTTTCGATTTGAATTTTGCCGGCAATGTCAACAACTACTACGATCCTGAAAACAGCTACGTGAACGTGATTTTGCGCACGCGCCGTGCCATTCCCATTTCACTGGCGGTGCTGTGGGTTGAACTGGCGCAGGGTTTGGGCCTGGCAGCGCGCGGCGTGGGTTTTCCCGGGCATTTCATGGTCAAGGTTAACCTGCCAAAAGGCCAGGTGGTGATTGACCCGTTTGACGGCAAGTCGCAGAGCCGTGAACAGCTCTCGGAGCGCCTGGAGCCGTACCAGAGGCGCAGCGGCCTGGTGGACGATTACGAAGCGCCCTTGGGCCTGTACCTGCAAGCCAGCCCGCCGCGCGACATCATCGCCCGCATGCTGCGCAACCTGAAGGAAATCCACCGCTCGCAACAGGACTGGCCGCGCCTGGTTGCCGTGCTGGACCGCCTGATTGTGCTGTTGCCGCAAGCCTGGGCCGAGTACCGTGACCGCGGCCTTGTGCATGCCCAGCTTGGCGACACGCGCCAGGCGGTGCGCGATCTGGAAAACTACCTTGCCCACTCGCAGGAGGGGCTTGACATTGACGCGGTGGCCGACCACGTCAATGCGCTGCGCCGCATCCAGAGCTGATGCGGCGTTTGCGTTGGCCGGAGTCAGCGAGTGTCAGCCGATTATTGGCAACTGAAGTTGGCGGCGTCTTCCACGCTTGCCGTGGCACTGCCGGTGAAACGCGCCACTTTGGGGTAAGCGCACAGAGGCCGGGTGCGGTTGGCAGCCCAGGCGGCCGGCACATCGGTATTGACGCCCCCCGCATTGCCTGCGCCGCGCACCGTGGCGATGACACTGTCCGGGGCCTTGCCATTTTCAACCCAGTTCACCAGCGGCGTCAGCATGTCAAACTGGTCGGCAGCCGGACCGGTCGAGCAATGTCCCATGCCCGGCACGCGGAAGAAGCGCGCAAAACCGGCTGCGCCCGAGCCATGGTTGGCCTGCACACCCTTGTACCAGGCTTCGGTGTCGTTGACCGAAAAGATTGAATCGCTCACGCCGTGGTACACCATCATCTTCGCGCCACGGCTTTGCAGCGTGGTCAGGTTGCTGGCATTCGGCGGCGTCATGAAGCTCATGGCCGACTCGGTGTAGGTGGCGTTGGTGGCGCTGATCCCGGCGACCAAAGCGTCAATGCTCGTGGTCAACGAGAAATTGGGTCCATTAAATCCTGCTGGGCTTTCTGGTGGCACTTTGAAGATGATGCCGGTGGCGCCAGCATCCAGGTTCAGCGCAGCAAAAAATTCCCAGAAAGCCACGCCACTGTTTGTGACCGAAGACCCGCCACCATGACCGCTGTCGTAAGGGAACGATGAATAAATCAGCGCGCCGGTGCTGG
>JANYJD010000263.1 GCA_025358555.1 Rhodoferax sp.
GCCAACCGCGCCCGCATGCGTGAGCGCGACCCCGCTTTGCGCCTGACCGCGCTGCGCAAGCTGCAGGCAATCGCCAGCGACCCGGCCGCACTGCGCGCGCACCTGCTGCGCACCTCGATGATTGAAGGGCTGCGCCAGGCGGCTGCCATAACCGCTACTCCCGCGACTCCCGCGACTCCCGCCACTCCCGCCATTCCCGCAACTACCATGGCTACCGTAGCTACTTCCCTCATTCCCTCCCACACTCCCTCCCACACTCCCTCTGCGTGCGGCAGAGGGTTGGGGTAAGGGCCGCGCCCACCCACCCGTCACCCGACAAGCAGAGGGTGCAGCAGAGGCGACCTGATTTCGATTCATTGCAATGGCCCCCGCACCGTCAGGCCACGCGCCCGGCCAAGCATTTCCGCCAACTGCGTGGCCGCAGGCACCAGCGGCTGCACCACGCAGCGCATGGCCCAAGCCAGGCACAGGTTGGATGACAGAACCGGCACGGCCAGAAGCCGCTGCGACATCAGGCCCAGCGTCGGCATGCCGGTACCGCTCATCAGCACGGCGTCGCAGCCCGACACATCCAGCGTGTCAAACACCTGCAGCACGGCAGCCGTGCGCAGCTGGTAGATGTTGCGGGTGTCAAGCAGTTCATCGGGCAGACCCACCACGTGGGGGATGGTGAGCCCACAGGCGCGCCAGTACGCCTGCCCTCTTTCCGACAGCCATGATGGGTACGGCGACAGCAAGGCAATGCGGCGCACGCCCAGCACCTCCAGCGCCTGCAAGATGGACTTCGCCGCAGACAGCACGGGGTAGCCACGCGCAGCCGACAGCGCTTGCAAACGCGCTGATTCGTCGTTTGGCCCGATGAGGTAGCTGGAGCCCGTGCAGGCAAAGCCCGCCACCTGCAGCGGCGCCACATCAAACTGCGTCAGCGTGTGACCGAGCGTGTCCACGTAGTCAATCAGCCTTCGGCGCGAGTCGGGCGATGCGCTCGTCATGCGTGCGCTGAGCAGTGTGTGGTCAGCGCCCAATAGGGCCTGCATTTCGGGCTCGACCGTGGTGTTGGCCTGCGGCACGGCAATGCCGATGACAGGGCCGAATTCAGGCGCATTGGTTGCTTCAAACATGGTCAAGACGTGTGGCCTGGCACCCTGCCCTGCGCCAGCCGCTGCTTGAGGCTAGGCAGCAAACCACCCGCGCGCGCCATCTGCAGCAGAAAATCGGGCACGGGATCGCATTGCAGCCGCTCACCAGAGGTTAAAACAAGCTCTAGCCCTTGTCCACCGTGCATAACTAGCTCCTCATTCAGGAGTAAATTGCTTTGCGGGCAGGTCAGCAGCAGCAGCCCCAGGTTGAACGCATTGCGGAAAAAAAGTCCGCCAAAACTGGGCGCAATCACTGCCGCCACGCCCAGTTGCACCAGCACGGCAGCCGCCTGCTCACGCGACGAACCAATGCCAAAATTGCGCCCCGCCACAATCACATCGCCCGGCCGCACGGCTTGCGCAAACCCGGGCAACAGGTTCTCCAGACAATGGGACGCAATCACATCCACGCCATGCTGCATGTAGGCACCAGGGGCCAGCGCATCGGTGTCCACGTCGTCCCCCAGATGCCAAATCTTGTGCCAGACTTGATTCGCGTCGGTCATGCCATCATGCCTCTGGGGTCCGTGATGCGCCCGAGCAATGCAGACGCCGCCACGGTGTACGCCGATGCCAGAAACACCTGCGTGCCGGGTGGCCCCATGCGGCCCTTGAAGTTGCGCGCGGTGCTGGAAATCACCGTCTGGCCGTCGGCAAAACTGTCGCCGTAGCCTGCGCACACGCCACAGGCGCTGGGCAGCACGCTGGCACCGGCATCCATCAGCACTTGCATCGTGCCCTCGGCCTCAGCCTGCGCGCGGTCTTTCAGGCTGGCGGGGGCGACCATCAGTTGCACGCGGCTGGCGATTTTTTTGCCCTTGAGCACTTGCGCGGCAAAGCGCAGGTCGTCCAGCTTGGCGCCCGTGCAAGCCCCGATGTAGGCCACATCAATGCGCGTGTCGGCATGCTCGGCAATTGGCACGCCATGCGCCGGGCTGTGCGGTGCGGCGAGCTGGGGCTCAAGCTGGCTGGCGTCAAAGTCGTGCTGCAAGTCGAAAGTGCCGGGGTCGGATGAAAGAGTTTCCCGTTCAATCTGGACTTGGACTCCTGGCGCTGATCGAAGCGCATCCAGCCATTGCCAAGTCACCTGGTCTGCAGCCACCAGCCCGGTCTGCGCGCCCAACTCGGCGCTCATGTTGCACAGCGTCATGCGCTCTTGCATGCTCAGCGCAGTTACCGCGCTGCCCGTGAATTCCACCGCTTGGTAATTCGCGCCGTTCATGCCAAAGCGCGCAATCATTGCCAGCATCATGTCTTTGGCGCAGACGCCTGCGCTCAATGTGCCAAACCAGTTCATCGCCATGGTTTGCGGCACCCGCAGCCAGATCTCCCCCGTCACCATCACGCCCAGCATCTCGGTACTGCCGATGCCAAACATGTAGGCCCCAAACGCGCCGCCGGTGGGCGAATGCGAATCGCCGCCAACGCAAAACATGCCGGGGCGAATGTGGCCATGCTGCGGCACCACCACGTGGCAGATGCCCTGGCTGTCGTATACATGCGGCAGGGCCTGTTCACGCGCCCAGTCGCGCGCGATGCGCACAATGCGACGCGACTCGTCGTCGCGCTCGGGCACATAGTGGTCCATCACCAGCACCACCTTGGACTTGTCCCAGATCTGCGCGCCCAGCTCTTGCAGCATCGGCTTGAGCCGACGCGGGCCGGATGAGTCGTGGAACATGGCCAGATCAACCTGGCAGGTGACGATTTCGCCGACGGCCACGGACTTGCGCCTTGCGGCGCGCGCCACCAGTTTTTGCGCAAGGGATTGAGGGCCCCCACGCTCCCCCACTTCGTGTGGGTCGCTGCCCCCCGAGGGGGCTAATTTTTCTCGGGGCGGCCCGTCGAATAATTGCCGGCCTCCACGCTCCCCCACTTCGTGTGGGTCGCTGCCCCCCGAGGGGGCTAATTTTTGGCTTCGCCGCTCTTCGAGAACTCGGGGCGGCCCGTCGAACAATTGCCGGCCCCCACGCTCCGCCACTTCGTGTGGGTCGCTTTTGGCGGTCATTCTGGCCTCGCCCCCGAGAACTTCACCACGTTCGCCCAGCGCGTGATTTCCGCCTGCACAAACGCTGCAAATTCTTCGGGTGAATTGCCAACGGCGATCGCTCCTTCGGCTTCAAGCCGCCGACGCACCTCGGGCGTGGCAATGGCGGCGCGCGCTGCCTCGCTCATGCGCCGTGCCAGCTCCTGGCTCATGCGTGCCGGGCCAAACAGGCAGAACCAAGCGCTGGACTCGTAGCCGGGCAAGGCCTCGGCAATGGCGGGCACATCCGGGAAAGCAGCCAGCCGCTTGGCACTGGTCACGCCCAATGCCTTAAGCTTGCCCGCCTTCCCTTGCGCCTGTGCATTGCCCACTGCGGCAAACATCAGCTCAACCTGCCCCGCAATCACATCCTGAATCGCCGGCGCCGTGCCCCGGTACGGAATATTCACAACAAACGCGCCCGACTGCATCTTGAACAAATCGCCGGCCAGATGCAGCGACGAGCCCACCGAGCCGATTGCAAAGTTGAGCTGGCCCGGCCTGGCCTTGGCCAGTGCGATCAGTTCGCGCACATCCTTTGCGGGCAGCGAAGGGTGTGCCACCAGCATTGAGGGCGAGGTGGCCACGCAGGTCAGTGGCGTGAAGTCCTTGACCGGGTCAAACGGCAGCGACGGGTAGAGCGAAGCATTGATCGCATGGCTGGTAAAACTCATCACCAGCGTGTTGCCATCGGGCGCGGATTTGGCCACGGCGTCTGCGGCGATATTGCCTCCGGCGCCGGGCCGGTTCTCAATGATCACGGTACGCCCTAGCTGGCGGCCCATTTCCACCGCAAGCGTGCGAGCCAGCGTGTCGGTGGAGCCACCGGCGGGCGCGCCGACGAGGATGCGCACGGGTGGTGGTGTTTGAGCGCCAACTGGGGGCAACAATCCAATAACTATTAAAACTATAGCTATCCATGCACACTGGACAAGGGCTAGAGGCCATTTTGACAGGTAAAATTGCCTTTTCCCAGTGCTTTGTCGCCTCTGCGGCATCTTGGGCATAATCTGCATCGGTCTCGGTGTCATGGCAACCTCACAGCCCCAGATAAGCCCGGCGCAATTCATCGCTGCCGAGCAAGTCCGCCGGCAGGCCACTGAAGCGGATGCTGCCGTTTTCCAGCACATAGGCGCGCTCGGCAATCTCAAGCGATTGCCCCACGTTTTGCTCCACCAGCAACACCGCCAGACCCTGCGTGTGCAGTTGCCCGATCAGTGTGAACATTTCCTCCACCAACAGGGGTGACAAGCCCAGCGATGGTTCATCCAGAATCAGCAGCCGGGGCTCGGCCATCAAGCCCCGCCCAATGGCCAGCATCTGCTGCTCGCCGCCGCTCATGGTGCCCGCAAGCTGCGACGTGCGCTCGCGCAGGCGCGGGAAGATGCCCAGCACCTTGTCCAGGTTCTGTGCGCGCCGCTCGCGGGCACGCCCGTATGAACCCAGCGCCAGATTCTCAAGCACCGTCAAATTGGGGAATATTTTTCGCCCCTCGGGCACCTGGATCAACCCGGCCTTGACCACATCGGTGTAATGCGCCCGGCTCAAATCCGCGCCATCAAAACGGATACTGCCCGCCCAGGCGCTATGGATCGCGCAGATGACATTGTTCAGCGTGGTCTTGCCCGCGCCATTGCTGCCCAGCAGGGCCACGGTCTCGCCAGGCTGCACTTGCAGATCGACGCCGCGCAACACTTCCACATTGCCATAGCCGCCGCGCAGGCCCTGGATGTCGAGCAACGGGGTCATGGCATCCCCCCGCGAAAGTTCGCGCGGCGCAATTTGGCCGCCGTGCCATGCCCCAGGTAGGCCTCGATCACCCGCTCATCCGCCACCACCTGGGCCGGCGCGCCCAGGGCGATCAGTTGCCCCTGTGCCAGCACCCACACTTGCTGCGCCAAGTTCATCACCGCCTGCATCACGTGCTCGATCATGAACACCGTCACGCCCTCTTGCGCAACGCCGCGCACCACGGGAATCATCTCGCTGATTTCCTGCGGGTTCAGGCCCGCCAGAACCTCGTCCAGCAGCAACAGCCGGGGCCGCGTGGCCAGCGCGCGGGCCAGCTCAAGGCGCTTGCGGCCCGCCACCGTCAGATCAGATGCGGGCTTGTCCAGTTGGTCGCCCAGGCCCACGCGTTGCGCTACCCCCTGGGCCAGCGCCAACGCCTGTGCGCGGTGTTTGACGTGCAGATGCGCGCCGACTGCAATGTTCTCGCGCACCGTCTGCGCCGCAAAGGGCCGCACGATCTGAAAAGTGCGTGTCATACCCAGCATCGCATTGACATGCGGCGCCTGGCCGGTGATGTCCTGGCCGTCAAACACAACCGTGCCCGAGTCGGGCGTGAGAAATCCTGACATCAGCGCAAACAGCGTCGTCTTGCCCGCACCATTGGGGCCGATCAGCGCGGTCAAACTGCCCGCCGCCACTTGCAGGCTGACGTTGTTCACCGCCTTGAGGCCGCCAAACGCTTTGGAGACGCCGTTGACTGCCAGCAAATGCGCACCACCCAGCGTGCCCGACAGCGACGAATATGATGAATCGCCCAGCCCCTGCAACCCGCTGTTGAGACCGCAACCAAACCCCGCAGTGGCCCCTGGGCTGGCCGAAGCATCAGCCATGGCCAGACCCCCGGCGCGCCCAAACATCGCGCACTGACTGCCCCATACCCGCAATGCCGCGCGGCAAAAACATCACAATGCCCACCAGCACCACGCCGTAAATCACCATATTGACGCCTGGCAACTGGCCAAACAGGTTGCGCGTGGTGTCGGCCAGCACATGCAGCACTGCGGCACCCAGAATCGGCCCCCACAAAGTCCCCAGCCCACCCACGATGGCAGCCACCAGCGCCTCTACCGACACACCCGGCCCATAGGCGATGGCCGGGTCGATGTACTGGAACACCTGCACGTAAAAGGCCCCGGCTGCGCCCATCAGCGCGGCAGACAGCGCAATCGCACCCAGCTTGACCATGAAGGGGTTAACGCCCACCGCCTGCGCGGCCTCTTCGTTGTCGCGCACCGCCTGCAAATACGCGCCGAAGCGTGAGCGCTTGAGCCACCAGGTCACCAGCAACGCCACCGCCACCAGCCCCAGCACCAGGTACAAATAGCCCTTGCGCGAGCCAAACTGCATGTTGGCAAATGACTCCCTGAGCGGCACCATCAGCCCCGAGCCTGCGCCGGTGAACGGTACCGACAGCGCGAGGATACGAAACACCTCGGCAAACGCCAGCGTGACCAGCGCAAAGTATGAGCCCTTAAGACCGTAGCGAAACGACAGCGCACCCACAAAAACCCCGACTGCAGCACTGGCTGCCACAGCCATCAACAACGCCAGCCAAGGGTTGAAGGCGCCCTGCGTTTGCGCAATGGCCTGCATGTAAGCACCCGTGCCAAAAAACAGCGCGTGCCCAAATGAGAACTGCCCGCCAAAGCCCCCTAGCACGTTCCAGGCCTGGGCCAGCAGCGCCGCGTACAGCGCCATCATCACAAAATTCAGCACCACGCCCGAGTCCGTGACCAGCGGCACGCAGGCCACCGCCAGCACGAAGAGCGCAATGCCCGCCAGCTCTGTTCTCGCAGCCTTCACGCCTTCGCTCCAAACAGCCCCTGCGGCCTGAACAACAGCACCGCAATGAAGATCACAAAAATGCCAATCTGCCCCAGTGAATCGCCAAAATACAGCCCGCCCAGCGACTCCACCACGCCCAGCAGCAGGCCGCCCACCAGCGCACCGACAAAGCTGCCCATGCCGCCCAGCACCACCACCGTAAAAGCCACCAGCACAAAGCCGCCGCCGACCTGCGGGTTGACGTAATACGCGGGCAGCAAGAAGCACGCCGCTGCCCCCACGCACGCCAGACCGATGCCAAAGCTCAGGGCGTAGACATGGTCGACGTTGATGCCCATGAGTTTGGCCCCGTGTTTTTCTTTGGACACAGCGCGGATGGCACGGCCCAGATCGGTCTTGCCCACCAGCCAGAACAGCATGGCCGACACCACCAGCGCGCCGGCAAACGCCACCAGCTTGGGCAGCGCAATCAGGGCCTGCGCAAGCCCTATGTTGATCGGCACGGTGGTCAGCGTGTAGGCCGTGTCAATGGTGCGGGTGTCTGATTTGAAAAAAAGCAGGGCCAGGTTTTCCATGATGATGGACAGGCCCAGCGTGACCATTAGGATGTTTTCATCCTTGCCGTGGCTGGCGCGGTTGATCACCAGCCGCTGCAAGCCGTAGCCAAAGACAAACATGCCAGGCACCACCAGCGGCAGCGCCAGATACGGGTCGATGCCAAGCTGGACTTTCAGAAAATAAACCGCGTACAGCGCCATCATCAACGCCGCGCCGTGCGCGAAATTGATGATGTGCAGCACACCATAAATCAAGGTCAGCCCCAGCGCAATCAGCGCATACACCGCGCCCGTCGTCAGCCCGTTGAGCAGCGACGGGAACAAAATGGATGCGTCATACATCGTGGGGACAGTCAGCTGAATTCAAGTTCTGGGTCAAGCACGCAGCGGGAACACCGGGTCGGTTTCGCGGTAATCGCGCGGGATGATCACTTTGATGTCGTTCTTGTAGACCTGCGTCATCAGCGGCTGCGCGCCCATGTTCTGCCCGTTGACAAACTTGGTGGTGCCATACGGCATGATGTGGTCGGCAAACGTGCTGTTGGCAAGGGCGTCGATGATAGCGGCCCGGTCAGCCGACTTGGCCCGCTCCATCGCATCGGCCAGCAGCCGCGTGGCGGTGTAGGCCATGAACACCTCGTAGCTGAAAAACAGGCCCTTGGCTTCCACACGTTTTTTCAATTCAGCCGAGCGCTTGTCTTTTGGGTTGAACCAGTGGTTGCAGTCGATGATCCCGTTGGCAGCGTCCGGAAACTCCTTGACAAATTTGTAGCTGGATGCCGCACCGCCCAGCACCGAGTAGATGGCTTTGGGCGTGACCTTTTGCTGCTGCATGGTGCGCACCAGCAGCGCGTACTCGTTGTAGTAGTTGGCGGGGATCACGATGTCGGGGTTTAACGCCTTCATGCGCAGCACTATGTTATTGAAGTCGCGCGTGGGGTTGGCGTGCTTGACGATCTCTTTCACCTCGTAGCCATAGCCTGGCAGCTCGCGCGCCAGCAGGTTGGCGGTGCCGGTGCCAAACAGCGATTCTTCGTGGATGATCATCACCGTCTTGGCCGGTTTGCCAGCCGCTGTGTTGAGCACATGCAGGTTGGCCACCGCGACCTCGGCGCATTTGCGATACCCCGGCCCGAAACGGAAGGTGTTTTTAAGGCCGCGCTCGACAATCTGGTCGGCCACGCCCACGTCCACCACATGCGGCAGGTTGTACTTGGCAGCCGCTTGCGTGGTGGCCAGGCAAATGGCAGAGGCAAACGCGCCCACCACGGCGCTCACACCGGCCTCGTTCATCTTTTCAATCTCCGCTGCCCCTGCCTGTGGCTGCGACTGAGCATCGCCCAGCAGGGCCTCCAGCTTGGCGCCGCCCAGCGACTTGATGCCGCCGGATTTGTTGATGTCTTCGATGGCCATCATCGCGCCTTCGCGGCACTGCTGGCCGGAGTACGCGAGCGCACCCGTGACCGGGTGCAGCACGCCGACCTTGACGGTTTTGGGCTGCGCACCGCCCACCAGCGGGAAGGCCATCGCTGAGGCAGCGGCGGCAGATTGGGATATGAAGTGGCGACGTGTCGTCATGGGTTTCTCCTGGATGAACAAGGTCTGGATCAAAGGCTGCGCAATGGTTAACTGAACTGGGCGGACTGGTCTTTGCTGACCCACACCTTGGCATCAATGCTGCCAACGCGGGACAACTGCATTTCATATTCATAGCGGTCAGGCCGGTACAGGCCATGCAGCCACTGGATGGGGCGCTCCCGGACATCGAACACCACGCGGCGCACGGCCAAAAGGGCCGAGCCCACGGCAATACCAAGATGCCTTGCCACCAGCACATCGGCCAGGCGCGCCGAGATGGTCTGCCGGGCGCGGCCTACGGTCACGCCAGCCTCTTCCAGCAGCACCAGTATCGGTTTTCTGGCCAGCTCACGGCGCCCAAACTGGCGCGCAATGTCGCCGGGAACGTAGGTGGTGATGTGCGACAGCGGCCCTTCTTTGGTGCTGCGCACGCGTATCGCCTTTTGCACCGGGTCGCCAGGCGCAATCTGCAATGCGCTGGCCATTTGGGCAGAAGCCGTCACGGTTTCAACTTCCAGCACGGCAACGGAGGTGCGCAGGCTCACGCTGACCAGATTTTCCAGCAGGCCCGTGAGGTGCGCGCGCTGGCCTTTGTCGCTGGCACTGGCGTAGGCAGGCGCGTTGGAGGCGCTCGACGCCAGTGGCCGCGTGCCGCGCCCGGCTTCCCGCAGGATCATGCCCTCGGACGCGAGCTGTTCCAGCGCGCGGCGCACGGTCACCCGCGCCACGCCAAACTCCTGCATCAGCGCCAGCTCACCCGGCAACCCCTGCGCAAACTTGCCCTCCAGCAATTGCTCGCGCAGCACCAGGTAAATCTGGTGGTACTTGGTCATGGGCATGGACTCAGTCACGCGCCCATCGTACTAACGGGTTTATTGTTCTGTCAATAGGACATTTAAAGCGTGACCTGTTTTTTCGACCTATGAAGGGCAGTCTGCTACACTAATAACCGATTAGTCATTAACTCCCCTACCTGTGCCCCAGTTTCTTGAAAACCACGCCAATGCAGCGCCTGTGAAACGCGAGCGCCGCAAGGATGCTCGCCCCGGCGAGTTGCTGGCAGCCGCGCTGGATTTATTTGTGGAAAAAGGCTTTGCTGGCACCCGCGTTGAAGAGGTCGCGCTGCGTGCGGGCGTGTCCAAGGGCACGCTGTTTTTGTATTTTTCCAGCAAGGAAGAGCTCTTCAAGGCCGTTGTGCGGGAATACATTGGCACGCACTTGCGCGCCGGGCATGAAGCCCTTTGCGTCGCAAAGGAACCCGCTGCGGACATGCTCGCGTTTTGCATAACCCAATGGTGGGAGCGCTATGGCGCAACCAAGGCGGCGGGTATTACCAAATTGATGATGTCTGAAGCCGCCAATTTTCCTGAGCTTGCCGAGTTCTACCAGCAAGAGGTGATTCTTCCGGGCCGCGCGTTGATCCGCAGCGTTTTGCAGCACGGCGTAAATACAAGCGAGTTTGCCATCGACGACATTGACAACGCGGTCTTCGCCGTGCTGGCCCCGCTGATGTTCCTGATTTTGTGGCGGCACTCACTGGGGCCGTGTTCTCCGGCGTCGCAGCAGTTGGATCCGTCACGGTTTCTCAAAAGCCAGATCAGCATCTTGCTGCGGGGCGTGTTGGCGACGCAACGACATTCAGATCGGGGCAGAGTGACGGTGCAGACTGTTAAAACTTACGAGGCAAAGACAGCATGAAAAAGTGGATGAAGTGGGTGATTGCGGTGGCGGTCGGGGCTGCACTGGGGGGCGCGGTTTTTCGGGCCATCAGCGCGCGAAACGAGCAGCAAAAGGCGGTTGCCGCCAGCGCGGCAGCGCCTAAAACGCCGGCCGGTGTGGAGTTGGCAAGCACCGACTTGGTGAAAGTGTCGAGCCGGGAATTGTCCCAGGGGTTGCCGATTTCGGGCTCGCTGAAGGCCGTCAATTCAGCCTTTGTAAAGGCGCGGGCCGCTGGTGAACTGCAGGGCTTAAGCGTGCGCGAGGGCGATGCTGTCAAGGCCGGGCAAGTCATCGCCAGGGTGGACCCAATTGAGTACACCGCTAGGCTGCAGCAGACGCAGCGCAGCGCTGAGGCGGCCAAATCCCAGATCGACATCGCCCAGCGCCAGTACGACAACAACAAGGCGCTGGTGGACCAGGGCTTTATTTCCAAAACCGCGCTGGACACGTCATCGGCCACGCTGGAAGGCGCTCGCGCTAGCTACGCGTCGGCCCAGGCGGCTGTCGATATCACCAAAAAAGCAATGGACGACACCGTGCTGCGCGCGCCGATTGGCGGCTGGATTTCGCAGCGCCTGGCGCAACCTGGCGAGCGCGTGGGCATCGATGCCAAGGTGGTGGAGATAGTGGACCTGAGCCGCATGGAGCTGGAAGCCAGCCTTTCCGCCGCTGATGCCGCCAGCGTGCGGGTGGGCCAAATTGCGCAACTTCAAATTGAAGGCATTGCCGAGCCGGTGGCAGCCACCGTGGTTCGCGTCAACCCGGCCACCACCGCTGGCAACCGGGGCGTGCTGGTGTATTTGTCGTTGGCCTCACGCCCCGGCCTGCGCCAGGGCTTGTTTGCTCAGGGCAGCCTGGGCACGTCACGCGCGCAGGTGCTGGCGTTGCCGGTATCCAGCGTGCGCACCAACAAGCCGGCCCCGTATGTGCAAGTGCTTGAGAACAATGTGATCGTGCACAAAACCGTCGAGCTGGGCGCCAGGGGCGAAGCCGATGGCCAAATGATGGTGGCGGTCAAAGGCGTGCCCGACGGCGCAACCGTGCTGGCAGCCACCGTGGGCCTGGTCCGCGAAGGCTCCAGCGTGAAGATCAGCGCGGGGGGGAAATAGCATGTGGTTCACCCGCGTCAGCCTCAACAACCCGGTCTTCGCAACCATGGTTATGTTGGCCCTGGTGGTGCTGGGGGTGTTCAGCTACCAGCGCCTGCAGGTCGACCAGTTCCCCAATATCGACTTCCCCGTGGTGGTGATAAGCACCGAATACCCCGGTGCGTCGCCCGAGATTGTCGAGAGCGAAGTCACGAAAAAAGTGGAAGAAGCCGTCAACGCAATTGCCGGCATCAGCGCACTGACCTCGCGCAGCTACGAAGGCCAGTCGGTCGTCATCATCGAGTTCAATCTTGAGATCAATGGCCGCAAGGCGGCTGACGATGTGCGGGAAAAGGTAGCGGCAGTCAAAGCTGATTTCCGCATTGAAGTCAAGGAACCGAAGGTATCAAGATTCGATCCGTCCAGCGCCGCCATCTGGTCGCTGGCAGTGATTCCCGACGCAACCGCCGGCAAGGCCATGAGCGCCATCGAGCTCACCAACTGGGCCGACCAGGTGCTGAAAAAACGCCTGCAAAACGCCCGTGGCGTGGGTGCGGTGAACCTGGTGGGCGGCTCCAAGCGCGAGATCAATATTTACCTCAACCCGCAGGCGCTGGAGTCCTATGGCATCACCGCAGACCAGGTGACCACCGCCGTTCGCAACGAGAACCAGAGCCTGCCGATTGGGGCGATCCGCTCGCTGGCGCAGGAGCGCGTGGTGCAGGTGGATGCGCGCATGCAGCGCCCGGAAGATTTCAGCAAGATCATCGTCGCCCGCAAATCAGGCGCAGCGGTCACGCTGGGACAACTGGCGCGCATCAGCGATGCCGGGCAGGAAATTGAAAGCCTGGCGCTGTACAACGGCCAGCGCACCCTGCTGATGACGGTGCAAAAATCGCAGGACGAGAACACCATCGACGTGGTGGAAGGCCTGAAAAAAGCCGTGCTGGACATCACGCCGCAGTTGCCGCCCGGTGTGCGCCTGGAGCCGATAACCGACAGCGCGCGGCCCATCAAGATATCGGTGGACAACGTGCGACGCACCCTGATTGAAGGTGCGCTGCTCACGGTGTTGATCGTATTTTTATTCCTCAACTCATGGCGCTCGACCATCATCACCGGGCTGACCTTGCCGATTGCGCTGATTGGCACATTCTTGTTCATGTACATCTTTGGCTTCACCATCAATGTAATCACCATGATGGCGCTGAGCCTGTGCGTGGGCCTGCTGATTGACGATGCGATTGTGGTGCGCGAGAACATCGTGCGCCACGTGCAGATGGGCAAGACGCCGTACCAGGCGTCGCTTGACGGGACGCAGGAAATTGGCCTGGCGGTGCTGGCCACCACGCTGTCCATCGTGGCCGTGTTTTTGCCGATTGGCTTCATGAGCGGCATCGTGGGCAAGTTTTTCCACGAGTTTGGCATCACCATCGTGGCGGCGGTGTTGATCTCGATGTTTGTCAGTTTCACACTGGATCCGATGCTGTCCAGCATTTGGCATGACCCGAGCATTGACGCGCTGGGCAGAACCGGGCCACCGGTCACGCTCTATGACAAAACCATTGGCCGCGTGACTGGATGGTTTGACCACGCCACCGAGTCCCTGGCCCACCTCTACCAGGGCATTCTGGGCTGGAGCTTGAAGCACAAGCTCAAGACACTGGCAGCGGCGCTGGCCACGTTTGTCGGCGCGATTTTCATGGTGCCGCTGCTGGGCACTGAATTTGTGCCCAAGGCGGATTTTTCAGAGACCACAGTCAACTACTACGTGCCGGTGGGCTCGTCCATCGAAGCCACCGAAGCCAAGGCCCGCCAGGTGGAGGCCATAGTGCGCGAGTTCCCCGAGGTGCGCTATACCCTGACCACCATCAACACCGGCAACGCGCAGGGCAAGATCTACGCGTCAACCTATGTGCGGCTGGTCGACCGCAAGGCCCGCAGCGTCAGTGTGGACGGACTGTCCAACGTGCTGCGCGAGCGCCTGCGCCAGGTGCCGGGCATCACCGTCACCCACATTGGCGTGCTGGGCAATGTGGGTGGCAACAAGGGCGTGGAGTTTTCGCTTAAAGGGCCTGATCTGAAAGAGCTCGAGCGCCTGACCGCCACGGTGCGCCAGCGGATCGAAAACATCCCCGGCCTGGTGGATATGGACTCCAGCGTCAAGCCCGACAAGCCCACGATTGAGGTGGATATCAAGCGCGATGCAGCGTCTGACTTGGGCCTGGGCATTGCACAGATTGCCGGGCCGCTGCGCACCTTGGTGGCGGGCCTCACTGTGGGCAACTGGCGCGCGCCGGATGACCAGACCTATGACGTCAAGGTGCGCCTGGCCCCTGACGCCCGAAACAGCCCGCAGGACCTGGAGCGCCTGCCCTTCATGGTGGGCAGCAATGCCGATGGCAGCGCCCGCGTGGTGCGGCTCAACCAAGTCGCCAGCGTGCGCGAATCCACCGGGCCGAACCAGATCAACCGGCGCGACCTGACGCGTGAGGTGGCCGTGAGCGGCAACAGCTATTTGCGCTCGGCAGGCGAAGTCTCCACCGACATCCGCAGCGCGCTGGAGGGCATGAGCTGGCCACCGGGCTACAGCTTCGTTTTTGGCGGCAGCACCAAGAACATGCAGGAGTCATTTGGCTACGCCATTTCTGCGCTGGTTCTGGCGGTGGTGTTCATCTACATGATTCTGGCCAGCCAGTTCAAGAGTTTTTTGCAGCCGCTGGCCCTGATGACGGCGCTGCCGCTGACCTTGATCGGCGTGGTGCTGGCGCTTTTGATGTTCCGCTCCACGCTGTCGATGTTCTCGGTGATCGGCATTGTGATGCTGATGGGCCTGGTTACCAAGAACGCGATTTTGCTGGTGGACTTTGCCATCCGGCTGCGCGAGGACGGCATGCCCCGCACCGAGGCCCTGCTGATGGCCGCCAAGGTGCGCCTGCGCCCGATCCTGATGACCACCTTGGCCATGATCTTCGGCATGGTGCCGCTGGCCTTTGCCCTGAGCGAAGGCTCCGAGCAGCGCGCACCCATGGGCCAGGCCGTCATTGGCGGGGTGATCACGTCATCATTGCTCACGCTGGTGGTGGTGCCGGTTGTGTATTGCTACATGGACGACCTGGCAAACTGGTCCAAGCGCCTGTTCAACGGCAAAGCTGAACGTGCCGAGGCACTAAAATCGGCTGCTGAAATATTAAGTCGCTTGCCATCATGACAGCAGAAACTCCACTATGAACCTTGAACTCGCCCGCTTCAACATGATTGAGCAGCAAATCCGCCCCTGGGATGTGCTGGACGCCAGCGTGCTGCATTTGCTGTCAGTCATCAAGCGGGAAGATTTTGTGCCCGTCACCCACCAGGCGCTGGCGTTCGTCGACATGGAAATCCCGCTGGGCACGCCGGTGCAAGAGGCCATGAATCTGGGCCATTGCATGCTGGCCCCGCGCGTGGAAGCCCGCCTGCTGCAAGACACGGCGGTGCAAAAACACGAGAAAGTGCTTGAGATCGGCGCTGGATCTGGCTACATGGCGGCCCTGCTGGCGCACCGGGCGCAGCGCGTTATTTCGCTTGAGATTGACGCCGAGCTGGCCGCTCTGGCGCGCACCAACCTGCAAAAAGCAGGCATCCACAATGCCGAGGTGCGCCACGCCGATGGCTCGCAGGGCGTGCCGGTAGAGGGTCCGTTTGACGTGATTGTGCTCAGCGGCTCGGTCGCGATGGTGCCGCAGGCGCTGCTGGCGCATTTGAAAGTGGGGGGCCGTCTGGCGGCCATCGTGGGCGAAGAGCCCACCATGCGTGCCACGTTTGTCACCCGCGTGGGCGATGCGCAGTACCGCACCGAACAGCCTTGGGACACCGTGGCCCCGCGTCTGCTGCATTTTCCCGAGCCTTCGCGCTTCAGTTTCTGAGTTGGCCTGCGTGCTTCATCTTTTCAGCCAACAACGCCGCGCCGCATGATTGAACAGGTGCGGCCCTCCGAGCTTGCTGCATGGTTTACGGCTGCGGCGGGGCAAGGCCTGCCTGTAGTGCTGGACGTGCGCGAGGCCGTGGAGTTGCAAACCGCCAGCGTCACGGCAGACGGCTTTGAGCTGGTCGCCATGCCCATGAGCACCGTGCCTGCGCGGCTGGCCGAGCTGGACCCTGCCCGGCCGATGGCCTGCCTGTGCCACCACGGCATGCGCAGCCAGCGGGTGGCGGCCTTTCTGGCGGGCAATGGCTTTGCCCACGTGGCCAACATTGCCGGCGGCATTGACGCCTGGTCCCGCGAGCTAGACCCTTCCGTCCCAAGTTACTAGCCGCAAAATACCAGCCATCAACGCTGCGACCTGTTACTAAAAAACTCCACTTTGGCCAGCCTGCACCAGACCCCATGAAAAAAAACACCTTGTTTGCATCCATTGCTGCCGTCATCACCGTTGTCGCACTGCCAGTGCGTGCACAAAGCCTGGTGGCCCTGTTTGAATCAGCCCGCAGTTATGATGCCACCTACCAGTCGGCAAAGTCTCAGTTTGACGCCAACCTGGCCAAAGCCGAGCAATCCAGGGCCGGCGTGTTGCCCACTGTGGGACTGGCAGCAGGCATCTCCCGCTCAATCCTGTCAGTCACGCCCGACATCGGCCCGGAAATCAACCGGCCCTTCGGCACGCAAAGCGCCACGCTCAGCGCCTCCCATCCGCTGTACCGCCCGGCCAACTGGATCACCTACGAGCAGGGCAAGAAAAGCATTGACGTGGCTCAGGCCCAGCTGGTGGCCGCAGAGCAGGATTTGATCGTGCGGGTCAGCCAGGCGTACTTTGACGTATTGGCTTCCCAGGACAGCCTGACATTTGTATTGGCGCAAAAAGCGGCCGTGGCCGAGCAGCTGGCCTCTGCCAAACGCAATTTTGAAGTCGGCACCTCCACCATCACCGACACGCGCGAAGCCCAGGCCCGGTTTGACCTGGTGATTGCCCAGCAGATCGGCGCTGAAAATGATTTGCGCGTGAAGAAAATAGCCTTGGACCAGCTGGTGGGAAAAGGCGATGCGCAGCCCCAATCGCTGGCGTTGCCGTTGGCGCTTCGCAGCCTGGAACCCACTGACGTCAATGCCTGGGTGCTGCAATCTGAAGACGGCCACCCGAGCATCCGCCAGGCCCAGACTGCGCTGGACGTGGCGCTGCTTGAAACCTCCAAGGCCAGGGCTGGCCACAAACCCACGCTGGATTTGGTCGCCAGTTACGGCCTGATCCGCAACATGGATGGCACGACGACCTCGGCAGTGGGCTCCCACGTTGGCAGTGGCTCGGTCGGGCTGGCTTTCAATCTGCCGCTGTTCGCCGGGTACGCAGTGCAGAACCGCATCAAGGAAACGCTGGCTCTGGAAGACAAGGCCCGCAATGACCTGGAGGGTGCAAAACGCACCGTCGCACAGGCCACCCGCACCGCCTTCTTTGGCGTTGACTCGCTCTTGGGCCAGGTCAAGGCCTTTGAAGCCGCCGAAGCCTCCAGCCAGAGCGCGCTTGACGCCAACAAGCTGGGCTACCAGGTGGGCGTGCGCATCAACATCGACGTGCTCAATTCACAAAGCCAGCTGTTCCAGACCAAGCGGGACCTGGCCAAGGCGCGCTACGACGTGCTGGTGAACGGCCTGAAATTGCGCCAGGCCAACGGCACGCTCAAGGCCGAAGATCTGCAGGGCGTGAACGGGCTGTTGGTCAAATAATCCGTATTTCCATTCACGCTGCAGGTGTCATCTGCACCTGCAGCACGATGGCGTCGGCCAGCCGTTCTGCGGCGCCCCGGTGCGGCTGCAAAAACACTTCGCAGGCGTTTTGCGCGGCACGCAACGCCGCTTCATCGCGCACCAGCGCTTGCGCGGTGGCAACGCCTTGTGTCAAATCACCCACACGAATCGCGGCGCCAGCCGCTTGGGCGAGATCGCTTGCCTCAGCGAAGTTAAAGGTGTGCGGCCCCATGACTACCGGGCAGCCGCAGGCTGCTGCTTCAATCAGGTTTTGTCCGCCCAGTGCTTCAAAGCTGCCGCCCAGCAGGGCGGCATCGGCCAGGCTGTAGTACAACGACATTTCGCCAAGCGAGTCACCAAGCCAGAGGGTGTCGGCAGCGCCGGTGCCGGTTGCTGTGGGCGGGCCATCGCCCCAGGAACTGCGCCTTGAGACCCGCAAGCCGTAGCTCTCAATCAACGCGGCAACCTCGTCCACGCGTTGCGGATGGCGTGGCACTACCAGCCACTGAACGCGATTTGTGCCTGACTGATTTGCTTCCGCTTGGTCTACTTCTGATTTAATAGCTGACGGTGCATATTCCACAAGGGCTCCAGCCTTAAAATTCTCCAAAACCTTGAGAAAACCGGCTTCTTCGCCCGCACGCGAGCTGGCAAACACCACCACCGGCCGCTGCGTTGCATTGCGCCACGCCTGACGCCAGCGCGTGCCCTGCGCCAGTTGCGCTGCATCAGGCCCGGCATCAAACTTGATGTTGCCCAATACACCCGCCACCGTCGCACCGGCTGCCACAAGCCGCTGTGCGTCGGCATCGGTTTGCGCCCACACGGCCGCCAGCGTTCCATAAGCTGGGCGCGACAACCAGCCCAGACGTTGCGCCTTGCGTTGCGACTTGCCGCTCAGGCGCGCATTGGCCAATACCAGCGGCACCTCGGCGCGCTGGCAAGCGGCTGACAGATTGGGCCAGACCTCGGTTTCCATAAGGATGCCGATGCGGGGCCGGAAATGCGCCAAAAAGCCCTGCACGGCTCCCGGCGTGTCCCAAGGCTGCCAGGCCTGCGCATCGCCCGCGCGCAGCAGCCCGGCACCTTCAGCGCGGCCGGTGGCGGTGCCGTGGGTCAGCAGCAAGCGCATGTTGGGCTGGCGCGCGCGCAAGCGCTCAATCAGGATCGCCGCCGCGCGTGTTTCACCAAGCGACACGGCATGAATCCAGACATAACCACCGGGCGGTGGGGTATCGCCCCCATAGCGGCCAAAGCGCTCGTCCATGGCAACCAGGTAGCCCGGCTCAGCCACGCCGCGCTGACGCAGCCTGGCGCGCAATAAGGGCTGCGCCAGCCCCATGAGCAGCGAGTAAACCGACAGGGCTGCACGGTGCAGAAGGGCCATGGCCGCGTGGGTTCCGAAGTTCAGGCGGGTCACGCGGTCCAGGCGGTCCAGGCGGTTCAGGCGGGCCGGCTGGCCACTGGCTGACGCACCGTCAGACACACGCCCAGCCAGGCTTGCCACACCGCGTCCACCGATGGCGCAGGCCGGGCAAACACACTCACCTGGCGCGCACTGTGCTGCGGCCCGGTGCGCCACGCGGTGTCAAAGTTGTAGATTTGCACGTGCGGCAAATCCAGCGCGACCGCGATGTGGCTCAGGCCACTGTCCACGCCAATCACCCCTGCAGACTGGGCCAGCGCATCCGTCAGCGCGTCCAGGCCAAGCCGGGGCCAGACCACTGCGGACGTCAGCTGGCTGGCGACGGATTCACTGGTGCGCTGCTCCGCGTCACTGCCGTGCGCCAGTGCCACGGTGTAGCCAGCCGCGTTGAGCCGCGCGCCCAGAGCTTGCCAGTGCGCCACCGGCCACTGCTTGTCAGCGCGCGAGGTGCCGTGGATCAGGACGACACAAGGAAGTTTTGAAAGCCTGTTTACTACAGTATCAGTAGCTATCCATGCACTATGGACAAGGGATACGAGCCCAAAAGACTCTTTTTCTGGCAAAGAATAGCCCAGTGCGCGGGCACACAGCTCGCGCGAGCGCTGCACGGCCGAGGTGTGCGGCGCAATCGGCACGGCCACATCGGCCAGCCAGCGCGTGGGGGCCTCGTAGCCTGCGCCATCAGTACGGTTGGCCAGAGCGTAGCGTTTGCTACCCGGCGCCAGACGGGCCAGCCGGGACACCACGGCGGACTTGGTCAGGCCCTGCAAGTCAATCACCGCGTCATAGTGCTCGCGCCGCAAATCCAGTTTGAAGGCACGCCACGCGGCGCGGGTGTGCGTCGAAAACGGTGATTTGCGCCAGCGCCGCTCATCAGATTCAATCACCCGTGCCACGCCGGTGCAGCGGCGCACCAGCGGTGCAAAAGCGGCCTCGACAACCCAATCGATCTGCGCATCGGGCAAGGTTTGGTGAATGTCCTGCAGCGCTGGCATGGCATGAACCACATCGCCCAGCGAAGACAGCTTCACCAGCAATATCTTCAATGCGCTGCTGCCTCAAATTGCGCATCCGGCTTGACTTGGCGCAGCAGGGCCAGCATGTCGGTTTCTATGCGGTGCAGCGCCTCGTTGGTGTGGCCTTCAAACCGCAACACCAGCACCGGCGTGGTGTTGCTGGCGCGTATCAGGCCAAAGCCATCAGCCCAGTCCACGCGCAGGCCGTCGATGGTGTTGATTTTGGCATCCTGCCCGAAGCGGGCCAGCGCCACGGCTTGCGCCACCAGGCCAGGGGCCTCGCCTTCAGCCACGCGGACATTCATCTCCGGGGTGGAAAAACTGCTCGGCAGGGCGTCGAGCACCGCATTGGCATCGGGCGATTTGCTCACAATTTCAAGCAAACGGGCACCGGCGTAAGTGCCATCGTCAAACCCAAACCAGCGCTCCTTGAAGAAGATGTGGCCGCTCATCTCGCCGCCGAGCGGAGAATTGATTTCTTTCATCTTGGCCTTGATCAGCGAGTGCCCGGTCTTGAACATCACGGCCTTGCCGCCCGCTGCCTCAATGGCCGGGGCCAGGCGCTGGGAACACTTCACGTCATACACAATTTGGCCGCCTGGCACGCGGCTCAGCACGTCGCGGGCAAACAGCACCATCTGGCGGTCGGGGTAGATATTGTTGCCCTGCTTGGTGACAATGCCCAGGCGGTCGCCGTCGCCGTCAAACGCCAGCCCCAGCTCGGCGTCACTCGTCTTAAGCGCAGCAATCAGGTCACGCAAGTTCTCGGGCTTGCTCGGGTCGGGGTGGTGGTTGGGGAAGTTGCCATCGACCTCGCTGAAGAGTTCGATCACCTCGCAACCAATCGCCCGCAAGATGGCCGGGGCCGAGGCACCGGCAATGCCATTGCCCGAGTCGACGACGATTTTCATCGGGCGGGCCAGTTTGATATCGCCCACGATGCGGTCGCGGTACGGGGCGAACACATTGACGTTGGTGATGTTGCCCGCCCCCACGCTTGCCACTGCGTGTGCTGCGCTGCCCCCCGAGAGGGTGTTCTCTCCTTGGGACGGCCCGGCGCCGCTCAAGTCCGCGGCTTTTTCAAGCCAGGATTCGGACTCCATCATGCGCCGGATGGCCTGAATTTCTTCGCCATAAATGGCGCGGCCCCGCATCACCATCTTGAACCCGTTGTAGTCTTTGGGGTTGTGGCTGCCGGTAACCTGGATGCCGCTGGTACACAGCGTGTTGGCGGCAAAATACAGCATGGGGGTGGTGACCATCCCCACGTCCACCACGTCCAGCCCGGCACAGGCCAGGCCACGCACCAGCGCCGCGCTCAAGGACGGCCCGCTTAGGCGGCCATCACGGCCCACCGCCACCGAGGTTTCGCCCTCCAGCCGGGCAATGGTGCCAAACGCCTTGCCGATGCCCTCGGCCACCTGCTCGGTGACGGTGGATGGCACGATGCCGCGTATGTCGTAGGCCTTGAAGATGCTAGATGCCACTTGCATTGTTGGGTGTCCTTACGGGTGTGGTTTTGAGGGTCAATAAGAGCGTCAATCTGACGGGCTTGGAGAAGGCTTGGCGACGGCTTGGAGGCTGACTGGCAGGCTGGTTTTCAGAGTGCGCCGATTGTATTCGTCGCGAATCAGCGCATGGCCGTAGCAGCCTGCACCGCTTCGCCATACAGGGACAGGTACTGCGCAGCGGCGTCACCCCACGAGAAGCGCTGCGCCATGCCACGCAGCATGAGTTGCCGCCACAGCTTTGGCTTTGCATAGGCGTTGGCGGTCTGCCGCAGTGCGGCCGCCAGCGCCGCCGGGGTGGCAGCATCGAACATGAAGCCGGTCGCTTCATCACGGGCGAGCGCCTGCACACTGGCATCAACCACCGTATCGACCAATCCCCCCACACGCCGCACCACCGGCACCGCGCCGTAACGCAAGGCGTAGAGCTGCGTTAGACCGCAAGGCTCAAAGCGCGAGGGAACCAGCACAGCATCCGCACCCGCCATCATCTGGTGCGCAAACGCTTCGTCGTAACCCAGGCGCACGGCCACGCGGCCAGGATGCGATGCTGCGGCGGCGGTAAATGCGGCTTCCAGGGCAGCGTCGCCACTGCCCTGCACTGCCAATTGGCCGCCCGCTGCCAGCAGCTCGGGCAAGGCAGCCAGCACCAGGTCAAGGCCTTTTTGGTGCGTCAAACGGCTGACCACCGCAAACAACTGCGCGCCGGGGTCTGCCTTCAAACCCATCGAGGTTTGCAACGCCGCCTTGCAGCGCAATTTGCCCCCCAGCGCGCTGGGCGAATAAGTTGCGGCGATGCCTGCGTCAGACTCTGGATTCCACACCGTGCCATCCACGCCATTCAGGATGCCCGACACATCGCGCCCACGCGCGCGCACCACGCCGTCAAGCCCGCAGCCAAACTCCTCCGTAGCCATTTCGGTGGCGTAGTTCGGGCTGACCGTCGTCACACGGTGCGCGTACGTCAAACCCGCTTTCATGAAGGAAATCTGCGCATGAAACTCAAGGCCAGCTGGGGTCAACAGGCGTGCAGGCAAACCCAGCATGTGGAAGTCGGCTTCGTCAAACAAGCCCTGGTACGCCAGGTTGTGCACGGTAAAAACTGTCGCCACTGTGGACGCTGGGAAGACTTTCAGATAGGCACACGCCATGGCGGCATGCCAGTCGTGGGCGTGCAGCACATCCGGGCGCCAGTCGGCGTCAAGTTCACCAGCCGCAAGGTGGGCAGCGACCCAGCCCAGCAGCGCAAACCGCTGCAGGTTATCGGGCCACTCACTGCCATCTAGCGCAAGGTATGGGTTGCCAGCGCGCTGGTAGAGGTAGGGCGCATCGATCACGTAAACCGGCAGCGACGTGCCAGGCGATTTTCCTGGCATGGGCATCTGCCCCAGCAACAGGCTGACTTTGCCGGCGCCAAAAATAGCACCAATCTCGCACACCAATCTCTTCCGCTCTACACCGTTTTTAATAGCAGGCAAGCCAGGCAAGATGACCCGCACATCGGCACCCGCTTCAAGCAGTGCCTGCGGCAAGGCACCCAGCACGTCCGCCAGGCCGCCGGTTTTGGCCAGGGGAAAAATCTCTGCCGCCGCATGCAGCACTCTCATGAGGTGATTTTTGTGAGCATGTCGGCCGTCACCAGGGTGATGCCATTCGGGCTGCGGTGAAAGCGTGCCTCGTCCTGCACCGGGTCTTCGCCGATCACCATGCCATCGGGAATGCTGCAACCCCGGTCCACCACCACCCGAGTCAGGCGCGCGCCACGGCCTACCTGCACGCCGGGCAACACCACGGACCAGCTCACGCTGGAATGGGAATGCACCCGCACGCTGGAGAACAGCAGCGAGCGAAACACGCTGCCCGACACGATGCAGCCGCCGGACACGGTGGACTCAATGGCCATGCCCCGGCGGTCGTCCACGTTGTGCACAAATTTGGCGGGAGGCAACTGCTCCTGGCAAGTCCAGATTGGCCAGCGTGTGTCGTACAGATTGAGCAGCGGATCGGTAGCAGTGAGGTCGATGTTGGCGTCCCAATAGGCGTCAATGGTGCCCACGTCGCGCCAGTAAGGCGCATCTTTGAGTTTGGTGCCGACGGCGCTCAGCTCAAACGGGTGCGCCGCCGCGTTGCCATTGCG
>JANYJD010000132.1 GCA_025358555.1 Rhodoferax sp.
CCGCCCGCGCTGGCCTGGGCAAACACATTGCGGGCCGCAGCACCCAGCGGGCCTTCAAAGCCAGCCAATTGGGCTGCTGCCACTGCCAGCCGCGTGTCTTTTTCCAAGAGCGTCATGTGGGCACGGGGCGCGTAGTCGCCCACGATGGCGCGGCGCATGCGGTCAGAGCCAATCCAGCTCTGGCCGCTGGACTGCTCAATCACGTCCAGCGTTTTTGCCACGTCCAGCCCCATCTTCTGTGCCATCACCAGCACCTCCGCCGCGCCTACCAGGTTGATGCCCGCCAGCAGGTTGTTGACCAGCTTGGTGCGCGCGCCGTCACCCACGCGGTCACTGATGCGAAACACCTTGTCTGAAAGCGCATCAATAAGGGCGCGATGGCGCTCAAATACCATGGGCTCGCAAGCCACCATCAGGCTCATGCTGCCGTCGGCCGCGCGCACCGGGCCGCCCGACATGGGGGCGTCGATGGTGTGCAGGCCGAACGGGATGAGTGCTTTGCCGAAACGCTCCACATCTTGCGGGGCCAGGGTGGGGCACAGCATCACCACACGGCCTAGCTGCATGGCTTGCGCTACGCCCTGCACATCACTCGGTGCGGTGCCCGAGGTTGTGCCCAATGCCCCGCTCAGCACGTCGCCGCGCAGCGCGGCGTTCGTACCAAACAAAACTTCTTGAGTTTGCAGTGCATCAACCACGCAAACGATAGTTACTATTGAATTAATAGCTGCTTGTGCACTACTGACGTGGGCTATAGCCCCAAAAGACGCCACATTTTGCATTTTTTTGACGTCTATGTCGTAAATATGAACCGGCCAGCCTTTTGATAGCAGATTGCGCGCCATGCCTGCGCCCATGTTGCCCACGCCGATGATGGAGATTGGAAACTTATCACCCAGTCCAGTCATGATTGCACGAGCCTCTTGGACTTGGAAATCGACATCAATATCCCCAGCCCCATCCCCAGCGTCACCATCGCCGTGCCGCCGTAGCTGATGAACGGCAGCGGCACGCCCACCACCGGCAAAATGCCGCTGACCATGCCCATGTTGACAAACGCGTAGGTGAAGAAGATCAGCGTCACGCTGCCCGCCAGCAGCCGCGAAAAAAGCGTGGGTGCCTCAAGCGCAATGGTCAGTCCGCGCAAAATCAAAAAGGCAAACGCAACAATCAGCGCAAGGGTGCCGGCCAGGCCAAACTCTTCCGAGAACGCCGCAAAAATAAAGTCTGTCGTGCGCTCAGGAATGAATTCCAGATGCGTCTGCGTGCCCTGCATAAAGCCCTTGCCCCAGACGCCGCCCGAGCCAATCGCGATCATGCCCTGGATGATGTGGAACCCCTTGCCCAGCGGGTCGCGGGTGGGGTCCAGCAGGGTGCAGATGCGCTGCTGCTGGTAGTCATGCATCAGCGGCCAGCGCACGCCATCGGCGCACAGCCGGGGCTCAAACGCCACCAACAGCACCACGCCCACCAGCCCCAGCAGCACCGGCGGGGCGATCCACTTCCAGCGCAGGCCGGCGAAAAAGATCACCGACAGGCCGGCCACCAGCACAAGTATGGCCGTGCCCAGGTCGGGCTGGCGCACGATCAGGCCAATGGGCACCACCAGCAGCGCCAGCGCCACGCCAAAATCCAGCGGGCGCAACTGGCCTTCGCGTTTTTGAAACCACCAGGCCAGCATCAGCGGCATGGCGATTTTGAGGATTTCACTGGGCTGGATGACGATGCCCACATTGACCCAGCGCCGCGCGCCCTTTTTGGTGATGCCAAACACCGCCACCGCGATGAGCAGCGTGACGCCCAGCACATACAGCGGCACCGCCAGCGACATCAGCCGCTGCGGCGGAATCTGTGCTACAAAAAAAAGGATCGCGCCGGCAATCAGCATGTTGCGGCCATGGTCCTCAAACCGCGTGCCCTGGTCGTGACCAGACGAGTACATCGTCAGCAACCCGGCGCACACCAGCATGAACACGGCAAAGGCCAAGGGGCCGTCAAAGCCGCGAAACCAGGGGAGGATTTGCTTGGAGAGCGAAGTTTTACCGAATGCAGCGGCCATGGCATCGATTATCGTGTGTTCAAAGCGCCAAAATGACTGACCAAGTTTTAAGTTGACCACACCGAACATGCCGCCCTCGACACACCTGTGCACCCACCTGCTCTACCTGCACGGTTTCCGCTCGTCACCCCATTCCACCAAAGCGCAGGACGTGGCCGCCCGGGTTGCAGCCAGAAATGCCGGCGTGACCTGGTGGTGCCCGCAGTTGCCACCGTCGCCGCGCGACGCCATGGCGATGGTGCAACAAGGCATTGCCGGGTGGCCGCGCGAATCAATGGCTGTGGTTGGGTCATCGCTGGGTGGCTTCTACGCAACCTGGGTCGCCGAAACCACCGGCTGCAATGCCGCGCTGCTGAACCCCGCCGTAGACCCGGCGCGCGACCTGGCCAAATACATTGGCGTGCAGACTAGCTGGCACAACCCTGCTGAGCGCTTTTTCTTCCAGCCCGAATTCATTGACGAGCTTCGCGCACTCGAATGCCAAGGCCTGGCGCACCCCGAAAACTACTTTGCGGTTATTGCCAAAGGCGACGAGGTGCTGGACTGGCGCGAGATGGCCGCGCGCTATGTGGGTGCGCGCATCAAACTGCTCGAAGGCAGCGACCATGGGCTGACCGATTTCGACCAGCACATCGACGAGGTGTTTGCTTTTCTGGGCCTCAAGTAACACATTGAATTTGCCGGGACGGTTTGCGGGGACAATCCTCCCCATGTTTTTATTGTTTGAAGAAGCCGGAAAGTTTTTGGCCGGCAAGGTGCTCTCAGAGGCAGATTCGTCTTCGCAGGTGGAGCTGGACAGCGGCAAGCGCGTCAAGGTGAAAGCTGTCAACGCGCTGTTGAAGTTTGAGAAACCCGCACCCGCGCAGTTTGTGGCCGCCGCGCAGGCCCTGAGCCAGACCATCGAGCTGGAGATGGCTTGGGAGTTTTCGCCCGAAGAAGAGTTTGGCTTTGCCGACCTGGCGCGCGATTATTTTTCAGCGCAGGCCACGCTGGAGCAGCAGGCCGGCATGCTGTACCGCCTGTTCGACTCGCCGCACTATTTCCGCCGCGCGGGCAAAGGCCGCTTTAAAAAGGCCTCGGCCGACGTGATTGCGCTGGCGCTGGCGGCGATTGAAAAAAAGAAACAAATCGCTCTGCAAATTGACCAGTGGGTCACCCAGCTAAGCCAGGGCACCTGCCCTGCCCCGATCCGCGAGCAGCTTTACAAAATCCTGTTTAAGCCCGACAAGAACGCGCCCGAGTACAAGGCCGTGGTGGAAGCATCGCGCGCCACGCACCTGCCACCCTTGGCCCTGCTGCAAAAAGCAGGTGCGATTGATTCGCCCTACCAGTTCCACTGGCGGCGGTTTTTGCTGGAGAACTTCCCCAAAGGCACGGGCTTCCCCGCAATGGAAGCCCCGGTCATTCGGGATGACCTGCCGCTGGCCCCGGTGCAGGCGTTTTCTATTGACGACTCCGCCACCACCGAGATTGACGATGCGCTGTCGGTACAAGGCCTGGGCACGGGCACCGTCATCGTGGGCGTGCACATTGCAGCGCCGGGCCTGGCAATACAGCCGGGTGATGCGATTGACAAGGTGGGCCGGGCGCGCCTGTCCACCGTTTACATGCCGGGCTACAAGGTGACCATGCTGCCCGATGCCGTGGTGCAGAGTTACACGCTGCAGGAAGGGCGCGATTGCCCTGCCGTGTCGCTTTACGTCACGCTGGACGAGGCCACACTGGAAATCAAAAGCAATGAAACAAGGCTGGAGCGCGTGCCGATTGCCGCCAACCTGCGCCACGACCAGCTGGATGGCCTGGTGACGCCAGAATGGCTCGAAAACCCGCTTTTAGGGCATAAAAACGACCTGAAGCCCCCGTCTACAGTGCATGGACAGCTATCATTTTTATATAAACTGGCCAAAAACCTCAAAGCCAAGCGTGAAGTGGTGCGGGGCAAGCCCGAAACCTTCAACCGGCCCGATTACAACTTTCGCCTGGTCGGCAACGAGCAATTCCCCGCCGGGCCGCCCCAAGGGGAATTAGCGCCCCCCGGTGGCAGCGACCCGCGCAGCGTCGCAGCGTGGGGGCAAAAACCCGAACCGCAAGGCAGCGAGAAAGTGCAAATCAGCACCCGCCAGCGCGGTGCCCCGCTGGACTTGATCGTGGCCGAGGCCATGATCCTGGCCAACAGCACGTGGGGTAGCTGGATGGCCGAGTTGGGCGTGCCCGCCATTTACCGTAGCCAGGCCTCCTTGCTGCCAGGCGTCAAAGTGCGCATGGGAACCAAGGCGCTGCCGCACGCGGGCATCGGCGTAAAGAGCTATGCCTGGAGCAGCTCGCCGCTGCGCCGCTACACCGACCTGGTGAACCAGTGGCAGATCATTGCCTGCGCGCGCCATGGCAAAACGGCGGCATTGGCAGCGCCGTTCAAGCCAAAGGATGCCGAGCTGTTCTCCATCATCTCCAGTTTTGATGCCGCCTACTTTGCCTACAACGGCTACCAGGGCGCGATGGAGCGCTTCTGGACGCTTAAGTATTTGCAGCAAAACGGCATCGCCGAAATCACCGCCACGGTGTTCAAGGAAAACATGGTGCGCGCCGACGACATGCCTTTGGTGCTGCCCGTGCTGGGTGCCGCCAACCTGCCACGCGGCGCACGCGTGCGGGTGAAGCTGGGAGACATTGACGAGATCACGCTGGACGTGATGGGCACGGTGGTGGAGCGGCTGGATGCCGTTGCAGAAACTGGCGCCGATACTGCGGCAAACGAAGAGCCCGAGGACGACGACGAACCCGTCGCCGGCCCGATTGCCATTGCCGTGGACATAAGCGACGCCGCAGGCGACATGGGCGACGCCGCAAGCCGCATGGGCGATGGCGCAAGCGTGACTGTGGCCGAACCACAGGCGGCTACCGGCGATAATCCGGCTTCGTGAACCTGCGATCTTTCAGCCCCCTGCAACTTGCCCTTGGCGCGTCCGTCGCCGTGCATGCGGTGCTGCTGACAGTGCGCTTTGTCGACCCCGAATCCTTCAACCGCGTTTTTCAGGATACGCCGCTGGAAGTGATCCTGGTCAATGCCCGCACCAACGAGAAACCCGACAAAGCAAAAGCCATCGCGCAGGCCTCAATGGCAGGCGGCGGCGACACCGAAAAAGGCCGCGCCACCACGCCGCTGCCGCCCAGCGCACTGAGTGAGGCGGGCGAAACCCTTGAAGAAGAAACCCAGCGAAAATTGCAATCGCTGCAGGAGCAGCAAAACCTGCTGCTGGCACAGGTCAAAACCCAGCTTGCCGCCCTGCCCCCGCCGGACCCTACCCAGCCCGGCGCCACACCCGAACAGATCGCGCAAGAGCAGAGGCGACGACGCCTCGTCAAGCTGCTGGCCGAGATTGAGCGGCGCATCAACATGGAAAACGCCCGGCCCAAAAAACGCTACATCAGCCCGGCCACGCGTGAAGAGGTGTACGCGATTTACTACGACAAGCTGCGCCGCCTGATTGAAGACCGGGGCACCGAGAATTTCCCCGAAGTGTCAGGAAGGAAGCTGTATGGCGAGCTCACCATGATCGTGACCGTGAACTTTGATGGGCGCATCCTGGGCACCGAGATTGTGGAAAGCTCCGGCAACAAGACGCTGGACCGGCGGGCCGAAGTCATCGCCCGCAGCGCCGGGCCGTTTGGCCCCTTCAGCGACACCATGCGGCGCCGGGCCGACCAGATCCTGGTGGTGTCGCGCTTCAAGTTCACGCGGGACGAGACGCTTGAGACCAAACTCACATCGCAGTAGTGTTCGGCACGTCAGGCGTCAAATCAGTCCGCCAACCAGTCTGGTAACCAGTCCTCGAATTTTCCCATGAGACTCTTCTGGCGCTGGCTGGGTTTGCTTGCCGCTGCTTGTCTGGCATTGCAGCTCTTCTTTGTGGCGCGCATTGCCATGATGGCCGTGGTGAACCCGCAGTCAACCACTTTCCAGCGTTCTGAGGCCTGGCGCATAGCCACTGAAAAAGGCGCGCTGCGGTGGTCTGAACAGTGGCTGCCCTACGCCCAGATATCAGAGCACCTGAAGCGCGCGGTGATTGCCTCGGAAGACGATGGCTTTGCCTACCACGACGGCGTGGACTGGGACGCGCTGGAAAAAGCATGGCAGAAAAACGCCAAGGCGCAGGCGCAGGCACAAGCCAGGGCGCAGGCGAAAGCTCGGCCCGCAGCACGCGCGCCCAAGGTCGTCGGCGGCTCCACCATCACACAGCAGCTTGCCAAAAACCTGTTCCTCTCGGGCGAGCGCAACCTGCTGCGCAAGGGCCAGGAGTTTTTGCTGGCTTTCATGCTTGAGACGCTGCTGGACAAGGAGCGGATATTGGAGATTTACCTCAACAACGTGGAATGGGGCGAAGGCGTGTTTGGCGCAGAGGCCGCGGCGCAGCACTACTTCAACAAACCCGCGGCAAGGCTGGCCCCGTCTGAAGCCGCCCGCCTGGCCGTGATGTTGCCGCGCCCGAAATACTTTGAGAAAAACCTCAACTCGGGGTATCTGGCTTCGCGCGCTGCCACCATTGCTGCGCGCATGGGCGGGGCTGAATTGCCGTGAGTATCATTCCCGCATGCGCGCTACGTTAATGAGCTACTTCCTGCTGGGTTTGATCCGCGTGATGACGGGGTCGCAGGCGCGCTGGTACGGCTGCCCGCCCAAGGCTGAGCAGCGCATCTACTTTGCTAATCACCAGAGCCATGCCGATCTGGTACTGATCTGGGCGGCGTTGCCCAAAGATTTGCGCTCCATCACCCGGCCCATCGCAGCGCGCGACTACTGGACCAAAACGCCATTTAGGCAATGGATCACCACGGCGGTATTCAATGCGATTTACGTCACGCGGGAGCGCACGGCCGATCAAGATCCGCTGGAGCCGCTGTGCGCGGCGCTGGACAATGGCGACAGCATCATCCTGTTCCCTGAGGGCACGCGCGGCCATGCCGAAGAGCCAGCCGCCTTCAAGGCCGGGCTGTACAACCTGGCGCAAAAATACCCCGACGTGGTGCTGGTGCCGGCCTGGATCAACAACGTGCAGCGCGTCATGCCCAAAGGCGAGGTGGTGCCTGTGCCGGTGCTGTGCTCGGTGACGTTTGGCGCGCCAGTGAAGCTGGAGGCAAGAGAGGAGCGGCGCGCTTTTCTGGACCGGGCGCGCAGCGCGGTGATCGCCCTGCGTGATGTTTAGACAACGATGTACCAATATCTCAAAAACCTGACCGCCACGCAGCAAGTTGGGGCCATGTTCCTGATCGTATTCGGCCTGCTGCTGTTGGGCAGCATTACGGCCGTGGTGCTGTCGTTGCGCGAGCACGGGGACGATGCCGCCGCAGACGCGCGCCGCTACGAGCTGCGCAATCTGGACGGCATTTTGCGCACCAGCTGGGTGATGGTGTTTGTGTTCTGGATCGGCTGGCTGGCCGGTGAATGGGTGGCCATTGGGTTGTTTGCAATCGTGTCGTTTTTTGCCCTGCGCGAGTTCATGACGCTGTCGCCCACACGCCGTGGCGACCACCGCAGCCTGGTGCTGGCGTTTTTTGTGGTGCTGCCCGTGCAGTACTGGCTGGTAGGCACGGAACACTTTGACCTGTTCACCGTGTTCATCCCGGTCTATGTGTTCCTCGCGATCCCGGTGGTTAGCGCGCTGGCCAATGACCCCACGCGTTTTCTGGAGCGCAATGCCAAGCTGCAATGGGGCATCATGGTGTGCATCTACGGCATGAGCCACGTGCCTGCGCTGCTGCTGCTGGATTTTCCGAATTACGACAAGAAGGGCGCGTTTCTGGTGTTCTTTCTGGTGATCGTGGTGCAGCTGTGCATGGTGGTTCAGCACTTCGCGTCGCGCAAACTCAAGCGCCCGCCCACTGCGCCCAACATCAGCCAGAGCTTCAACTGGCGCAGCTGGCTGATTGCCGTGATGGTGGCCAGCTTGGCGGGTGCCCTGCTGGCCGGCATCACGCCGTTTGTGCCAGGGCAGGGTTTTGCACTGTCGCTGATTGCGTGTGTGGCCGGCACGCTGGGCCACTTTGTCATGAAAGCCCTCAAGCGCGACCGTGGCATACCGAGCTGGGGCGGCCACATGGCGGGCGTCACCGGCGCCGGAGGCCTGCTGGACCGGGTCGATGCCTTGTGCTTTGCCGCACCGGTGTTTTTTCACTCAGTCAGGTGGTATTTTGACCTGTAGCCCTTATCCTATATGCATAGCTAGCTACTATATTAGTAGTATTTTGGTGACTGCAGCTGGGTCGGCGTATTGGACTGCTTGCGGTCGGGTTGCATGAGAATCCTTGGCATCGACCCCGGCCTGCGCATCACCGGCTTTGGCGTGGTTGACGTCGATGGCTCCAAACTGGCCTATGTGGCCAGCGGCACCATCAGCACCATGCACATCGACAAAGGCGAATTGCCCGCGCGGCTGAAGGTACTGTTTGAAGGCGTTAAAGAAGTCATGGCGCGTTACGAACCCGACAGCGCCTCGGTCGAGATTGTGTTCGTGAACGTCAACCCGCAGTCCACGCTGTTGCTGGGCCAGGCGCGAGGGGCCTGCGTCACCGCACTGGTGTCGGGCGACATGCCAGTGGCCGCCATTGCCGAATACACCGCCCTGCAAATGAAGCAGGCCGTGGTCGGCTATGGCCGCGCCGACAAAACGCAGGTGCAGGAGATGGTCAAGCGCCTGCTGAACTTGCCCACTCTGCCCGGCCCGGACGCCGCCGACGCGCTCGGCCTGGCCATCACCCACGCCCACGCCGGCACTGGCCTGGCCCGCATGGCAGAGGCCAAAGGCATTGGCGGCGTGCAGTCGCAGACGCAGAAGGCGGCTTACCGGGCGGGGCGCAGCCGGTAACAAACAATCGCCGCTCTCGTCACCCAGTCCACCCGAAAAAACGCCGCAAATTTGTTCGCGGGCCAGGGCGGCAAACTCATGGATGCGACCAAGGCAGTGAAAAGCACGACCAATTTTGAGTGCATCACTTAGCTTGTGATAAAGTAGATACGTTTTCGTATATATATTCAACAGGTAACCATGCAAACAACCGCCAAATTATTTACCTCGGGCAACAGCCAAGCAGTTCGATTGCCCAAAGCTTTCCGGATGCCGGGTGACGCCGTATGGATTCAACGGGATGAAGCGACAGGTGACATTATTTTGCGCGCCAAAAACGACGACCAGCGCAAGCGCAACCTTGCAGAACTGCTGCAACTAATTCGGGACAACCCGTTTACCGAAGACTTTATTCCACCCCGAGACGATGCACCCCGCCCAAGCCCGTTTGAAGACTGGGACGAACGAGTGCCCGCGCAAGGCGACAAAAGGTGACGCGGTATTTGCTGGACACCAACATCGTCAGCTTTTTCATTCGAGGCTTTGACGCGGCACTGGTAAACCGGGTCACGCAGGTGCTGGATGCTCAAACTGCCACGATATCAGTCATCACCCGCGCGGAATTGCGCTTCGGGCAGGCAGGGCTGGAAGCGGCAGACAAACGCAAACGCGCCATTGATTTAGTGCTAACCCAATTGACTGTTTTACCCTGGAGTTCGGCTGCTGCCGATATTTACGGCCCGGTCAAAGACAAACTCAAGCGCGAAGGCACACCCATTGGCGACATGGATACGCTCATCGCGGCTCACGCACTCGCTGAAAACCTGATTCTGGTGACCCACAACACCCGCCACTTTGAGCGGATACCCGGCTTGAAACTTGAAGACTGGATGGTTTGAAGATCAGTCCATTCAGCGCATCCCGCCGCCCAAAGCCTAGGAGCCTGGGCGGCGTGCAATCACAGACTCAGAAGGAGGAGGAGGCTTATCGGGCGAGGCGGAGCCGGTAGGGGTGCGAACGGTATTTTGCTTGCCGCGGTTGCGTCGGTTACCTCGGTTGCCCCTGTGCCCCGATTGCCCCGGTTACTTTGGCCGGTACATCTTGAACACCCCGCCTAGCTCAAAATAGTCCGCAGGCCCGCCGCCGCGCAGCACCGGCTGGGCGGCGGCGGTGTCGTACACGCCGTCCTTCAGCAGCCGCTGTGCAATGTGCACGGCCACCACTTCGCCCAGGATCAGCCAGCTGTTCACCGGCTTTTCATCCACGCCCTGCAAGCGCAGAATTTGCGTCAGGCGGCACTCAAAAGACACCGGGCTTTCTGCCACGCGCGGTGGCGCCACCTTTGTTGAAGGCGCTTGCGTCAAACCCGCCAGTTGAAACTCATTGACCTCCGGCGGCACGGCTGCGCATGACGCATTCATGGCCTCAGCCAGCGGGCGCGTCACCAGGTTCCAGACGAACTCTTTTGTCTCTTCAATATTGCGCACCGTGTCTTTGTAGCCCACTGTGGAAAAGCCAATGATCGGCGGCACATAGTTAAACGCGTTGAAGAAGCTGTAGGGTGCAAGGTTGACCGCACCGCCTGCGCTGCGTGACGAAATCCAGCCGATGGGCCGGGGGCCGACGATGGCATTGAACGGGTCATGCGGCAGGCCGTGGCCTTGCGAGGGTTCGTAGGAGTGGATGTGTGTGTGAATGGGGGTGTCGATCATGGCGGGACTCTCAAGGAAAATGCTGTCAGATCCACTTGAATGCCGACTTCAGCGCGCGACGCAAGTACGGCGGTACTTCGCCCGCTGAAAACAGCGTAGTGGCCAGTGGAAACTGCGAGCGTACCACCGCTTTCTCGTGGCTGAAGGCCTTGAACCCGTAGTGGCCATGGGCGTTGCCCAGTCCGGAATTGTTGACACCCCCAAACGGGAGCCGACCATGCAAAAAATGGACCAGCGCATGGTTGACACAGGCGCCGCCCGACGCGGTCTGTTGCAGCACGCGCTGGATGTGTGCATCGGTATTGCTGTAGATATACAGGGCCAGCGGCTTGGGTGCTGCATTGATTTTCGCGATCACATCGTCCAGGCTCGTGAATGCAATGACGGGCAGCAACGGGCCAAAGATTTCTTCGTCCAGGATGCGGGCACCGGTCGCCATGCCATCCAGCAGCGTCGGCGCGACAAAACAGCCCGACTCCGACACGCCCCCGCCCGCCAGCACCCGCGCGCCATGGGCCTTGGCATCGTCCAGCAGGCCTTTCACGCGGGCGGTATGGCGCGCATTCACGATGTGGGCCAGGTGCGGGCTCTTTTGCTGCTTATCGAACGACTTGCCGTAGGCCTTTTCAAGGATGGCCCGACAGGCGGACACCCACTGGCCCTTGATGCTCTCATGCACAAATACAAAGTCAGGTGCAATGCAGGTTTGCCCGGCGTTGGCAAACTTGGCCCACATGATGTTTTTTGCGGCAAGTTCCACATTGGCGCTGGCGTCCACAATGGTCGGGCTTTTGCCACCCAGCTCCAGCGTCACGCTGGCCAGATGCTGGGCAGCGGCAGCCATCACCCGTTTGCCAATGGCCGGGCTGCCCGTGAAGAATATGTGGTCAAAAGGCAGGTCCAGCAACGCCTGGGCGACGTCTGCCTCACCTTCGAAAATCGCGACTTCATCGCTTGCAAATGTCTCGCGCACGATCCTCGCCATCAGGGCGGAAAGGTGCGGCGTCAGCTCCGAAGGCTTGATGATGGCGGTGTTGCCCGCCGCGATCGCCGAAACCAACGGGCCAAACGTCAGGTTGACCGGATAATTCCAGGGCGAGATGATCAGGCAACGCCCACGCGGCATGTATTGCACATGGCTGCGCGTACCCGCTGTCAGCAGGGTAGGCCAGACTCGCTTGGGTTTCATCCATTTTTTGAGGTGCGAAATGGCGTCGTTGGCCTCGGCGCACACCGGCAGGATTTCAGCCAGATCGACCTCACCTTTTGGCTTCTTGAAGTCGGCATAGGCGGCTTCATACAGACCGTCGGTGTGGGCCAGCACCGCATCACGCAAGCGCCTTAACTTCTCGATTCTCTGCCCAGCGGTAGAGCTGCGCAGTCGCAGCGCGGTGGCGGACTGGCTTTCAAACACACTCTGTATGCTGGACGGTGAAGATGAAGATGAAGGTGAAGGTGAAGGTGAAGGCGAGGGTGAAGTGATGGTGGACTCGTTTGGCATAGCCGTCTTTGTTGAGTTTGCTGGTAAATCTGCAGGGCTTGCGACGGTAGTTTGGCATAGCGGGCAGCGCCAGGGAATTGATTACTGCGTCAAGGCTTTCGCAATCGCCTCTGCAACGCGAATGCCGTCCACGCCAGCTGACAAAATGCCCCCTGCATAGCTGGCCCCCTCGCCCGCCGGGTACAGGCCGGCCACGTTGAGGCTTTGAAAGTCTTCGCCGCGCGTGATTTTGAGTGGTGATGACGTGCGCGTTTCCACCCCGGTCAGCACGGCGTCTGCCATGTCAAAGCCCCTGATTTTTTTGCCGAACGCAGGAATGGCCTCGCGGATGGCAGCGATGGCATAGCTGGGCAGGGCGGTGGACAGGCTGCCCAGCTTGACGCCTGGCTGGTACGACGGCACTACGCTGCCCAAGGCGGTGGAGGCGCGGTCGGCCAGAAAATCACCGACCAACTGGCCCGGCGCCTCGTAGGTGCTGCCGCCCAGCAGGTAAGCGTTGGACTCAAGCTGGCGCTGCATTACGATGCCTGCGAGTGGGTGGTATGCCGCGCCTGGGGCGGGCTGCGGGTTCACGCTGTCGCCGGATGCATAGCCTGATGTATGGCCTGATGCATGGCCTGGCGTATTGCCTAAGGTATTGCCGCAAGCATGGCCAAACGTATCTCCGAACGCCGCGCTGAAGCACGCTGCATCCGTGGGGTAATCGGGCGGCTCGATGCCCACCACAATGCCCGCATTGGCGTTGCGCTCGTTGCGTGAGTATTGGCTCATGCCGTTGGTCACCACACGGCCAGCCTCGCTGGTGGCTGCCACCACGGTACCGCCGGGGCACATGCAAAAGCTATAGACCGATCTGCCTTTGCCCACCCCGGCGTCAACGTGATGCACCAGCTTGTACTCCGCCGCGCCCAGCACCGGATGGCCCGCATGGCGACCCCAGCGCGCGCGGTCAATCAGGCCCTGTGGATGCTCAATGCGAAAGCCGATGGAGAACGGCTTGGCCTGCATGAAAACGCCGCGCTGGTACAGCATGGCAAAGGTGTCGCGTGCGCTGTGGCCCAGCGCGATGACGACGTGGTCGGCTCGCAGTTCGTAAGTTGTGTTGGCAGCGATGTCCAGGACAGTGAGTGCGCGGACAAGCCTGGTGCGGCCTTGCCCGTCCGCCACAGTCGGCTCAATCAGCATATCCGTCACCCGCTGCTCAAAGCGAATCTCGCCACCCAGCGCAATGATTTGCGCGCGCATGTTTTCCACCACCTTCACCAGCTTGAAAGTGCCAATGTGCGGGTGGGCATCCACCAGAATCTCGGGCGGCGCACCGGCCTTGACGAACTCCTGCATCACCTTGCGGCCCAGATGGCGCGGGTCCTTGATCTGG
>JANYJD010000267.1 GCA_025358555.1 Rhodoferax sp.
GCGGTAGATGTCGTCGGCAGTCATGCCTTGCCTTCAGCCTTGCTTTGATCCACTGGCGCATGGGCCGCATCAAACTTGGCCACCCAGTCAAACCCCATCAGTTGTGAGAAAGCCTGAAAGTTGTGCAGCGGCACCTGCACATGCGCGCTGGAGCCGGTGTCTTTGATGGTGCTGTAAACACTCTGCAACGCCGCCCCTGCGGCCAGAAAAGCTGCTGACGGAAATATCGCCAGCCCGTAGCCGATGCGCTTCAATTCCTCGGCGGTCAGCACCGGCGTGCGCCCGCCCTCCACCATGTTGGCCACCAACGGCAAGTCGAACGAACGGCCAATAATTTCCATCTCTGCTACAGACTCCGGGCTCTCGATGAACAGCAGGTCTGCCCCGGCGCGCGCATAGCGTTCCATGCGGCGCAGCGCTTCGTCCAGGCCGAGCACGGTGCGCGCGTCGGTGCGGGCGATGATCATGAAGTTTTTGTCAGTGCGCGCCTCAACCGCCACCTTGATCTTGGCCACCATGTCGTCCGCAGGCACCACGCGGCGGCCCAGCATGTGGCCGCATTTTTTGGGGAACTCCTGGTCTTCGAGCTGGATGGCGCAGGCACCTGCCGCCTCGTAGCCGCGCACCGTGTGCATCACGTTCAGCAGGCCGCCGTAGCCGGTGTCGCCATCGCAGATGAGCGGTGTGTCGGTGATGCTGGCGTATTGCGCCACGCGGTTGACCATGTCGGCATAGCTGGCAAGGCCCGCATCGGGCAGGCCCAGGTACGACGCGACCGTGCCGTAACCCGTCATGTACAGGGCTTCAAAGCCCATGCGGTCGGCGATTTTTGCCGAGATCATTTCGAACACGCCGGGTGCCGACACGAGATGGCCTTTGCGAAAGCGCGCTTTGAGTTCTGCACGGCGTTGTGCGCCGGTTTTGGTGGTTATTCCCTGGTTCATGTCGTGCCTCGATTCCTGATGTTCGTTAGTTGATTCGGCGCTCTTCTGCGGGCTGTGCGTGAATGTGCTGTGGCGCCCCGGCGTTCAAGTAATCGCCTGAGCCCGCTCCAGCGCGTCAATCATCGACGTTTTGCGCAGGTAGTCTTTCGCCGCGACAGGGTTGGCGGCAATCGCACGCAGTTCATCCTGCGTTTTACGCCGGGCCTCGGGGTCACGCTCTTCAATATTTTTCTTGTTGCGCGCGGTGTTGGCGTTGATGTATTCAATGGCGACCGAACGGCGCTGGCGCTGGTAGCGGTCCAGCAGGGTGTCGCTGGCGCCGTTGTTCAAAATGTCCACCAGCTTGTCGCAGAGGTTGAACGCGTCCTGCACGCCGCCGTTCATGCCCATACCGCCCAGCGGGTTGTTGATGTGCGCGGCGTCACCCGCCAAGATCACGCGGCCACGCCGGAATTCTTTGGCCACGCGCTGGTGCACCTTGTACAGCGTGCGGTGGACGGTTTGGTATGGCTCGCTTTGCGGCAGCAGGTTTTGCAGGCGCGCCTGGATCGACGCGTCTGACAGCACCGCATCATCCGTCTCGTCGGCACGCGTCGGAAACAGCACACGCCACAGCGTGGGCACGCGCAGCAGCACGCACCACTCCTGCGGGTCAGACACATAGTTCACGTACGACAGCTTGGGGAAATGGTCGGCAAATTGAAACGCGGTGGAGACCACCAGAAAGCGCTCGGGGTAAGTGAAGCCCTCAAACTCTATGCCCAGCGCCTGGCGCACCGCGCTCCAGGAACCGTCTGCACCGATAAGGTAGTCGCCGCTGAACGTCTGGCTCTGGGTTTGGGTCTGGCTGCCCGCACCTATGCGTACGTCGACGCTCACGCTGTCGGCGTCCTGCCGGACCGACCCCACGTCCGCGCCAAACATCAGCGTGACATGGGGAAACTTGGCCAGCCGCGCCATCAACAGGCGCGACAGCTTCCACTGCTCGCACTGCAGGCGAAACGGGTGCTGCGTTTCCCCGGCCAGCAGCGCCATGTCAAACTCGGCAATCAGGCCGTCCTTGCGGTCGCGCTGCTGTGTGTAGCGCGCCACCAGCCCCTGAGGCAGCAGCTCGTCGGTGATGCCAAAGCGCGCCAGCAAGTCCATGGTTGGCGGGTGAAAGGTGGAGGCGCGAAGGTCTTCTGCGGCTGTGGTGTTTCGCTCGAACACAGTGACGGCAATCCCGGCGGTTGCCAGCGTCAGGGCGCTCACCAGACCGACCGGGCCTGCACCGGCAATCAGGACGTGATGTGCTCTCACGGGTGCTGCGACGTTGCCCGCAGGCGTTGTGTGATTTTCATGGCGCACGGACTTGGGGTTCTTCAACACGAAAATGGTATCACTTCATGAAAACCATGTTGCATGCACACCGCGCCGCGACACGCGGAAACACTGCACAATTCAGCGTGGATATTTGCAACTCGTCTACTTCAGGAGTCGTTATGCGTCGTGCATTGAACAGTCATTTGCTGCGTCACCCGCGTCAAACTTCGAACCATCAAGCGCGCCGTCATTTCCTGTCAACCTTGGCATGTGCCCTCGCCAGCGCAGCCCTGCCCAAGATGGCCCTGTCGCAGCAAAATGCCGGTCCTTACCCCAACCGGCCCGTGCGCATCATTGTGCCCGCCACACCGGGCGGCACGTCAGACATCTTTGCACGCGCGATTGCCCAAAAGCTGCAAGAAGCATTTGGCAAGCCGGTCATCGTCGAGTACAAAGCCGGCGCGGGCACCAACATCGGCAGCGACTACGTGGCCAAGGCTGCACCCGATGGCTACACGCTTCTGATCAATGGCATCACGCTGGCCACCAACCCGTCGCTGTATGCCAATATGCCGTTCAACCCGGCCAAAGACTTTGCACCCATCATTGAAGTGGCCGAAATGCTCAACGTGGTCACAGTGCATCCCGGCATTGCCGCCAACTCGCTCAAGGAACTGGTGGAGTTGATCAAAAAAGACCCTGGCAAGTTCAACTACGGAACGCCGGGTGCTGGCAGCTCCGGCCACCTGTCGGGTGAATTGCTCGCGCTCAAAACCGGGGTAAAAATCACGCACGTTGCGTACCAGGGCAACGCCCAGGCCACCACCGACCACCTGGGCGGCACCTTGCAAATGGGGTTTGTCAATCTGCCGGTGGCTTTGCAATTTGTCAAAAACGGCAAGCTGAAGGCGCTGGCGGTTACCTCTGCCAAACGCTCATCGCTGTTGCCCGATGTGCCCACAGTGGCCGAGGCGCTGGGCATTGCCGACTATGAATTGACCGGCTGGTTTGGCCTGCTGGCCCCTGCGCGAACGCCACCCGAGATCGTGGCGCGCCTGCAAGAGGAAACCAGCCGCGCGCTTAAAGACCCGGCGCTGGTGGAAACCATCCGGGTGGCCGGCGGTGAAGTGGTGGGTGGCAGCAGCAGCCAGTTTGACGCCCGCATGAAGCGGGACACGGAGCGGTTGACCGAGGTGCTGCGGCTGTCGGGCGCAGCCGTGAAGTAAGGGTGTGGCCAGAGCGCGGGCAGCACAGAACCCGCAGTCGCCAGGGAATACTTTGCTTTTTTTTGCGGCTGTTTCAGGGCCTTTACAAGCCCATTCCCCGCATTTGCCGCGTTGGTTTACTTGGCGGCTACAGGCACTGCTGTTACAGCGGACGTAGCAGCAGCAGCCGGGGCAGAAGCAGCATCCGCAGGCACCGCGGCCGCTGATTTGGGCGCTTCAAACTTGGCGCCTGCAGCGTTGGCCATGTAGACCACGGCCCGTGCGATCTCCAGCTCTTCATAGTCGCCACCGCTTTGCGCGCCCATGGCACCTTTGCCCTTTAGGGCCGAGTTCAACAAGGCTTCATATCCAGTTTGAATGCGCGGCCCCCAGGCCACAGCATCGCCAAACTTGGGCGCACCCGCTAGGCCAGCTGCGTGGCAGGTGGTGCACTGGCCTTTGAAGACGTCTTCGCCCCCTTTGAGCTCGCGGTTTGCGTCGCGGATTTCGACCGACCCCACTTTTTGCAGCCGTTGGGCAATGGATTTTTCCATGTTGACGGTGCCTGCCGCCGGCTTGTTGGCTGAGGTCACGTAGTAGACCAGGCCAATGATGGCAATGATGGGCACCACAAAGGAGAAAAACACGGCGATCAGCAATTGCTTCGGGTTTTTGATGGGGCCGGTGTGGTCCTCATCGTGCACGGTGTCGTGGCTGTTGGCGCTCATGGTGTCCTCAAAAAGTCGGGGTGCTAGAAATCAGCCTTGGATTATAGCCGCCACCCCTGTGAAAACCCCTACAATCCAAAGTTCTGCGGCGTTGCGGCTGTAGCTCAGTGGATAGAGTATTGGCCTCCGAAGCCAAGGGTCGTGGGTTCGATCCCCGCCAGCCGCACCAGACGACCGTTTTTTTTTTATTGTCACCACACTTCAAACCCCGCGTAGCCCACAGCTATAGCGGGTTTTTCTTTGCCTTAGATTGAAAACAAAGTCAGGGAAGCGCTGAATAAGTCCTTGCGGATGTGCGGCAGCCTGATCGGGATGGGATGCAAGGCGGATTTCGCAGGCAATAGCCCCGCCTATCCCCTTAAGCACAGGCAAGAAATTCAACACAGCAGACCGCCCGAGCCCGGCTGATCGCACGCCGCAGGGGACTTGTTCAGCACTTCCTCAGGTAAATTGCCTGCCTTTGTCGTTGATTTTCGCTGCTATTTTGGCAGCTGCTAACGCAATCAATACAGGGCCTAAAAGCC
>JANYJD010000225.1 GCA_025358555.1 Rhodoferax sp.
TGCCTGCCGTAGCGCAACCCCAGGCCCTCCCGGTACACATGCTTGAAGCGGGCCTTGTTGGAGCTGCCGTAATTGGCCAGGGGAATTTCGTGATCTTCGCCCAGCAGACTTGGCATGGAGCCAGCCCACATGATTTCGTCCCCCAGATGGCGCGCCGTGTAGCGGTGCAGCTCGCGCAAAAATGGCAGCGCAAACGCGTTGTCCTGCGACGGTGGCGTAATGAACTCGAGCAGCGCCTCCGAGTAGTCGGTGGTGATCCACGGGTGCGTCAGCTTGGAGCCCAGGGCCAGCGGGTGGGCGGTCTGCGCCAAGTGGCCGCGCCGGTCAACCCGCAGGCATTCCTTCTCAAAACCACGGGTAATGCCGCGCAGCACTTGCGCCAGCTCGCGCGCGGAAAATTGTTTTTCTGCATCGCAACAGGTGAACTTCAACATGGCGGGTCTCGGGTGGGGTCGCTCTCATTCAGGCGGCACGCAGTATGGCAGCTTTTTCAGTTGACGCCCGGCGGTCAAATTCAACCGGGGCTGGCTTGGTGTCTTTACCAGAGGGCAGCACGCCTTGCGTAAAAACCACCGACGCTTTCACAAGGTCGATAGAATGTTTGGGCACCTACCAACAAAGCGCTACGCCAGCGGAAAACAAAAACTGTAATGAGATTGCGATCAGCCGACTGGAGACTTCTGGGCTTGTGGGTCGCGGCCTTTGTGTTGGCCGTATTTTTTGTGGGCTGGATGATTGGCACCGAGGCAGAGCGTGAACTGCAGCGCGGTGCCCGCCAGACTGGTGAGCGTTGGGTGCAGGTTGCCAACTTGACCGTGCCAGACCTGCCGCTGGCGCTGTCTGGCAGGGGTGTCACGCCTGCGGCGCGTGAGCAGTTGCAGCGTCTGACCGGCGGTGGGGTGTTTCGCTTCAAACTGTTTGACGCGGCAGGGCGCCGCGTTCTGCTGTCTGACGATCTGGCACGGCCCGGCGCACTGCCGCCCCCCAGTGACGTTGACGGAATCGGTGACCAGGGCCAGGGTGGCACCAAATTGGAGATCCGCAACCGGGTATTGGCCGGGCAAGTGCACAGCGACATCATCCGCAACGCAGGGCGCGACGCCGTCTCGGGCCGTCCGACCGTCTACAGCGAAACCTACGTGCCTTTGATTGTGGCCGGCAAGGTCCAGGGCGTGGTCGAAGCCTATACAGACCAGGCCGATCCGGCAGACAGCCTGCGTCTGGCTATTGGGCGCGTGCTGGCATCCGCGTTGCTGATGTTGCTGGTGCTGTTGGCGATTGCGGCCTACCGGTTCCGGGTGCGTACCCGCCAGGCGCGCAGCGCGCAGGCGCGGGTGCGGTACATGGCCAACCACGATGCGCTCAGTGGCGCGCTCAACCGCGCCAGCTTTACCCAGGTGCTGGAAAAGGCGGCCTGGCGCCGGGCTGAAGGCGGCCCCAGTTTTTCGCTACTGTGCATCGATTTGGACCGGTTCAAGGAAGTCAACGACTCCATGGGCCATGCGGCCGGTGACGAGGTGCTGCGCCTGGCCACCCAGCGGCTCAGAGACGCGGTGCGAGAAGGTGACAACGTGGCGCGCTTAGGGGGCGACGAATTTGCCATTTTGCTGACCGGCGTTGCCAGTGTTGAGGCTGTGACGCCACTTGCGCAGCGTGTGGTGGAAACGCTGGCCCAGCCGTTTGATCTGGGCGACCAGCGCGTGCGCTGTGGCGGCAGCGTTGGCATCGCGATTCATGGTGTGGATGCGACTGATCCGGATGAGCTGCTGGGCAAGGCCGATTTGGCGCTGTACCGGGCCAAGGCCAATGGGCGGGGCACCTTCAGCTTCTATGACGTGGCGATGGACCGCCAGATGCAGGCGCGCCGGGAGCTCACTAAAGACCTGCGCGGGGCCATTGCCGACAACCAGCTGGCACTGCACTACCAGCCGCTGTATGGCAGTGACGGCCTGTCGCTCACCGGCTACGAGGCTTTGCTACGCTGGCAGAACCCCCGCCTGGGCAACGTGCCGCCAGTTGAGTTTATTCCGCTGGCCGAAGAAACCGGCTTGATCGACTCTATTGGCCAATGGGTACTGCAGCGTGCCTGCCTTGACGCTGCCACCTGGCCTGCGCCGCTGACGGTCGCCGTCAACCTTTCCGCAGCACAATTTGCAACCGGCGACCTGGTGGGCACTGTCAGCCGGGCGCTGGCCGAGGCCGGGCTGGACGCGCACCGGCTGGAGCTGGAGATCACCGAGTCGCTGCTGATGAACAACACCGACGAGGTATTGGCCACCCTGCGTGCCCTGGCCGCCATGGGCGTGCCGATTGCCATGGACGACTTTGGTACCGGTTATTCCAGCCTGGCCTACCTGTGGCGTTTTCCGTTTGACAAGGTGAAGATTGACCGGGCGTTTACCCATAACTTGGGGCACGACGCCAAGGTGGGCCTGATTGTGCGGTCCATCATCTCGCTGGCGCATTCGCTGGACATTCGCGTCAACGCCGAAGGGGTGGAGACCGCCAGCCAGATGGCAGCCCTGCAAGGGCATGGCTGCGACGAACTGCAGGGCTTCTTGCTGGGCCGCCCAGGGCCGGCGCTGGGGCTTACCCACCTGGGGCGCGTTCTGCCCGACTCTGCGCTGGCGCGCCTGCCTGCGCGGGGCTCGCTGTTTGCCGAGCTGGAGTTGGGCATTCCCCATACCCGGCCGTCGCCTCTCAGCTAGGCGCACCCGCAGCCTGCCATGCCCATCTTCAGTCAAGACGCACTCAACCCCGGCGTGAAAAAGCGCGAGGTGTTCGGCTGGGCCATGTATGACTTTGCCAACTCCGGCTACACCACGGTCGTGCTCACGGCCGTATTTGCCGCGTATTTTGTGGGCGGCATTGCACAAAAAGCCGAGTGGGCCACGTTTGTCTGGACCCTGGCTTTGAGCATCTCCTACGCCATCGTCATGCTGACCATGCCCAGCCTGGGTGCCTATGCCGATCTGCGCGCGTGCAAGAAAAAGCTGTTGATGTGGTTCACTGGGGGCTGCGTGCTGTCAACCGCCGCGCTGGCGTTGGCCGGGCCGGGCAGTGTGGCGCTGGCGTTTGTGCTGATCATTGTCTCCAACACGTTTTACAGCTACGGCGAATCGCTCACCGCGTCGTTTTTGCCCGAGCTGGCCCGCCCCGAAGCGCTTGGCAAGGTCAGCGGCTGGGGTTGGAGCTTTGGCTACTTTGGCGGCATGCTGGCGCTGGGCATTTGCCTGGGCTACGCACTGTGGGCGGGCCAGCAGGGCATCAGCGCCGACCGCTTTGTGCCGGTCACCATGCTGATCACCGCCGCGATTTACGGGGCGGCGGCGATGGTCACGTTCAAGCTGCTCGGCGAGCGCGCCGTGCCCAAGCTGCAGACGCAAGGCGAAGGCGGCTTCAAGGCGTCGCTGGTGCAACTCAAAGACACCTTCCACCAAGCGCGCCGCTACCAGGATTTCATGTGGCTGCTGCTGTGCGCCGTGTTCTACCAGGGCGGCGTGGCCGTGGCCATCACGCTGGCGGCCATCTACGCCGAGCAGGTGATCGGCTTTGTGCAGACCGAAACCATGGTGCTTATTTTTGTGCTGAATTTGGCCGCTGCCGCTGGCGCGTTTGGCTTTGGCCAGTTTCAGGACCGTCTCGGCCACAAGCTGGCGCTGGGCATCACCCTGCTCGGCTGGATCGCCACCTGCATCATCGCCGCGCTTACCACCACCAAGGGCGGCTTCTGGTACGCCGCCGCCATCGCCGGCGTGTGCATGGGCAGCAGCCAGTCGGCCGGCCGCGCAATGGCCGGCATGTTTGCGCCGCCCCAACAGCTCGGCGAGTTTTACGGCCTGTGGACCTTTGCCACCCGCCTGGCCAGCATCATCGGGCCTTTAACCTACGGCGCCATCACCTGGGCAACTGGTGGCAACCAGCGCATTGCCATAGCGTCTACGGCCGTGCTGTTTGTCATTGGCCTCTTGGTGTTGCAACGCGTGGATGTGGCGCGCGGGCGGGCGGCGGCGCTGATGGAAAACTAGCAACGCTACATTATGCATAGCTAACTATGCACTGTAAATAAGGGCTACAGCCCGAATTGATGATCTTTTTTTTGAGAAAAACATGACCTCGTCACCCGTCATTGAGCGCTGGCACCAAATTGTCAAAACCAAGGACGCTGCACAGTTGCAAGCCCTGCTGGCTGACAACGCGGTGTTCGAATCCCCCGTGGTTCACACCCCGCAATTGGGCAAAGCCATCACCTTCAAATACCTGCACGCCGCAATGCACGTGCTCAACAACGACAGCTTCGTCTACCTGAATGAATGGCAGGCGGAGCGCTCAGCCGTGCTTGAATTCCAAAGCACGATCGAAGGCATCGTCATCAACGGTGTGGACATCATCAGCTGGAACGACGCTGGCCTAATCACCCATTTCAAGGTGATGGTGCGCCCGCTCAAGGCGGTCAACAAGCTGCACGAGATGATGGGGCGCATGCTGCAGGCGGCACGCTAGCCCGCAAACGCGTGGCGACCAGGTGGGGCCCTCGCGCAGCAAGGATCGTGTCTGGGTCACGCATTGAATATTGAAGCTTGCGTCTTCGGCGGGAATGGCCTTTGTCTCTATGGACATGAGCTGCCCCCCTCCCCGCATTGTGTGAAATGGTCCGGGCAGCGCCGATGAGCGTGGATGACAGGCTGTGCGCCCGGGCCGCATCCAGGTGGTTGAGCATGCCACTCAAGGCCACGGCACCAATCGGCCGCCCTTCAATGTCAAAGATCGGCGCTGCCACGCCGGCTGCCGACGTGTCGAACTCCATGGTCTCCACGGCGTAACCCCTGGCCCGGGTCAGATCAAGCTCACGCCTCAGATCACCCAGGGTCGTGAGTGTGCGGTCGGTGAAAGCCTGCAACGTCAGGCTTTCCAGCAACTCGACCTGCTTGCGGGGTTCAAGGTAGGCCACGATGACCTTGCCCAAGGCAGAGGCGTGCAAGGGCAGCCGCAGGCCGGCCTTGGATGTCAGCCACAGGTCGCGCCCCGCTTCTTCCGATGCAATCAGCACAACACTGTCACCATCCAGCACGGCAAGCTGCGCCGTTTCTCCTACAGCGTTGCGCAGCCTGACCAGCTCGTCCTGGGCAGCGAGCCTCAGATCGAAGTCGCTCCAGACTTCATGGGCCAGTTCCAGCAGCCGAAAGCCAAGCTAGTAGGTATTTGAATAGGCGTCATGGCGCAACAGGCCTTCACGCATCAGCGTGGCCAGAATGCGGTGAAGTGTGGCTTTGGGGAGGTTGCCCGCACGCAGCAGCTCGGTGAAAGTCATGGGTGTGCGGGCACCCGAGACGATGTTCGACTGCGTGTGGCGTACTTGCGTCAGGTCGCGTCAGGCAGCAGATTTGTTATTATATTAATATAATAGCTGTATACGCATATACCGCAAGGGCTATAGCCCTATTTCATCGCCAGCTCAGGGGAGAAAACCGCAGCAGCCGGTTTTGAAGCAGCGGCGGAAATCTGCATCGCCTGCTCCTTGGCAATCAGCCGGGCCAGCGTTGCGCGAAAATGCACCAGCGGCGCGTCGGCCACCACGGCCAGCAGCTTGAAGTCCGGGTCTTCGTCCAGAATTTTCTGCTGCGCTTCGATGATGTGCTTGTCTTCCATGAAGCCCTCAATCAGGCTGTTCAACAGCGAGCGCGAGATGTTGCTGTCGTCTGCCTCAAAGTTGTTGAGGTAGTTCCAGAAAAAGTGCGTGGTGCTGCGCGTCTCGGGCGTCATGAACTGGCAGTTGCGGTACTGCTTTGCGCCCTCCAGATTGCCTTTTTCGGCACCAGTGCCGGCGGGTGAAAACAGCGACTCCAGAAAGAAGATGCCCGGGATGTGCATGTGGCCAATGTTGCGCCGGTCCACCGGCGCATCCTTGTCCTGGATCACCTTGCGGTGAAACGGCGGCGGCGCTGCGTTCATGTGCCAGCGCTCCACCCGAAAACCGCGCTCCAGCCGCTCAATGGCCAGCGGCTTGGAGATGTAGGCGTATTCTTCCGAGCCGCCCAGCGTGTGGGTGTGCACAAATGCCAGATGCGAAAAATCGGCCAGGTTGTCAACGATCAGCAAATAGTTCGCGTCATAGTGCAGGTAGGCCGGAATGCCCTTCCAGTCCGGGTCGCGCAGGTACGGGAAGTCGATGATGTCGTCCGGGTTGGCCTTGTCCGCCTCGCCCATCCAGATCCACACCAGGTGGTCGCGCGCCACCACCGGGTAGCTGCGTACGCCCAGCTTGGCCGGAACCACATCCTGGCCGGGAATCTGCACGCACTTGCCGGTGGCGTCATATTTGAGGCCGTGGTACATGCAGCGGATGCAGTCGCCTTCACGCCGACCCAGGTGCAGCGGCGCGCCCCGGTGGCAACAGCGGTCATTCAGCGCCACTACCTTGCCGCTCTCGCCCCGGTACAACAGCACGCGCTCTTCCAGCAGGGTGCGCGCCAGCAGCTTGCCATCAATCAGTTCGTGGTCCCACGCGGCCACATACCAGCAGTTCTTCAAAAACATGGTTGATCTCCTGAAGCGTCTATTCTGCGCTTGAGTGAGGCTCAAATTAAATCAAGTCAAATCAACTCAAGTTAGCGCAGCCCACAGCATCGTCACCCCCGCCATCAACAGCAGGCCATCCATCAGCAGTTTGAACTTGTCGCCATTGAGCTTGAGCACCAACCGCTTGGCAATGAACGCACCGGCCACCAGCGACGAGCCGATGATCAGGCCTTTGGTGATGATCTCAAGGGGCAACGCATTGAGCGAGCGGAACGTGATGGCTTTGGCTACGTACAGCGCCAGCGAACCCATGGCCTCGGTGCCCAGGTAAGCGCCCTTGACCAGGCCATAGGCCAGGAAGAACGGCGCGTTGATGGGGCCGGTGCTGACCACGATGCCGGTGATGTAGCCGATGACCGCACCCACCAGGGCCATGTGCCACAGCGTCAGCTTCCAGGCCTGGTGCGCCATCCAGCGGCGCAAGGGAATCATGGCGATGAAGAAAATGCCCAGCACCAGCTCAACCACGCCGGGTGGCAACGTCAGCAGCGTTTTGGCACCCAGCGCGGCAGCGGGAATGCCCGTGGCGCTATAGGCAGCCGTAACGCGCCAGTCCACCCCGCGCCACCAGGCCACCACGCGCGACGCATTGGCCATGATGGCGGCAATGCCCATGATGGGCACGGCCTCGCGCGGGCCGAACACCAGCACCAGTGCGGGCATGAGCATGATGGAGCTTCCAAAGCCGACGATGCCGCCCACCGTCCCGGCTACCAGGCCCAGCATCAGGACGAGGGCAAAGTCCATGGGCTGCTTAAACCCGGCCCAGATTCCAAAAAAACATAATTGCTATATAATAAATAGCTAACTATCCATATAACACGAGGGCTACAGCCTCATTTTCCGTTGATTGCGAGCAGTTCCACCTCAAACAGCAGCGTCGCGTTGGGCGGTATCACGCCACCCGCGCCGCGTTCGCCATAGGCGATGGTGGGCGGGCAGGTGAGCTTTGCTTTGCCGCCGACCTTCATGCGCTGCACGCCTTCGGTCCAGCATTTGATGACGCCGCCCAAGGGGAACTCAATCGCCTCATTGCGCTTGTATGAGCTGTCAAATTCCTTGCCATCCGGGAAGGTGCCCCGGTAGTGCACTTTGACCTTGTCGCTGGCAGTCGGGCTGGCGCCCGTACCGTCTTTGAGCGAGCGGTACACCAGCCCGCTGGCGGTGACCACGGCACCTGCTTCCTTGGCAGAGGCTTCTGCGACGGTGTTTTGGGCGTGAGAGGCTGTGGTTGCCAGAAGCGCTGTTGCGATGAGAGTGGCGGCCAGTGTTGATAGCGCGGTGGATGTGAACTTCAATTGGGGGCTCCAGTTGTAATGGGTTGCAGGAACGCAGCCGGGCAATGTGGTGTTGTGCCGTTGGCGACAGCGCATTGTATGAAAGCAGTTGCTGCAACAGTGTGCAGGGCATAACGCTACTATTACAGTAGCTAACTATGCATATTCCACAAGGGCTACACCCTCTTTTGACTGGCAAATAACCGCTTCTGGCAGGTGTTGGGCGGCCTTTAACATGTCTGCCGCCTTCTCCGCAATCATGATGGTCGGCGCGTTGGTGTTGCCGCCGACGATGCGCGGCATGATGGACGCGTCCACCACCCGCAGGCCCTGCACGCCGTGCACGCGCAGTTGCGCATCCACCACGTCCATCGGGCCATGGCCCATGCGGCAGGAGCCCACGGGGTGGTAGATGGTGTCGGCATGGTTGCGGATGAATTGCTCTATCTGCGCATCGGTCTGGGCACTGGCAGACGCTGCTGATTCCTGACCGCCCTGGCTGGCCAGTGCAGGCTGCGCGAGTATTTTGCGCACCAGCTTGAAGCCGCGCACCAAGCGGTCCACGTCGTCGCGCTCGGCCAGAAAATTCGGGTCGATCACAGGGGCTGCCAGTGGGTCGGCGCTGGCCAGGGCGACGCTACCGCGGCTCAAGGGGCGCAGCAAACACACGTGGCATGAATAGCCCAGGCCGAAGGTGGTTTTGCGGCCGTGGTCCACCAGCTTGCCAATCACAAAATGCAGTTGCAGGTCTGGGATGGCTTCACCGGGCTGGCTCTTGATGAAGCCACCGGCCTCACCAAAGTTGGTGGTAAGCAGGCCGGTGCGGTGCTTGCGCCACTCAAAAATGCCCTTGATGGCGCGCACCACGCCACCCAAGGTAATGCCAAACAAATCTTTGAGGTGCGGCGCGTTGACAACGACGACCACGTCCGGATGGTCATGCAGATGCTGGCCCACGCCGGGCAGGTCATGCACGCTGGCGATGCCGTTTTCTGCGAGATGGTCTTTGGGCCCGATGCCCGAGAGCATCAAAATCTGTGGCGACTGCAATGCGCCGGCGCACAGCAGCACCTCGCACGTGCATGTGAGCTGCCGCAGCTCGCTGTGGTCACCGGCCAGGTGGTATTCCACGCCCACCGCGCGCTTGCCCTCCATCAGGATGCGGGTGGTGCGCGCGCCAGTGATCACCTGCAGGTTGGGGCGCGACAGGTTGGGCGTGAGGTAGGCCTTGGCAGCGCTGTAGCGCTCGCCGTTTTTGTGGGTCACCTGGTACATGCCCACGCCTTCCTGGGATGCGCCGTTGAAGTCGTTGTTCTGCACAAACCCGGCCTGCACACCCGCCTTCACAAACACCGGGCCAAAGCGGTTGGGGCTGGTGAGGTCTTTCACGTTGAGCGGGCCGCCTGTGCCGTGCAGGGCATCGCCGCCGCGCTCGTTGTGCTCGGCACGCTTGAAGTAGGGCAACACGTCGTCAAAGGCCCAGCCGGGGTTGCCCTCGGCCGCCCAATGGTCGTAATCGGCACGGTGGCCGCGCGCGTAAATCATCGCGTTGATGGAGCTGGAGCCGCCCAGCACCTTGCCGCGTGGCTGGTAGCCGCTGCGGCCATTCAGGCCGGGCTGTGGCACCGTGTCAAAGCGCCAGTTGGTGTTGCCACCGGCCTTGGCCATCAGGGCCAGCCCTGCCGGGCAGTGGATCAGCACGCTGCTGTCCACCGGGCCGGCTTCCAGCAGCGCCACCTGGATTTTCGGGTCTTCCGACAGGCGGGCGGCCAGAACGCAGCCGGCCGAGCCGCCGCCGATGATGATGTAGTCAAGCATGTTGATGGGGTTCCCAGTGGTTCATTTTTTGAATGCCGCCGGTCACGTGCCGGTTAACGATAAAGTCGCGTGAAAGTTGGGCATACTGCAAGTGTGGCCTGCATCGTGTTTGTGTGTCGTGAGCGCGGCAGTGGCCGGTGGCGGTCAGCTGCGCAAGCGTGTCAATAGCAAGCCCGCTGACGATAGACCAGAAATCCCGCTCATTCCTAAGGAGCCGACTTTAATGAACACCATCGTAAACCCTGATTTCTCCTCTGACAAGTCCACCGGCAGACCCGCAGAAAACCACCCCGACGGCAGTATCGACTGCACCGTGCAAGGCAGCCTGCTGCTGATTGCCATCAACCGCCCGGCCAAACGCAACGGCTTCACGCCCAAGATGTTCCGCGAGCTGGGCGAGGCCTACACCCGCCT
>JANYJD010000234.1 GCA_025358555.1 Rhodoferax sp.
AATTCATGTGGTGCTGGACAACTATGCCACCCACAAACATCCCAAGGTATTGAAGTGGCTGGCCAAGCGCCCGCGCTTTCACATGCACTTCACTGCAACCAGCGCTTCATGGATGAATATGGTGGAACGCTTTTTTAGAAACCTCAGCGAGGACCGACTCAAGCGCGGCGTATTCAGGAGTGTTGACGAGTTGGTTGCTGCAATCGAGCTCTTTGTGCTGGCTCACAATGACAACCCCAAGCCATTCATCTGGACTGCCAGCGCTCGTGACATTCTGGAGAAAGTCATCCGCGCGAAGGCAAAACTCAATACGGTTCAAACAGCGTGAAACACCACACTAGGACATCCGGGTCAACTGATGCGCAGCCCGGTGCAAGTGGGCAATGAAGTGCCGGATGGCGGGCGACACCACGGCATCACTGCGGACCATGGCACCCACCGACAGGGGGAAACCGCCTTCGATGACCGGCACCACGGTCAAAAATTGGGTTGCCAGCGGTTGAACTGCAATCTGCTGGGGCATCAACCCCACAAAGTCTCCCGTGGCGATGATCGATAAAAGCGCCAGCGTGGAATTGACCACCGCGCCCACTGGTGGCGGCGCCATGCCGTTGCGCTCGAACAGCAATTTTGCATAGCCCGAGTCGCTGGATGCGCCGGTATAGACCCACTTTGCACCCGCAAGCTGGCTCAGGCTTTCCGCTTTGGCGCGCGGGCTGCCCTTGCGAACCACTACTACCATGGACGTAGTCATCAGCTCCTCCACCACGAACTCACCTGTTGAGAGTCCGTCGGGAATGCCCCCCACGGTGATGTTCACTTCGCCACTTCTGAGTTTTTGCAATTGGGCGATATACAGCTCCTCGCTGATCCGCAGCTTGATGTCCGGGAATTCCTTGCCAAAGGTGCGAAGTGTCTCCGGTAACAGCAGCATGACGGCCAATGGAACTGCCCCTACCGTCAGCTCGCCGGTCATGGTGCCACCCAACTGCCGGATTTCGTCGGTTGCTGCGTTGAGTTCACGGGTCACCCGAAGCGCATGCTCGTACAGCACCTTGCCCTGGGCTGTAGGCACAACGCCTTTTGACGTGCGCACGAGTAGCGCGGCCGCCAGCTCCACCTCCAGCTCGCGCACCATCTTCGTCAAAGCCGGCTGAGAAACCCCGACACGTCGGGCAGCGCCACGAAGGCTGCCTTCGTCGATGGAGGCGACCAGAGCGGTCAGTGTTGAAAGTTTCATGCGAATAACAAGTACAGGGCTTGGCCACAAAGACCCCATTTTGCACCCTATTGATAACCTGGAGTTATCGCGAATGCCATCACAGCATCTGCACAAAAGAGGGAGGATTCATAAAAATCAAGGCTTTCGTTGATCCACCTCAAACCACGTCAGGCACAAATGCACACATTTATCAAGTCGCTAATTGCAGCCGTAGTCAGCACCCTGGTCATCGCTAACGCGGTAGCCCAGACTTTTCCAACCAAACCCGTGCGGATCATCACCCCATTTCCGGTGGGCAGCGGACCCGAGGGCGTTGTGCGGTTGATAGCGGACAAACTGTCTCGCAGCTGGGGCCAACCCGTTGTGGTTGAAAACCGCCCCGGTGGCAACGGCTTCATTGCCATCGATGCATTCAAACGCGGTGCCAATGACGGGCACGACCTGATTCAGCTGGACAACGTGCACCTGTCAGCCTACCCGCATCTGTTCAAGAAGCTGCCCTACGACACGCAGAAGGACTTTGAGCCGCTGCTGCCCCTGTTCAAAACCTATTTCTTCTTCGCCGTCGCCACCGACAGCAAATACAAGACGGTGGGCGACATCATTGCCGATGCCAAGGCCAACCCCGGCAAGCTGAACTACGGTTCGTGGTCGGTTGGCAACCCCGTTCATCTGGGCTCAGCACTTTTTGAAACGGTAACCGGCACCGAAATGCAACATGTGATCTACAAAGAAACCACCATGCTGTACACGGGCGTGGCAAATGGCGAGCTGTCGTTTGCCATGGGCACCAACGCTACCGCAGGTGCCATGTTCCGGGCGGGCAAGGTGCGCTATGTGGGCGTGGCAGCACCCAAGCGCGTAGCGGGTTTCCCCAACGTGCCCACCGTGGGCGAAGCGGGTGGTCCGGCCAATTTTGAGGTCAGCGGATGGACCGCAATTGCTGCGCCCAAGGGCGTGCCCAAGGCGGTGGCTGACAAGATCCAGCGCGACATCGAAAAAGCCCTGGCTGAGCCGGACGTGAAAGAAAAATTCGCATCTTTTGCCTACGAACCCTTTCCCCTGGGGCGCGAACAGTTTGGCCAGTACATCGTGACCGAGTCGGCCCGCTACGCCGAAATCATCAAGAAGGCCAAGGCCTCGCTGGATTGAGGCCATCATGGCGACCATCATCGGCGCGGTAGCCGCTTCGCACACACCGACCATCGGTTTTGCGCTGGACGCCGGCAAGCAGACTGACCCGGTGTGGCAACCCATCTTCCAAGCCTTTGAAGCGCCAAGGCGCTGGCTGGCCGAACAAAAGCCCGATGCACTTGTGGTCATCTACAACGACCACATAAGCTCGTTCTTTCTAGATCATTATTCGGCCTTCACGCTGGGCGTGGGTGAGTCCTGGGCGGTGGCTGACGAAGGCGGAGGGCAGCGCGCACTGCCACCGATTGCCGGGCACCCTGAGCTGGCGGCACATATCGGCCAGTCGGTGATGGCAGACTCTTTCGACCTGTCTTTCTTCCAGGGCAGGCCGCTGGACCATGGCTGCTTCTCGCCGCTGTCATTGCTGATGGAACACGCCAACGGCTGGCCCGTTCCCATTATTCCGCTCCAGGTGGGCGTCTTGCAGTTTCCCACGCCGAGCGCGCGTCGCTGCCTGGATCTGGGCCACGCGCTGCGCCGCGCAATCGAGAGTTACCCCGAACCGCTGCGCGTAGCCATCGTGGCCACCGGTGGCCTGTCACACCAGGTGCACGGTGAACGCGCGGGCTTCAACAACACTGCCTGGGACCAGGAGTTTCTGGCGCTGATCGAGCACGACCCGGAACACCTGGCCAGCATGACGCAGGCTGAGCTGGCGCAGCTGGGCGGCCTGGAGGGTGCCGAGGTCATCATGTGGCTGGTCATGCGCGGCGCGCTGTCCGCCTCGGTAACCAAGCTGCATCAGAGTTATTACCTGCCGTCAATGACCGGCATTGCCACCGCCATTTACGAAAACCGGGGCCGCCCCCTGCCTGCGGGTGCGGCAGCGCGCCAGCGTGAGCAGGCCGGGCTGCAACTAGCCGGAGCACAGGGGCTTGCCGGCACCTACCCCTACACACTGGCGCGCAGCGTCAAGGCGCTGCGCATCAACCGCTTTCTGCACCAAATGACGCAGCCCGCACACCGTGCTGCCTTCCTCGCCGATGAAGAAAGCGTCTACGAGATCGCAGCGCTGAGCACCGAAGAACGCGACCTGCTGCGCCGGCGCGACTGGCGCGGGCTCATCCACTACGGCGTGATCTTCTTCGTGCTGGAAAAGCTGGGCGCAGTGCTGGGCATCAGCAACCTGCACATCTACGCCGGCATGCGCGGCGAGTCGATGAAAGAGTTTTTGAAGACCCGCAACGCGCCCGGCGCGGTGTATTCCGTCGCACCACCGCAGGCACTGCACGCACTGACTGCCGACGACACCTGAGTTATGACACCTGAGTTTTAACACCTGATTTTTTTCACGCCCTCTGGGCATTACAAAAGGAGACGACTTTGACTATCCATCTCAAGCGGACTTGGCCCCGCATGCTACTACTAACCGCCAGCACAGCCGCTGCGCTTGCCGCTTGCGGCGGGGGTGACAGTACGCCAACAGTCCCTGTCACCGCGGCGGCTGGACCTGGTGCGTTCGACAGCAAATTGGCGTTCGACAAGACTAAGTACACGACGATCAACATTACGCTGGACGGCGTAAATACGCCAGTGCGCTGGTACCGCGAAGTGTGCTACGTCGCCAATCCAATGAGTTTGGCACCTCAACAGCCGACACTGGGGCCACCGATCCAGGTGGATAACCGCGCCTGTGGCTACCAAAACATGAATATCTTTGTTCGCGAGGCCGACGCTGCCAAGCAGGACAATCCGATCCTGCTCAACGTCAACAATGCTGGCTGGTTTGCCAGCTATCAGGGCGGGCTGAGTGGCTGGGATGGTGTGAGCCCCATCACCAACACCAACTACCGCGGTGCCGACGTTGTCGCCGGTCGCGCCTTTGTTAGCACCAGCGACACCGACAAGATTGGTGCTGCCCTCAGCCGCGGCTTCGTCTACATCACAATCGCCTCGCGCAGTCGTGGTGCAACTGCGCCTGCAGGGGTTTATACCGACGGGATCTACCAGGGTAAAGCACCTGCAGCCATTGTTGACGCCAAGGCTGCCGTGCGCTACCTGCGCCTGAACGACAGCAGCATGCCAGGTAACGCCAACCGCATCGTGGTCAACGGCACGAGCGGCGGCGGCGCGCAGAGCACCCAACTCGGCGCTACAGGTGACCACGCTGACTATCTGCCGTATCTTAAAGCTGCCGGTGCAGCGGGCATTGACACCAATGGCAAAAGCTCGATCAGCGACAGCGTTTTCGCGATCTCGGCATACTGCCCCATTCAGGACATGGGTAGTGCCGACCTAGCTTACGAGTGGATGTTCAATGTGCTGGACACACGCAAATCAGTCTCGGCCGACCAGAAAGCTGGACTGATTGTGGATTCCACCGGGACTGAACTGGTGCGGGCCGCCAATCCTGATCCTGCCGGTAGCGCCGAGTTGATGAAAAAGTTTGTGAGCTACCAAGCCGGTCTGAGCCTGAAAAACGAGGACGGCACGTCGCTGACCACCGACAACATGCTGGCCGCCTTGCAAACCGAGTTCAAAAAGGCAGCAAGCACGTATGTCAAGTCAGGCAAACCTTTCGTTGCCTTCAACGCGACTGGAACCGCTGCCGCCAACGGCGTGGCTGGCGGCAGTGGGACCCTGAGCTACAAGAACGATTTCATCGACGTCGATGCTGGTGGCACGGTCACATCCTTCGATATGACGAAATACTTTAAATTTGTGGCCAAGCAGGCGCGACTTAAAGCCATGTCGAGTTTCGATCAAGTCGGACAAACCGCCATCCTTTCGACGACCGCGACAGCCGACACGACGAGCACTGGCGCCGCCATCTTCGGCAATTACCATGGCGGCGAGTCGAACCTGTTCGGCAGCGCAGCCCAGGTCTATTCGAACTTCACCGAGTACGCATGGAACAACAACAACGGCGGCGATGCGGTCAACGCTGTGCAAAGCGATGTTGGGCTGCGCAATACCGGCTTTACATGGGCAGGCGCTCCCCAGCAGGCATTTGTCCTGAACCAGTACAAGTTGATCAACGCGCTGCCCTATGTCGGCAAGACGGATGGCATCACGCCGAATTGGCGCATCCGCGTCGGCGCGCGCGACCGCGACACGTCCTTCACCGTGGCGCACAACCTTAGCCGTGCACTGAGCGCAGATGCCAAAGTCAAGTCGATTGACTACGCCCTTCATTGGGATCAGGGGCACGCTGGCAACTACGACGTGCAAGCGGCTTTCAAATGGATCGATCAGCGGCTGGCGGCTGGCAACTGAGTCAAGCCCGGCGCCAGGGGGTGCGAAGCGTGGTGTCGGCAGCGGTCGCAACCTGACATCACCCGGATTGCGGTAATTCCCATGGGCCCCGTCAGTTGCAACATGTTATGTAAACAATAGCTATCCATGCACACCCCAAAAGGGCTGCAGGCGTATCTTATGCCCGGTTAGCCCCAATTACTTGCCTGAAAACGCCAAATTGAGCCCCAACGCCGCAAAGGCTACGGCAAAACCGCGGCGCAACCAGGCCTGGACGCGCGGTGACTCGATCACCGCTTTGCGAAAGGCATGGGCCAGAAAGCCATACACCACGAACACGGCAAACGTCATGGCCATGAAGATGCCGCTGAGCAGCAGCAGTTGCGCCAGTGGCGATGCGGCGTTGGGCTCCACAAACTGCGGTAGGAAGGCGAGGAAGAAAATGGTCAGCTTCGGGTTGAGAATGTTCACAATAAACGCCTTCGTCATCGGGCTGGTGGCGCGGCGGGCTGACCTGCGATGGCCCGTGGCACCAGCGGTGCCACCAGAGGAGGAGTCGGCTCCCAGGACAAAGGCTGACTTGTAACGCCAAGTCGCCACCGCGATGTAGAACAGGTAGGCCACACCCGCAAACTTGAGCGCCTGAAACGCCACCGCGCTGGTGTGCAGCACCGCCGCCAGCCCGAGCACCGTGGCCAGCAAATGCGGCACGATGCCGGCCGTGCATCCAATCGCCGTGAACACGCTGGCGCGACGGCCGTGAATGATGCCGCTAGAGAGTGTGAGCACCACCCCCGGCCCAGGAATCAAGACGACGATCAGGCAGGTGATGAGGAATTCAACGGTGATCATGGTTTGGGCTTCGATGGATGTTGATCGATCTGTTCTGCGGTCTCTGGTGCCACGCGCGGGCTTGCAAACCGTTCGGCTGACCGCGCCTTGGCTCGCGCAGCCTCAACCTCCCGGTCTCGCGGGTCGGCCGTGGTGACGAGCGACTGAATCATCGTGCGGGCTGTGGCCGCAATCTGCACCACCGCCAGGTCGAAGGCATCAGCATTGCTTCTGGACGGGACGTTGAAGCCACTAAGTTTGCGCACAAACTGCAGCGATGCGTCCCGTATTTCCAGCTCGGTGGCGGGCGGCGCAAAGTCGAACAGCGTCTTGATATTGCGGCACATGATGGCT
>JANYJD010000259.1 GCA_025358555.1 Rhodoferax sp.
CTGCTCGGTGGCGCGCGAGCGCTGCGGCATGCTTCCCACGCCAATCCAGGCCAGCCGCACGTCCTTCAGCACACCGTCATGGGCTTTTGCACACGCCGCCAGGCCCACCACCGCATAGTCGCCATGGCGGCGCACCAATTCGTCAAACGCAAAGTGCTGGTTTGGCCCGGCAATCGGCACCTCGCAGGACACGATGACTTCATTCGCTGCAAGAGCCGTGGTGTACAGGCCGGTGAAAAAATCCTGCGCGGCAATGCGCCGCTCGCCCTGCAGGCTGCGCGCCACCACCACGCCGTCCAGCGCCATCAGGCAGGCTGGCCATTCCGCTGCCGGGTCGCCATAGGCAATGGAGCCGCCAAAGGTGCCCACGTTGCGGATGGCGCGGTGGGCAATGTGCGGTGCCGCCACGCGCAGCAACGGTGCGTGTTGTGCCACCAGGGAAGACGCTTCAATCTGGCTGTGCGTCGCCATCGCGCCGATGCGCAAGCAGTTGCCCTCGATGCTGAGCCCTTTTAGCTCCGACACTGCCTGCATGTCAATCAGCAGCGCGGGCTCCGACAAGCGCATGTTGAGCGTGGCAAGCAGCGTCTGGCCGCCGGCCAGCAGGCGGGCCTCGTCGCCGTGTTTTTCAAGCAGGGCCAGCACGTCGGCCAATCGCTTGGGTCGGGCGTATGCGAATGCGGGAGCTTTCATGGCAGCGTGCTTGTTGAGGATGCGGGCATCACAAGGTTTTGACGAAGTACTGAACAGATGTTGAGTATGTTTTCAGCGCAGCCAGTGCGCGCCCATCCACACACCCAACGAAGTGGCGAACACGCCTGCGGCAAACCACAGCAGGAATGGCTTTTGCCGATCAAACCAGTGCTCGGGCTCAGGCTGTTGGGTGCTGTGGGGCATGCCTGAAGGCGTCGCGCGGGTAGATGGGGCATCGCGGGTGGAGAAACCGGCGGGCAAGGGGGTCGTCGCGACGGCGCTCGGCTCAGTTACCAAGCCTGCCGTTGAGCCTGACGCCTCATCTGCGTTAGGGGAGGCCTCAGACACTTCCTGCCTGAACGCAGCAAAAAACCGGTCGGCCATCTGGCGGGCCGACGCATCCATCAGCCGCCCGCCAATCTGGCCAAGCTTGCCCGCCACCGACGCCTGTGCGGTGTAATCGACCTGGGTGCCACCGGCCACTGAAGCCAGAGAAATGACGGAGCTGCCGCGCGCAAACCCCGCGCTGCCGCCCGAGCCCTCAAAGTTCAGCGTGCAGCCTAGCAGGGGCCGCACATCGGTCAGAAGCACTTTGCCAATAAAGTTGGCCCGCACCGGGCCGAGCTTGAGCATGACCCGCGCATGCATCTCCTGCGGTGAAATCTGGCGCACTTCTTCACAGCCGGGGATGCACTTGCGCAAAACCTCGGGGTCGTTAAGTGCCTGCCAGACCTGCCCGGGTTCGGCTGGAATCGTCACGCTGCCTTGAAGTTCCATGTCGGTGCCTTGAGAATTCTGGTGGTTGCAAGCAACTTCGGGTTTATCCCGATTCAACGCTTATTGACCAAGCGTTAAATTAGCATGGATGTTAACCACTCCACCAACGACGAGCATCCGTAAAAACCCTGCCAGTCTGGCAGCGGGCGCGGTCGAGCCACGGCGCAGGCTGCTGCCCGCGCAGCGTGAGCGGATGATCGTGCAGGGCGCCGTGCGGTTTTTCTCGGAGCACGGGTTGGGTGGCCAACTGCGCGACCTCGCGGGCGGGTTGGGGATCACCCACACGCTGCTGTACCACTATTTCCCGACCAAACAGGCGTTGATCGAGCGCGTCTACGCCGACCTGTTCGAGGGCCGCTGGCGGCCCGAGTGGGAGAGCCTGCTGGATGACAAGGCGATGGACGTTGAAACCAAGTTCACCCTGTTTTATGCCGACTATGCCCGCGTGATCATGGAGCGTGACTGGGTCCGCATTTTCATTTTTTCAGGCATGAGCGACCGCTACATCACAGACCGGTACTTCGCCATGCTGCGCGAAAAATTGTTCCCCCGCCTGGTGCGGGAAACCCGCCGCTTCAGGGGGCAGGCCGGTCGCAGCAAGCCCAGTTTGCGTGAGCTTGAGTTGTTGATGGGCCTGCATGGCGGGGTTTTCTACATGGGCATCCGGCGCTGGGTGTACGGGCACGGGGAGCAAGACGGCGATGCCGGCCCGGCTGGCTGGGATGAAAGTACCATTCGCGACCGGGTTCGCAGCTATCTGCTGTCGCTGGACGGTGTCATGTGCCAGGAAGCGAACGCCCAGCCACCAAGACTCAAGGAGCACACGTCATGGCCTATTCACTGAACCATTTTTCTATCCGCACGACCGACATTGAAGCCACCCGGGTTTTTTATGAATCCGTGCTTGGCTTGACGGTCGGCCCGCGTCCGGAGTTCCCGTTTCCGGGCATGTGGCTTTACAACGGTGATCATGCGCACTTGGCCAACGCCATGGTGCACGTGATCGGCATCGACGCGCGCGACCCGCAAGGCCTCAAGGATTACCTTGGCGACAAGGATGCTTCTTCTTTGCACGGCACTGGCGCGCTGGACCATGTTGCGTTGATGGCCACGGGGCTAGAGGGCATGCTGGCCCATTTGAAACGCCTGGGCGTGGCGTGCCGTGAGCGCACCGTTCCCTCGATTGGGCTCCACCAGCTTTTTCTGGACGACCCGTGTGGGCTTGTGGTTGAGCTCAACTACCCGGCCGAAGAAAAGGCCCGGCTCGATGCCAAAACGGTCGGTGCCCACGCCTGATGGCGAAGATTCTCGTCATCGGCGGATCACTGGGCGGCCTACTCGCCGCCAACATGCTTTGGCGCGCTGGGCATGAGGTCAAAGTATTAGAGAAAGCAGTCAACTCGCTGGATGGCCGTGGCGCGGGCATCGTGACGCACCGCCCGCTGGTGGTGGCGTTGGCGCGCTGCGGCATTGCGCCAAACGTGCCGTTGGGCGTAGTCGTCAGGAAGCGCGTTGTGGTGGCGCGGGATGGCAGCATTGCACAGCAGGCTTCGGTGACGCAGGTTTTGACCTCATGGAGCCGGCTTTACGCGCTGCTGCTGGCAGCTTTTCCCCCAGCGAATTACGTTCAGGGCGCGTCGGTGCTGGCAGTTCACCAAAGCCCGCACGGCGTCACCGTGGTGTGTGAGGATGGCCGCACGTTCGAAGCCGATGTGGCAGTGGCCTCTGACGGCATCCGTTCGTTGGTTCGCAACGCCTTGGCACCTGAAGTTGCGGTGGAGTACGCGGGATACGTGGCTTGGCGCGGCGTGTGCGATGAGTCCGTGCTGTCAAAGCTCACGTTGGACACCGTGTTCGATACCTTTGGCTTTGGCTTGCCGAGCGGCGAGCAATTGATCGGCTACCCGGTTGCAGGCGCCGGCAATGCGGTGGCGCGCGGGCAGCGCCGCTACAACTTTGTCTGGTATCGCCCGGCTGCCAATGATGGGGCTTTGCACGCGCTGATGACCGACGCCGATGGCCAGCACTACCCGCTGGGCTTGCCGCCCAACAAAGTGGCATGGCAACAGGTGGCTGCTGCCCGGCAGGCCGCCCGCCAGTTGCTGGCCCCCCAGTTTGCCGAGATTCTGGAAAAAACAGCCCAACCCTTTTTGCAGCCGATTTACGATTGCGCCAGCCAGCGCATTGTGTTTGACCGCATCGCACTGATGGGCGACGCATCTTTTGTGGCGCGGCCCCATGTGGGCATGGGCGTCACCAAGGCGGCTGAGGATGCCATGGCCCTGACGGATTGCATTGCGCAATACGGTGCCAACGCGCAAGGGCTGCAGGCGTACCAGCAGTTGCGCCTGCTGCCTGGCCAGCGGGTGGTTGATCGCGCAAGGGCGCTTGGTGCCTACATGCAAGCCACTGCCGGGATTGCATCGCCTGGCACAGGGGCTGGCTCTCCTGCTGCCGTAGTGGTGCGCAACGCGCGCGACGTCATGATGCAGACCGCCGTCGATCTGTCAGAACAACAAATTTCCCCCTCTTTTCAAACCACTGGAGACATCCATGACGACCCCGCAAGCACCAGTTCAAGCACCAGTTCAAGCATCGCTTGAAATCGCCGAACAAGTCAATCCACGCCGCCGTTCCCTGATCATGGCCGGTGCGGTTGCAGCCGTTGCCCCGGCCTTGATTGGCACAGCGCGCGCGCAGGCCACGCCAATCAAGATCGGGTTCCCCGTGCCGCTCACTGGCGCGTTTTCCGCCGAAGCGCAAGACCAGGTTCGTGCGGCGGAAATTGCCGTGGCCGAGTTCAACCAGAGTGGCGGCTTCAATGGCCGCAAGGGCGAGCTGGTGGTGCGCGATGACAAGCTCAACCCCGGCGAAGCGGCTACGCGCACGCTGGAGCTGATCGAGAAAGACAAGGTTGATTTTGTGGTCGGCTCGCTGTCCGCAGCCACGCAGCTGTCCATCAACGCTGTGTGCCGCGACCGCAAAATAATTTTCAATTCGATCAGCCAGTCCGACGCGATCAACGAGGCCAAAGACTGGAGCCTGTACACCTTCCATGAGGCGCTCAACCCCCATTTGACGGCGGGTGCCGTGGCGCGGTATGCCTTCCCGAAATTCGGCAAAAAAATCGTGTACCTGACCGCTGACTACGCCTATGGCCATGAGATGGTCCGCGGCTTCCAGCGGGCGGGCCAAGCGCTGGGCGCGCAGACGCTGGCGGACATTCGCCACCCCCTGGGCGCTGCCGATTACTCGGCCTTTTTGCCGCGAATCCAGGCGCTCAAACCCGACATTCTGGTGCTGTGCAATTTTGGCCGTGACCTGGTGAACTCGGCCAAGCAGGCAACTGATTTTGGCCTCAAAGCCAACACCAAAATCATTGCGCCAGTGCTGCTGTACACGTCACGCCAGGCGGGCGGCGCGGATGCGTTTGAGGGCATTCTGGGCGGCACTTCTTACTATTGGGGCATGGAAGACAAAATTCCGGCTGCCAAGGCGTTCAACGACAAATTCCGCAAGGCACATGGCGGCAATGTGCCGTCTGACTACGGCGCGCTGGGCTACGCCGGTGTGCGCAGCGTGCTGCAGGCGGTGCGCGAAGCCAAATCGACCGAGTCGGTCAAGGTCAGCATTGCGCTGCGCCAGTTGCGCTACAACTGGTACAAGGGCGAGCAGTTTTACCGCAAGTGCGACCACCAGTCGGTGCAGTCGGTGGTGATTGTGGAATCCAAATCAAAGAACATGAAAGACAAGTACGACGTGTTCAATGTGCTGGCCATCGAGAGCGCAGAAGAGAAAAACCTGCGCTCGTGTGATGAGCTCGGCCACAAAATCAGCACCTGATAGTCGCGAATGAGCGACCTACAGCGCCGTTCACCAACTTTCAGCACGTTTCTCAACACCTAACTTTGCCGCATGCTGGACATCACGCCCCAACTGTTTGCCCTGCAATTGATGACTGGCATAGCGCTGGGCGCTGTCTATGCGCTGCTGGCAATTGGCCTGTCGCTGATCTTCGGCATGCTCACCGTGGTGAATTTTGCGCATGGCGCGTTTTTCATGGTGGGTGCCTTCCTGGGGGCCTACAGCCTGGGCGTCACCGGCAACTTCTGGTTCAGCCTGTTGCTGGTGCCGCTGGCTACCGGTGCCGTCGGTCTGGTGTGTGAGCGGTTTTTGGTGCGGCCCCTGTATGGCCGGGGCATTGATTACCCGCTGCTGCTCACCTTCGGGCTGTCGTATGTATTGATTGACCTGATGCGGTTCATGTTTGGCATTGAAGGCATGCCCGTCTCCACACCCGCAGAACTGAAAGGCTCGGTGTTTCTGGGCTTTGGCCACTTTCCTCTGTACCGGCTGTTCCTGATAGCCGCCACGGCAGTGATTGTTTTGGGCCTGTGGCTGTTCATTGAGAAAACGCGCTACGGCTTGATCATCCGCGCGGGTTCGCGCGATGCCGAAATTGTGAAGGTGCTAGGGATAGACATCTCCAAGGTCTGGTTGCTGGTGTTTGGCATTGGCACGGCCATCGCAGGGCTGTCGGGCTTGCTTGCGGCCCCTACGCGGGCCGTCAACCCGGAGATGGGCATTCCGATTCTTGCTGAGTCGTTTGTGGTGACGGTGGTGGGTGGCATGGGCTCATTGCCGGGCGCAGTGGTCGCAGGTCTGCTGGTGGGCATCGTGTTTGCCATGACCTCGCTGGTGGCTCCGGAATATGCCGAGCTGTCCATCTTCGTGTTGATGGCCGTAGTGCTGCTGATTCGCCCGCAGGGTTTTTTTGGCAAAGCCGGGTTGATGAGTTGACGCAATGAAAGGCGCACTCATATCCGCCGTGGAATTTGCGCGGCAGCACCGGGTTGCCACAGCCGTTGCGTTTTTGCTCGTGTTCCCGTTTCTCATGCCGTATGACGCGCTGTCGGTCAACATTCTCATTTTTGGCCTGTACGCCGTGGGCTTCAATCTGCTGTTTGGCTACACGGGCATGCTGTCGTTTGGCCATGCTGCGTTTTTGGGCGTCGGCTCGTACCTGGCGGGCATCTCAGTGGTGCATGCAGGGTGGCCGTGGTGGGCCGCCATCGTGGTGGGCGTGGCGTCCTCATGCCTTGCGGGGCTGGTCATTGGCTACCTGGCCATCCGCACGCGCGGCATTTATTTTTCAATGGTCACGCTGGCGCTGGCGCAAATCGTCTACTACGCTTTTTACAAGGCCGATGGCTGGACCGGCGGCGAAAACGGTCTGCGCGGCGTGCGGGTGGAAAGCATCAACCTGCCTGGTATCAGCATTGATTTCATGAATCCTCTCAACAAGTACTACGTCATCCTGGTCTTTGTGGCGCTGGCGCTGTGGTTTGTGTCGCGCGTGCTCAACTCACCGTTTGGAGCCGTGATTGAGTCGATTCGGGAGAATGAAAAACGCGCAGTCGCCTGCGGCTACGACGTGGCACGCACCAAGCTGCTGGTGTTTGTGCTGTCGGCCGGCATCTGCGGCATGGCGGGTGCGCTGCGGGCCTTGCACCTGTCCATCGTGCCGATTGATTCACTGCACTATCTGCAATCAGGCCAGGCGGTGATGATGTGCCTGCTGGGCGGCATGGGCACGTTTTTCGGGCCGTTTGTGGGTGCGGCGGTGTTCCTGTATCTGGAAGACGTGGTGACCAACCTCACGCGTTACTGGATGGGCGTGGTGGGCATTATTTTCATGTTGTTTGTGCTGTTTTTCCCCAAGGGCATCTGGGGCACGTTGCTGCACCAGATGGACCGCTGGCAGCGTCGGCACGGAGCGTCGTCGTGACCGACGCGCCGATTCTTGAAGCCCGCGCGGTCTCGCGCAGTTTTGGCAAATTCCAGGCGCTCACCAACATCAGCGTGACGTTTCGAGCGGGAGAGCTCACTGCCATCATCGGCCCCAACGGCGCGGGCAAAAGCACATTTTTCAACGTTATCAGCGGAGGGCTTGCGCCAAGCACGGGACAGGTGCTTTTCAGTGGCCGCGACATCACCGCGCTGGCCGCGCATGAATTTGCCCGCATCGGCATTGCCAAAAGTTTTCAGATCACCAACGTTTTCAAGCAGCTTTCCGCCCATGAAAACGTGCGCGTGGCGCTGCAAATGCGGTCCTCGCGGTTTCAGATATTCCGAGCGCGGCAAAGTTATGGTGAGTTGATCGCAGATGCCGAGAGCCTGCTCGCGCGCGTCGGCCTGGCAGACAGCCGCAACAAGCTGGCTGGCGACCTGGCGCACGGCCAGCAGCGCTCGCTGGAGGTGGCCATGGCGTTGGCCTGCGAGCCCAAGCTGCTGCTGATGGACGAGCCCACGGCAGGCATGTCGCCGCAGGAAACCACGGTGATGATGGACTTGATTTTGCAACTCTCCCAGGAGCGCACCGTTATCCTTGTAGAGCACAAGATGAAGATGGTGATGGGCCTATGCCAGCGGCTGGTGGTGCTGCACCATGGCGAATTGCTGGCCGATGGCAAGCCGGACGACATCCGCGCCAATGCGGAAGTCCGGCGCGTCTACCTCGGCCAGAAGAATTGAGAACCCGCCATGCTTAAAGTTGAACAACTCAATGCCTGGTACGACCACAGCCACGTGATTCAGGGTCTGAGCTTTGAAGTGAAGCGCGGCGAGATTGTGACGCTGATGGGGCGCAACGGGGCTGGCAAGACCACCACGTTGCGCACCGTGATGGGGCTGCTGTCCAAGTGCAAAGGCCGGGCCATTTTTGACGGCGAAGACCTGCTGGCGTTGCCGCCCCACGCGCGCTACCACCGGGGGCTGGCCTATGTGCCCGAAGAGCGCCGCATCGTTGCCGGGCTGACGGTTTTAGAGAACCTGCAGCTCGGCCTGCTGGCCAGTGCACGGCGAGGCGAGATGAGCGCCATGGTTGATGAAATCGCCCAGACCTTTCCCCGCTTGAAAGAACGCCTGCAACAGGACGGGACTTCCCTTTCGGGCGGCGAGCAGCAAATGCTGGCGATTGCCCGCGCCATGATGGCACGGCCTCGCATGATTTTGCTTGACGAGCCGTCGGAGGGCATCATGCCGCTGCTGGTGGACGAAATGTTTGACCTGTTCCTGCGCATGAAACAGCAAGGCACCACCATCCTGCTGGTCGAGCAAAACGTGGAGCGCGCGCTGTCGATTTCAGACCGCGCTTACATCCTGGAGCAGGGCCAGATCGTGCACCAGGGCAATGCGGCTGAATTGCTGGCCGATGCGGAGATTCAAGAAAAGTATTGCGCCGTGTGAACACGGGGCGTTACGCAAGTGATGCCGCCACGAATCGCGCGGGCGATGCAGGGATAATCCCGTCCCATGGAACTCCTGACCTTTCTGCTTGACTTCATCCTGCACGTTGACAAATACCTGGAGACGTTTGTCACCAACTACGGCCTGTGGGTTTATGCCCTGCTGTTTCTGGTGATTTTTGTCGAGACGGGCGTGGTGGTCATGCCATTTTTGCCCGGTGATTCGCTGCTGTTTGTGGTGGGTGCCATGTGCGGCGTGGGCTTGATGAGCTACCCGCTTTCGGTCGGGCTGCTGTTTGCGGCGGCGGTGCTGGGCAACCAGTCCAACTACGCGATTGGCCGCCACTTTGGCCCCAAAGTGTTCCAGTGGGAAGACTCAAAATTCTTCAACAAGCGTGCGTTCAACCAGGCGCATGATTTTTACGAAAAATACGGCGGCATCACTATTGTGGCGGCGCGCTTCATGCCGTTTTTGCGCACCTTTGCGCCATTTGTGGCCGGCGTTGCGCAAATGACCCGCGCCAAATTCACGTTTTATGATGTGACAGGCGGCGCGCTGTGGGTCGGCGGGATCATCACCATTGGCTACTTCTTTGGCAATATCCCGTTCGTGAAAGCGCACCTCGACAAGATCATCTGGGCGATGATTTTCATCCCCGGTTTGCTGATCTTTTTTGGCGCCTGGAAGGCGCGGCGCAAATCGGCTGCGTAACCCGATCCTGCGGGCATGCGCCTCCCAGTTAGTTTAGTGTACTATAGTAATAGTAGCTAACTATGCACGTGGGACGAGGGCTTCAGCCTGTTTTTGCTTGAAAAAATGTCAAAAATCGTGTCAATTGATGAATATTGGCCAAGTCACCGGTTTTTGCGTGGCACGCCCTGTAGCCATTGCGCAAACGGCTGCTTCCACAGTGCAGCCAGCCCAATGCTGCTGTGGCCAATGGTCTCGTCGCTGGCGGGTATCAGGTAGTAGCGGCCATTTTTCACGCGCTTGAGCTCGCGGTCCATGATGCCGGTCTCGGGCGGGTTGCGTTCATCGTCGGCTGAGTTGATGGCAAGCAGTGCAGCCTGGATGCGCTCCAGGCCGGGGGACGGGTTGTAGTCGCGCGAGCTGTCCCACTGGTACAGGTGGTCGTTGGCGTCGCCGGCAAATGGCGCCTTGAGTCGGCCATCCAGCAACTGGTCGGCTTTCTCACGGGTGGGCGCCGCCTTGTACAGCGCCTGGCTACCGCCATTGGTGGCAATGCCCATGAAGACCGAGGCGAATTGCGCGCTGCGCGGCTGCTGAGTGTAGTTGCCGTTGTTCCACGCCGGGTCATTGCGGATGGAATCTGTGATCAGCCGACGCAGCATCCAGTTGCGGCTGGACATCTCGGACGGTTGCGACGCCATCGGCACCAGCGCGTCCATGAAGTCGGGGTATTTGGTGCCCCAGATCCATGTCTGCATGCCGCCCATTGACAGGCCGACGATCACGCGCAGGTGCTTAACGCCAAGGTGTTCCTTCACCAGCCGGTACTGTGCGTCCACCATGTCGTCGTAGTTGTACTTGGGGAAAGCCGCGCGCAGACCGTCGGACGGTTTGGTTGATTTGCCCGTGCCAATGGCATCGGGCAGGATGATGTAGTAGCGGCTGGCATCCAGCGGCTGGCCGGGCCCGAACAGCTCGCCCGCAAACGAGGGTGACAACAGGCCCGCGCCCGAGCCGGTGGTGCCGTGCAGTATCAGCACGGGTTCGCCCGTGGGGGCGCCAACCGTGGTGTAGTTCAGGCGCAATTCAGGCAAGGTCTCGCCGGTTGAAAAGCGGAAGTCCTTGACGGTCCAGCTTCCCTGTGCGGGGGCGGGGTAGTCGGCGGCGCAGGCGGTGGACGCCATCACGGACAGCGCCGCGCCGCAGGCAGCGCGGTGCAGCAATTTCAGAAGTTTCATGTGAGTCTTTCAGTGGATTGGCGTTGCTTTGACTTGATCGTCTGCGTGGTTCGCACTAGCGCAGTGTTGCACTCTGTCTGGCACATAAAACGGTGCCTTTTCGGCCATGGCGGCGTTGCAAATCCGCGCGATACCCACTGGTATCGCTGTGGTTTACGCCTTGCCCTGACCAAAAATCCATCCGTTTTATTTGTGCCATCAAGAATGCAACACTGCACTAGCGCAGTACGGCGCTGGCCTGCGCGGCATTGATCAGCGCGGTGGCGTCAACTTCCAGCAAAAACCCTTCTGCCGACG
>JANYJD010000269.1 GCA_025358555.1 Rhodoferax sp.
AAGGGCGATGTGGCTGTGCGCCTGCGTGAATCGGTGTCGGCACCGGCAGAGCGCAAAGGCAAGCGCACTTCGTCATCGTCATCATCAAAATCAACCGGCGGCAAGCCCGCCTTGCCCAAAGCCGCCATCGCGCTGGACGACGCAGCGCAAGCGCGTTTTGCCGCCCTCAAAGCCTGGCGCGCCCAGGTGGCACGCGAGCACAACCTGCCCGCTTATGTGATCTTCCACGACGCCACGCTGGCCGCCATCGCCGAACGCGCGCCGCAGTCTCTGGATGATTTGCGGGGCATCAGCGGCATTGGGGGAAGGAAGCTGGAGGCGTATGGGCAAGCGGTGCTGGCAGCCGTCTGCTAAATTCAATGACGCTATTACTAATATAGCTTCTTATGCACTACAGACAAGGGCTAGAGCACGATTTAATGCCATTTTTTCAAAAACCCAATGCCCCGGTTCTCGCGCACCTCGGGCTTGATGCGGTGCTCGGCCTCCAGTTGCTCCAGAAATTCTGAGGCGCTGAAGGTTGCATCCAGAATGTCGCACTGGCGCTTCACAGCTGCAAAGTCGCCGGGGCAGAGCTGGTCCATCAAGTGCAGGCGGGTTCGGATCGCCGGGGTGACCTGGGTTGCATCACCCGCCAGCGCTTCCACCACAAACATGCGCTCGCGCTGCTCTGTGTTCAGCGGATTGAACTTGATCTTGAACGTGAAGCGGCGCAGCGCCGCCTGGTCAAGCTTTTCCAGCAAATTGGTGGTGCAGACGAAGATGCCGTTGTAGCGCTCCATGCCTTGCAGCATTTCGTTGACCTCAGTCACCTCGTAGGTGCGCTGCGCGCCACGCCGGTCCTGCAAGAAGCTGTCGGCTTCGTCAAGCAGCAGCACTGCTTTCTCTGCTTCCGCTTCCTTGAACATGGCCGCCATGTTCTGCTCAGTCTCGCCCACAAACTTGCTCATCAGGTCGCTGGCCTGCTTGATGATGAGCGGCTTGTCCAGCGCCGTGGCAATGTGCTCGCCCAGCGCGGTTTTGCCGGTGCCCGGCGCACCGTAAAAGCACAAGGTGCCGTGGCCGCGCGCCTGCAGGGCCTGCACCACTCGGGGTATTTCGTAGCGCGTTTCGACGTTCAGCATGGCCAGGTCATAGCTGGTGACCATGCGCCGCGCGCGCGAATCGGCTGCCTTGTTGCCCAGGGCGTAGTCGGCGTTTTTAAGCTGGCGCTCGATCAGGCTTTCGAGGGGGTTGACGGGCGCAGCCGCTTTGCCAGGCTGTGCTTTTGCATCGGGCAATGGGCCTTGCAGCGCTTTCCCAACCCGCAACTTTGCATCCAGCAGCTTGCCTTCGACCACAGTCGCGTCGGTTGACAGCGCCTCGTTTTCCGGCGCCACCTGCACCACCCCTTCGTCTGCCACAACCGGGCTGACCAGCCCGGCAAATCGCACCGCTGTACGAATTTGCGCGGGGGTCAGGCCCTTGCGCGCGGTCAGCCGAGCGACGAATTCGTCTGACACTTGCACACCTTGCAGCGTTTTGCGCACCAGGCCTTCGCGCGCTCCGGGCGGCGGCGATTTGAGCTCCAGGTGGTAGGCAAAGCGGCGGCGAAACGCCGGGTCAATCTGTTCAATGCGGTTGGTAACCCAGATCGTGGGCACGGTGTTGGACTCAAGAATCTGGTTGACCCAGGCTTTGCCATTCACACTGCCGTTGCTGGGAGCGGCCACCTGCTCGGCCCGCGCCAGCAGTTGCGCGGCCTCGCTTGATATCGGCGGGAAAACGTCTTCAACCTCATCAAACAACAGCGCCGCTTGCGCGCTGCCCTTGAGAAACACCTGGGCAATTTGCAGCGAGCGGTAGCGATCGCGCCCGCTTAAAGAATTGCCGTCACGGTCGGCATATTCCACTTCAAACAGTTCCAGCCCGCACGACTGCGCCACCACTTTGGCAAGCTCCGTCTTGCCGGTGCCGGGCGGGCCGTACAGCAGCACGTTCACGCCGGCTTCCTTGCGTGCCACGGCGTTGCTCAGCAGGGCGCAAAGCA
>JANYJD010000287.1 GCA_025358555.1 Rhodoferax sp.
CTAAATATTCATATAGGAAGTAATATAATTCCTATATGAATTTAATGTTGCAGGTGCCGTTGAACGCTTCGCCAGAGCAGCAGGCGCGCTTGCACGCTTTGCAGGCGGCGTTTGCGCAGGTCTGCAACGCGCTGGCACCCACGGTGCAGCAAACCCGCGTCTGGAACCGGGTGGCATTGCACCATTTGATGTACCGCACCTTGCGCGACCGTTTTCCTGAAATGGGCTCGCAAATGGTGTGCAACGCAATTTACGCGGTGTCGCGCACCAGCCGGTTGCTGTTTCAGCATCAGGACAGTCCGCTGAATTTGGCGCGGCTGGCGGGCAAGCCGTTGCCGCTGGTGCGTTTTGGCGACACCAATCCGGTCTACTTTGACCGCCACACGCTGAGCGTAAAAGACGGGCAACTGTCCATGTACACGCTGGACGGGCGCATGCGCTTTGCGCTGGCGTTGACGCCTTTGGAAGAAGCGAATTTCAAAGAAAAAAAGCTGCGTGAAATTTTGCTGGCCTGCCGCGCCGACGGTGTGTTTGAGCTGTCATTCCAGTTTAGCGATGGCCAGGACAACGAGGCCAATGAAATCCTGGGCCCCGCCGCTGGCAGCGCCGAAGTTCCCGAATATGTGATGGTCGAGGAGGCCCAATGAATCCAAACAAACCCGCATCTCCACTGCGCGAGGCGCTAGGCGACCTCACACCCTATTTCAGGCGCGCAGCCTGGATCAGCGTGATTGCAAGCCTGCTGGTGCTGGCTCCCTCGGCCTACATGCTGGAGGTCTATGACCGTGTGGTCAACAGCCGCAGCCATATGACCCTGGCTATGCTCACGCTGCTGGTGGTGGGCGTTTTTGTGGTGATGGAGGTGCTGGACTGGGCCCGCAGCCAGTTGATGCATGAGGCCTCCATCGAGCTGGACCAGCGCTTGAGCGCGCGCATTTTCAACGCCATATTCGAAGCCAACCTCAAGCGTTTGCCGGGCGGCACGTCGCAGCCAATGACCGATTTCCGCACCGTGCGGGAGTTTTTGAACACGCCGGTGTTGATTGCCTGCATGGAAGCCCCGGTGTCATTGGTGTTTCTGGGCCTGATTTTCGCCATGAGCCCGGTGTTGGGCTGGTCGGCCGTGGCTGCGGCCATATTGCAGACCTTCATTGCCTGGCTCAACCAGCGCAGCACGCAGCCGCCGCTGCTGGCGGCCAACCGCACCTCGTTTGCGGCGCAGCAATATGCGGACAGCTCGTTGCGCAATGCCCAGGTGATTGAATCAATGGGCATGCTGCGCGACATTCACCACCGCTGGATGCAGAAGCAGAGGGAGTTTTTGAAGCTCCAGGCGCAGGCGTCAGACGCAGGGGGTGCTTTTCAGGCAGCGTCCAAATTTTTGCAAAACACCACCGGTTCGCTGTTGCTGGGATTGGGGGCATGGCTGGTGCTGCGCAACGAGCTCAACGGCGGCTCGGCCATGATGATTATCGCGTCGGTGCTGGGCGGGCGGGTTTTGGCGCCGCTGGTGCAAATTGTGTCGCAGTGGCAGGCCGTGGTGAATGTCAGGGAATCGTGGTCCCGCCTGGACCAGCTTTTGACGGCAATGCCAGCCCGTGCGCCGGGCATGAGCTTGCCAGCGCCAAAAGGAGCCTTGTTGGTGGAGACCTTGATCGCCTCTGCGCCGGGCACCACGGTGCAAATTCTGAAAGGCGTGGGGTTTGAATTGAAGCCGGGCGAGGTGCTGGCAGTGGTGGGCCCATCGGCGTCTGGCAAGACTACGCTGGCACGTCTGCTGGCAGGTTTTTGGCCAGCCATCAGTGGCAAGGTCCGTCTGGATGGCGTTGACGTTTTCACCTGGGACAAAACCGAGCTGGGCCCCCATGTGGGCTATTTGCCCCAAGGCATTGAGCTGTTCGATGGCACGCTGGCTGAAAACATTGCGCGCTTTGGCAATGTTGATCCGGACAAGGTTGAGGCTGCCGCGCGGGCTGTGGGCCTGCATGACACCATCATGGCCTTGCCCAAGGGCTATGACAGCCCGGTGGGGCGTGAGGGTGCCATGTTGTCGGGGGGCCAGCGCCAGCGCGTGGGCTTGGCGCGTGCCATCTATGACGACCCGGTATTTGTGGTTTTGGATGAGCCCAATTCCAGCCTCGATGAATCCGGCGATGCGGCTTTGGCCAGCGCCATTGCCCAGCTTAAATCACGCGGCACCACGTTTGTCATCATGACGCACCGCACCAGCGTATTGGCAGTCGCTGACAAGATGCTGATCCTGCATGAGGGCCAAAGCCGGGCCTTTGGGCCGCGTGACGACGTGCTGGCGGCACTTGCCAAAGGCAATGCCGAAGCCCAGCAAGCCAGCCAGGCCCGCACGACTGCCCTGGCCGCCACCGCCTGATTGAACACTCCAGACATCCTTTCAAATGAAAACACCCGCATTCTTCCGGCGCAGCGAACTCACGGCCACGCTGTGGACGTTCAGGCACGAGTTCTTCATGGTGGTCGTCTTCAGCATGGTGGCCAACGTGCTGATGCTGACGCCCACGCTGTACATGCTTCAGGTATATGACCGCGTCATGGCCAGCCAGAGCGAGTTGACGCTGGTGGCCGTGTCGCTGCTGACACTGGCATTGTTCGGGGTGATGGCCTTTGCAGAGTGGATGCGTTCCCGCGTGCTGGTGCATGCGGGAGTGCGCCTGGACGAACGCCTGGGCACGCAGGTTTTCAATGCCAGTTTTGAGGCGCAATTAAGCCAGTCCGGCACATCGCCCGCGCGCCCGTTTGGCGACCTGCTCCAGGTGCGCCAGTTCCTCACGGGGCAAGGCATTTTTGCGTTTCTTGACGCGCCCTGGTCGCCCATTTACATGGTCGTGCTGTACCTGATGCACCCATGGCTTGGCTTCTTGGGCCTGGTTTTTGCCGTGATCCAGGCCTCATTGGCCTGGTTTGGGCACCGGCACACCTTGGCCCCGTCAGAGGCCGCCATCGCTGCCAATGCGGAGGCCTCCAACTTCCTGCAAAGCAAGCTGCGCAACGCGGAAGTGATTGAGTCCATGGGCATGCTGGATAGCCTGCGCCGGCGTTGGGCCCAGCGCCACACCGCGTCTTTGGACCAGGGCTCGAAAGCCCATGCGCTGACGCACCGTGTGGTGGCGTGGAGCAAGTTCATTCGCTACACCCAGTCATCGCTGGCCTTGGGCGCGGGCGCCCTGCTGGTGATTGATGGGCAAATTTCGCCCGGTGCGATGATTGCCTCCAACGTGCTGATGACGCGCGCTTTGGCGCCCATTGACCAGATTGTGAGCGGCTGGCAGGGCTTCACAGCCGCGCGCGCGGCCTTCGGGCGGCTGGAGAAGCTGCTGATGGGATTCCCCGCGCGGGACGCTACCTTGTCCCGCGTGCCGCCCACCGGCCAGATCATTTTGCGTGATGTGGCAGCCACTGCACCCGGCCGCGCGAACCCCATCCTCAAAAATATTGATTTATCAGTCCCTGCCGGTACCGTGCTGGTGGTGCTCGGCGCCTCGGGTTCTGGCAAGTCAACGCTGGCGCGTGTGCTGATGGGTGTGTGGCCTGACGTGTCGGGACAGGTCCTGCTGGACGGGGTGCCGATGAACGGCTGGGACCGGGTTGAACTGGGGCCGCATGTGGGCTACCTGCCCCAGGACATCGAGCTGTTTGAGGGGTCTCTGGCCGAGAACATTGCGCGTTTTGGCAAGATTGATTCCGAGCAGGTGATTGAGGCAGCGCGTTGTGCCGGCTTGCACGACATGATCCTGCGTTTCCCCAAGGGCTATGACACCCCCATCGGCGAGGCCGGTGGCTTGCTGTCGGGCGGGCAGCGGCAACGCATTGGCTTGGCGAGGGCCGTTTACGGCTCACCGTCGCTGATCGTGCTGGATGAGCCCAATGCGAATCTGGACGAAGTGGGCGAGGCGGCACTGGTCAAGACGGTGCAGAGCATGAAGTCCCAGGGCAAGACGGTCATCCTCATTACCCACCGCCCCGGCATTCTGGCGGTGGCCGACCGCGTGTTGCTGCTCACGGACGGCCGCATCCACATTGAAGGCCCCCGTGACGCTGTGCTGGCAGCGTTGCAGGCTGCCGTGCAGCGTTCCAGCCCAGCAGCACGACCTTCTGCGGGCGGGGCAACGCCTGCTACAACCTTTGCCGCGTCCTCGCCCGCAACACCGCTCGCGGCGTAAATTCAGTTTTGACCCCTTCTTTTTGTTGAGTCTGCCATGGCTAATTCCAATCTATTTAACGCCCCCAAATCCAATCCTGCGGCACAGCCTGCGATGAACATCACCGACGTGCTGGCCAAAACCGAGACCAAATCACACGCCCCGCGGGCCGGACGCATCGGCCTGTGGGCGTTGGCCTTGGGCTTTGGCGGTTTTCTCCTGTGGGCGGCACTGGCCCCGCTGGACGAAGGCGTGCCGGGCCAGGGCATGGTGGCCATTGACACCAAGAGCAAGACCGTGCAGCACCTGTCTGGCGGCATCATCAAACAGGTGCTGGTGACCGAGGGCCAGCAGGTCAAGGAAGGGCAGCTATTGGTCAAGCTTGATGAAGCCGTCGCCACCATGAACTTCCAGACATCCCGCCAGCGTTACTTGGGGCTGCGCGCCATGGAAGGGCGCCTGGGCGCAGAGCAGCAGGGCTTGGCCAAAATCACCTGGCACCCGGATTTGCAGGCGGCGATGGACGATCCGCAAATTCGGCAGATCACCCTGACCCAGGAGCAGCTTTTTCAATCGCGCCGCGCCAGCTTGAGGGCCGATTTGCAGTCCATCGAAGAAAGCATCCAGGGCCAGGAGGGGCTGCTGCGGGCCTACACCGAAATGACCGGCAACCGGCGCAGCCAGCTTTCGCTGCTCAATGAAGAACTTAAAAACACCAGCGGGCTGGTGGCCGAAGGCTACGCGCCGCGCAACCGCCAGCTGGAGCTGCAGCGCATGGTGGCAGAAATGGGCTCGTCGCTGGCCGAATTGATGGGCAACACGGTACGCGCCCAGCGGACCATTGGCGAGCTGCGGCAGCGGGCCATTGCCCGGCAGCAGGAGTCCCGCAAAGAGGTTGAGACGCAGTTGACCGATGTAGGCCGGGAAGTGGAGACAGAAACCGGGCGCTTTCGCACCACCAAAGACGATCTGGGGCGCACAGAGATCCGTTCGCCAGCAGCGGGGCAGGTGGTAGGCCTGGCGTTTCAAACGGTGGGCGGTGTGATCGGCCCGGGGCAAAAGCTGATGGATATCGTGCCGGTTGAACAGGCGCTGCTGCTGGAGGCGCACGTGCTGCCCCACTTGATTGACCGGGTGCATGCAGGACTGCCGGTGGATGTGCGTTTCAATTCATTTGCCCATACGCCGCAATTGGTGGTGGAAGGCAAGGTGGTCTCGGTGTCCTCTGACTTGCTGGTTGACAGCCGCACTGGTGTTGGGTACTACCTGGCCCGTGTCGGCGTGACCGCTGAAGGGTATAAAAAACTGGGCAAGCGGCAACTCCAACCCGGCATGCCGGTTGAGGTGGTGTTCCGCACTGGAGAGCGCTCCATGCTGACCTACCTACTGAGCCCATTGACCAAGCGGATGGCAGCATCCATGAAAGAGGAGTGAGCGCGTGAAACACAATCGTCTGGTGCTGGGCAGCGCAATGCTCAGCTTTTCAATGGCCGTGTGGCCGCTGGACCTGTTGCAGGCTTACGAGGCGGCCAAGCTGCAGGATGCCAACATTCTGGCGACCCGGGCCGCAACCCTGGCAGGCCGCGAACGGCTGCCGCAGGCCAAAGCCCAGTTGTTGCCCAGTGTGGGCCTGAGCCTCTCGGCCAACCGCAACCAGTTGTCAAGCACAACGCCCAATTTTTTGGGGCAGGAACAGACCACCGACACCAGTTACCCCAGCAGCAACCAGACTTTGACGGTGCGCCAGCCCCTGTTTCGCGCCCAGTTGACGGCCCAATACCGCCAGGCACGGGCGCTCGTCGATGACGCTGAGGCGTTGCTGGCGCAGGAGGAGCAGACTCTGGTGGTGCGGGTTGCCAGCGCGTATTTCGAAGCCTTGCTGACCTACGAGCAACTTGCGCTGGTGCTGAACCAGCAGTCATTCAACAAGACGCAACTCGATGCGGCGCGCAAAATTTTTGCGGCCGGCGCCGGCATCCGCACCGATGTGGACGAAGCGCAAGCCCGGCTGGACATGAACCTGGCGCTGGAGATTGAGGCGCGGCAGAGCGTGACGTACACGTTGCAGCAATTGCAATTGCTGGTCAACCAGCCGGTGGACCAGCTGGACCGGCTGGACGTGGACAAGCTTGAGCTGCTGGGCCTGCAGCCCGCGCGCCTGGACGGCTGGATTGAACGCGCCGAGCTGAACAGCCCGCAGTTGATGTCGCTCAAGGCTCAAATTGAGGCCGCGCGCGAGGAAGTGGCCAAAGCCCGCGCCGGCCATTACCCCACGCTGGACGCCGTGGCGCAGTGGTCGCGCAGCAACAGCGAAACCGTGACCAACCTGCAGTCGCGCTACACCAATGCCGCCATTGGCTTGCAGTTGAACATTCCCATTTATTCCGGCGGCGCCGTGAATTCCCTGGTCCGCCAGGCGCTTGCAAATCAGGAGCGTGCTGAGCAGGCGCTGGAAGGGACCCGGCGTGAGTTGGGCGTGCGGGTGAACAAGGAGTTTCGCGGCGTCACCGAGAGTCTGCCGAAGATACGGGCGTTGGAGCAGGCCGTGCTTTCGGCCGACCAACTGGTCTTGTCAAGCCGCAGGTCCTTGCAGGCCGGCAGCCGCACCGTGATAGACGTGTTGAACGCGGAGCAGCAGCGCATGGTGATTTTGCGCGACCTAACGCAGGCGCGGTACCTGTACCTGATCTCCAAGGTTCGCCTGCTGGCCCTGGTGGGCGGGGCTGACCTGGAGGCGGTGGTTGCCATCAACCGCATGCTCAAGCACTGATCACTGCGGCAAATCGGCCGTCGACAGCGAAAAAGCCCTGGGCTTGAAGTCCAGGTCACGGGCCGCGTCGGCGTGCTCAAACACCTGGTCCGTGCACATGCGTTCTGCCATCGCAACCGACCACAACCGGTACCGGGGCAAGCGGCAAAGCGCCATCAAAGCGAGGCGGAAAGTCCACAGCGGCACTTGCACAAAGCGCGGGCTCCTGCCCAAGGCTACAGCAACGCGCGTGACCATGGCCCGGTAAGCGAGCGTCTCGCCGCCAGAAATATCGTAGGCCCGGTTGGCCGCCCCTGGCCGTTGCAAGGCGGCCAGGCAGGCGGCTGCAACGTCCCCGGCGTGGACCGGCTGGCGCAAGCCCTGGGCCAGGCCAAACAACGGGAAGAAACCAAACCGCCTTATGAAGCGCGCGAGCTCCGCAATATTTTTGTCCTGGCCCAAACCGTAAATCAGGGTCGGGCGCAGGACGACCCACTGCACATTGCGGCTTTGCGCCCATTCAACCACACGCTTTTCTGCATTCGCCAGTCTCTGCGCAGTCGCCTTTTCTTGCAGATCGTTGGAGTCCTGCTTGGTGAAAACGCTGGTGGACGACAGCACCACAATCCGGCGGGCGCCATGCGCTTCGAGCAGTTCAAAATAGTCCGGCAGCACCCAAATAGGCGCCAAGCTGATCCAGCCATGGATGGTTGCGCCGCGCTCAACCGTCGGCAAAGCGCCGCCCAGTTGGCGCCACTCCCAGTCACCTTGATCCGGCCTGGGCGGGCTGCGCGAAAACGCTGCCACCCGTGCCCCAGACTTGCCCAGCATGGGAAGAAGGCACCTGCCTACCAGGCTGCTGGCGCCAAAAACCCCGACGCGGTTTGGGGCTTCGGCGCAAGCGCCGGCTTTAGCCACGCCCCAGGCCCAGCGCACGGCCGGCCCGTTTGGCGGTGATGTACGTAGCCAGCAGGCCAAATCGCAGCCACACGCCCATGCTGACCAGTCCCATCAGAAAACTGGGGTACTGGTGCTGGAAAAACTTGCGGTAAAAGCGCATCATCCCCTTGTGCTTGTGCCATTGCACAAACACGGGGCGGCTGCGGCTGCAGACCCCCAGCACGTGCGTGATCTGGGCCGATGGAACGAACAGGATCTTCCATCCACGCTGCCTGAAGCGCATGCACCAGTCCAGATCTTCGCAGTGCAAAAAGTAGCCTTCATCCCATTCGCCAACATCCTCCATGGCCTTGCGGCTGACCATCATGCAGGCGCCGGAGATAGCCTCCACCTCAATCGCATGGTCTGGCAGTTTTTGTTTGTGCAGGTGAAAATCAAAGAACAGGCGGGGCCAGCGGTTGGCAAAGCGGGCAAGCCCGAATGCGCGCACAAAAGAACGCCATGGCGTGGGCACGGCGCGGCGGCCCCCAGCCTGCTCTGTTCCGTCCAGATTTGTGAGAAAGCCGCCGACCATGCCGGTTTGCGGGTCTGCAGCAAAGGCGTCCAGCAATTTCAACAGCGCGCCGGGCTCAAACGAGCAGTCCGGATTCAAAAACAGCAGAAACTGCGCCGTGGCTACCCGTGCGCCGATGTTGCAGCCTGCAGCAAAGCCGACATTCGCCGGGTTCTGGATGATTTGAACGCCCGGCAAACCCGTGATGGCGGCCAGGCTGCCATCGCTCGATGCGTTGTCCACCACGATGATTTCGACATCCAGCGGGCAACGCAGCACTGAATCGATGCACGTGCGTAAAAGGGGGCCTGCGTTGAAGTTGACGACTATGGTTGAAATTCGGGCGCGCATGTCTGGGGAGGATGTGGCGTGGACAGTCGAGCCGGGAAAAGGGATCGGTTTAAGCTGGGTTGGGCCGATGCCGTGGACGCAGTCAGCCTTGATTATCCCCGAAGTCTTTTCAGTGGCGGATTTGTGACACCGGGGCTGGCCCCGGCTCTTGCGGCACCACGTTCCCCCGCGCCTGCGCTTTCGCCTGAGCCCGCTCCAGTGCCACCTGCTCCTCCAACTGCTGGCGCCCTTGCTTGACGGTGGCTGTCAGTTTGGCCCGGTCTTTGTAGTGCGGGCGCATGGTCTCAAACAGCGCCAGGTTGTGCTGGCGAAAGCGCTGGGCCGTCTGCTCAACCTGCTCCGGGGTGCGGCCCAGCAGCGCCAGCACGCTGCGGGCGCTTTGCAGGCTGCTCTCAAACATTTCACGCTGCACCAGCATCACGCCCCGATCCCGCAGCTCATGCCAGTGCGTCACATCGCGGGCGCGGGCGACGATTTGCAGGCCGGGAAAGTGTTCAATTGCAAGGTCGGCGATTTTGAGGGACTGCTCCTTGTCGTCCACCGCAATCATGAGGATTTTTGCGGTGCCTGCGCCGGCGGTGCGCAGCAAATCCAGCCGTGACGCGTCGCCATAGAACACGCGGTAGCCAAAGTTGCGGGCGGCCTCGATCATCTCGGCGTCATGGTCCAGCACGGTGCAGGCATAGCCCTCGGCCAGCAGCAGGCGCGCCACGATCTGGCCATAGCGGCCAAACCCGGCGATGACCACGGGGGCTTCCTGCAATTGCGATATTTCTTCCATCACTGGCACGCCGCAGTGGGCAAAGCGCGGCAGCAGCAGCTTGTCAATCGCCACCAGCACCAGCGGGCTCAGCAGCATGGACACGGCGACTGCCCCTATCAGCAGCGATGCTGTCTCTGGCGGGAACACCTTGGCGCCCGATGCGGCCTGGAACACCACAAACGCAAATTCCCCACCCTGCGCCAGCAACAGCGTGAACACCGGCCGGTCCTGAAACGGCAGGCCCATGGCGCGGGCCAGCGCGTAAATCACTACGCCTTTGAGGAGCAGAAAACCCAGCACCACCAGAGCCATCAGGCCGGGCGAGGCCAGCAGCACGCCAAAATCAATGCTCATGCCCACGGCGATGAAAAACAGGCCCAGTAGCAGGCCCTTGAAGGGCTCAATGTCAGTCTCCAGCTCACGCCGGTATTCGCTCTCGGCCAGTAGCACGCCGGCCAGAAAAGCGCCCAGCGCCATCGACAGCCCCACCAGCTGCATCAGGCCCGAGATGCCCACCACCAGCAGCAAAGACGCAGCTGTGAAAATCTCGGGCGTGTTGGAGCGCGCGATCCAGCGGAACAGCGGGCGCAGCAGCAGGCGGCCCCCCAAAATGATGCCGCCAATGACAGCTATTATTTTAATAGCTTCCCATGCATGATTGACGAGGGCTACAGGCTCATTTACCCCCTCATTTGAGGCAAACTGCACGCCCAGCAACGGCAGCAGGGCCAAAATCGGGATCGCCGCCACATCCTGAAACAGCAGGATGGAGAACCCCGCCTGGCCGCTGGACGTGGGCAGCATGTTGCGATCTGCCATAACCTGCAGGGCAATCGCCGTGCTGGACAGCGCCAGCCCCAGCGCCGCCACCAGCGGCGTGCGCCAGCCGCCAAAAACAGCGGGCGCCCAATGCCCCATTGCATAAAACGCTATGAAAAGCACAGCACTGCAGGCTAGCACCTGCGCGCTGCCCCAGCCAAAAATCGGCCTGCGCAGGCTCCACAGGCGCTTGGGCTCCAGCTCCAGCCCGACCAGAAACAGCATCAGCACCACGCCAAATTCGGCAAAATGCAAAATGTCATCCACGTTGGTCACCAGCCCCAAGCCCCACGGGCCAATGGCAATGCCCGCCGCCAGATAGCCAATGATGGAGCCCAGGCCCAGGGCCTTGGACACCGGCACTGCAATGACGGCAGCGCTTAAGTAAATGAAGCTGTTAATCAACCAGGTGGGGGTGTGTTCCATGGGGATAACATAGCGCAAAGTCCGAAGATAACGTCGGATACCCCAAAAACAAGGAGACGGCCATGCCGGTTGTGGTCATAGCAAATCCAAAAGGCGGCGTAGGCAAGTCCACGCTGGCCACCAATGTGGCGGGCTATTACGCGTCAAAAGGGCACGCGGTCATGCTGGGCGACGCGGACCGGCAGCAGTCGTCCCGCCTGTGGCTGGGCCTGCGGCCCGCCGAGGTGCGGCACATCAGCACTTGGGAGATGAGTGCCGACATGATCGCCAAACCGCCGCGTGGCACCACCCACGTGGTGATTGACACGCCGGCCGGCCTGCATGGCTGGCGTTTCAATGACGTGATGAAGATGGCCGACAAAATCATTGTGCCGTTGCAACCCAGCGTGTTTGACATCTTCGCCACCCGGACTTTTCTGGATGGACTGGCCAACAGCAAATATGCCGACAAATTGCAGATTGGCCTGGTGGGCATGCGCGTCGATGCGCGCACCATTGCCAGCAGCCATCTGCGTGAATTTGTGGACACGCTTGGCCTGCCGGTGTTGACCTATTTGCGCGACACGCAAAATTATGTGCATCTGGCCGCACGCGGGCTGACGCTGTTTGACGTGGCGCCGGGCCGGGTGGAGAAAGATCTGGCGCAGTGGCAGCCCATTTGCGAGTGGCTGGATGCCTGATTTGCACCCACAACTTCCATCCCAAACGTCAACCAACATTTTTCAACCATAGGCTCGATTCTCAACCCATGAAAACTTTCCAGACCCTCCCAGAACTTGCATCCCACGTGGGCCAGGAGGTGGGCACCAGCGACTGGATCACCATCACGCAGGAGCAGGTCAACCTGTTTGCCCAGGCCACGGGAGACCACCAGTGGATCCACGTGGATGTGAAGCGGGCGAAGGCCGGTCCGTTTGGTGCACCCATTGCGCACGGATTCCTCACGCTGTCGCTGCTGCCGCTGTTTTTCGCATCGACGTTCGAGATCACCCAAAAAGGCATGGGCGTGAATTACGGGCTCAACAAAGTGCGCTTTACCTCGCCCGTGCCCGTGGGCAGCCGCCTGCGCGCGCGCATGACTTTGCTCAAGGCCGAGCCCATCGACAACAACGGCTTGCAAATGACGTGGGCGGTGGCTGTGGAGCGGGAAGGGGTGGCCAAGCCCGTGTGTGTGGCGGAGTCGATTTCGCGCAGCTATCCTTGAGCGGGCGGGCGGCGATTGGCGCAAGGTTTGCGCGCTTAGCCCGCAATTCTCTTTTGGAAATTACTATACTATTAGTAGCTAACTATGCATGTGGGACGAGGGCTAAAGGCCAATTTGATGCCCAAAGCGGCATTGATTTGGCGCTAATTGGGGTCTGACCCCAATTATTTGCCAATTATTTGGCTCCAACTGTCTTTTCAAGCGCGGGTCACGGCTGCTGAAACCCGTTTTGCCGCCACGCCTCAAACACCGTCACCGCCACGGCGTTGGACAAATTCAGGCTGCGTTGGCCGGGCAGCATGGGAAGTTTCAAGCATTGGTTTGGTGCGAATGAGCCGCGCACCGCGTCGCTGAGCCCCTTGGTTTCCGAGCCAAACACCAGCCAGTCGCCGGCTACAAACTGCGCCTCGAAAACGCTCCGTGTTCCCCGTGTCGTGAGCGCAAACATCCGCGCTGGCTCAGGCTGATGAGCATCCAGAAAAGCTGGCCAGCTTGAATGCAGCAACACTTGGGCGTACTCGTGGTAATCCAGCCCGGCGCGACGCAACTGTTTGTCGTCCATCGAAAAGCCAAGCGGCTCGATCAGGAGCAGCTTGCAACCAGTGTTTGCGGCCAGACGGATGACGTTGCCGGTGTTGGGCGGTATTTCGGGCTCGACCAGAACAATGTTGAACATGGGGGGTCATTGTCGCCGCCGAACCACGGTCCGAAATTTTCGACCGGCCGCCCCTGAAAAAATTAGCCCCCTTGGGGCTGAGCGCTGCGGCTCCCATCCCGCCTGCGCAGGATGGGACAGCGCGAAGAGCTGTTGCCTGCGGCAACCAGCCTGTCCTGCGACCACACGAAGTGACCAGCGTGGGGGCCAGATCATTCAGTTCTGGCAATCACCATCCCCGTAATATGCATAGCACCCGAAGAACGCAGGGCAAGGGCTGCAGCGTATATGGATGCGCCACTGGTCATCACGTCATCGACCAGCACAATGCGTTTGCCGCGCACGCGCGCAGCCAGCAGCGGGTCCACGGCAAAGGCGTCCTTCACGCTCTCCAGGCGTTCCTTGCGGGCCAGCGTCCTTTGCGCGGGCGTGTCCTTGATGCGAATCAGCACCTGGCTGTCAGTCTTGCCGGGCTGGAGTTGCCTGGCCAGAATCAGCGCTTGGTTGAAGCCACGGGCTTGCAGGCGCTGCACAGACAGCGGCATCGGCACCAGCAGGTCGCAAGCGTCCAGTGCAGGTTCTGCCCACGGCGTGCTGCGCAGCAGCGTGGCGAAGGTGGATGCCCAGCCGGGATTACTGCTGAATTTGTAGCGAGTGATCAAACCTGACCAGGGGTAAGCGTAGGCAACAGCCGCCACGCAGGCATCCAGCGGCGGCGGCTGCCTGATGCAGGCGCCGCAGCGTGCGACGCTTGCCGGCACCGGCAGGGCGCAGGTCTGGCAGCGCGGCAGGGGTTGGGCAAAACGCACCACGCACGCCTCACACACCGGCTCTGCGGGCCACGCGTGGCATACCGCACACTGGCTGGGGATCGTGTTGGAGGCCCGTTTGAGCAATGCGCGGAACATCGTGTCAATATACTCGGCGTCCATGTCCACCGAGCGCCCCCCCACCATCGACGCCACTGCCGCCGCGCGCTGGCACCGCATGCTGGCCACACCGTCGCCGTGGCTGCATGAGGAGGTGGCGGGCCGCATGGCCGAGCGCCTGGCCTGGATTAAGCTGCAACCGGCCGCCTGGGCCGATTGGGGGCCCGTGCGCGGCGGCTTGCTGGTGCATGCGCTGGTGGCAAAAAAATATCCAGATTCGGAATGTTTTATCGTCGAAGCCCTTTCTCACAATGCACAATTAGCTATTAATTCAGTAGTAAAGCCATGGTGGAATCCAACCCGATGGACGGGCGCTGCCACCCGCATCGAGCCGCCGCCCGATGCGTCGGTGCAAATGGTTTGGTCCAATATGGCGCTGCACATGGCACCCGACCCGCAGGCCTTGATTGCACAGTGGCACCGCGCCCTGGCGGTTGACGGGTTTTTGATGTTTTCCTGCCTGGGCCCGGACACACTGCGCGAGTTGCGCTACCTGTACCAGCGTCGGGGTTGGCCGCCACCCTCGCACGAGTTCACCGACATGCACGATTGGGGCGACATGCTGGTGGGGGCCGGTTTTGCCGAACCGGTGATGGACATGGAACGAATCACCCTGAGTTTTGCAACGCCAGAGCGCCTGCTTGCCGAGCTGCGCCAGCTGGGCCGCAACCTGCACCCGGCGCGCTTCGGTGGTTTGCGTGGGCGGCAGTGGCAGCGGCAGTTGCACAACGAGATGGCGCAACACCTCCAAGCGCCAGGGGCAGGGCATTTTGGAGGTGAAGGTGGCGGTGGGAGCGGCGCAGACCCTGGCGGCCAGAGCAACCCGCTCACGCTCACGTTTGAAGTCATTTACGGCCACGCGCTCAAGCCGGCGCCCCGCCTGCGAGCCCGCCCCGAGGCCACGATGTCACTGGAGCACATGCGGCTGGCGCTGGCCCAAGGTAAAACCACAAAACCCGCAGGCTGAATGGCAGGGGGCCGGCAGTTGGGGGCAAAGTCTCTGGGCTACAATGCTTTGCTGATGAATTTGAGGGTATTTCCCCTTAGTCCAGTTGCGTCAACTGACCTTGACGCGATGTCGCCCAGGCAAAACGCGTGTCAAATTTGGTTTTTCGCTTCGCTACCGTGCAAGGTCAAAACATCCAGTGGTTTTTGCGGCGCAATTGCTCGATCACACCCGCGCAACTGGGTTTGCTGTACGCCTCCTTGTGCATAGTGTCTCTGGGCATTGGCACCGCGTTCTGGTTTTTGGGCGCGACGCTGATCCTGCCATTTGCCTGGGTTGAACTGATTGCAGTTGGCGCGGCATTTCTGGTTTATGCACGCCACGCCACCGATGGCGAGCGGATTTACCTGGCCGGCCCGCAACTGGTGGTGGAGCTTGACAACGGCGGCAAGATGCAACGGGCCGAGTTTCGGCGCGAATGGGTGCGGGTTGAGCCACGCAGTGGGGACGGGTCGTTGATAGAGCTGTCGGCGCAGGGCCGGTCCATCAACGTGGGGCGCTATGTGCGGCCTGAGTTGCGGCCGGCGCTGGCGCAGGAAATCAGGATGGCGCTGCGCAGCGGCTGAATGCAGGGTTTTGGCGAGAGAGTTTTGGTTGGATTGTCCAGGTAGATTGTCCAGTTATTAAGGCATTGAAGAAGTAACACGATGATGAGTATTTTGAACACACTGTCCCGTCCGCTGCTGGCGCTAACTACACGGATTGGCGCATGGGTCGGCTCGGTCGCATTCACGGCGGCGCATGCGGTGGGCGATCTTCCGGGCGGCCCTGCCGTGCGTCAGCTCAATCTGCACCCGGCAGTGACCAAAATCGCCGAAGAACAGGCCTGGCTGCACTGGTTCATGATGATTCTGTGCACGGCCATTTTTCTGGCGGTGTTTGGCGTGATGTTCTATTCGATCTGGAAACACCGCAAATCGGTCGGGCACAAGGCCGCCAATTTCCATGAATCGGTCACGGTTGAAATCATCTGGACCATCGTGCCTTTCGTCATCGTGATTTTGATGGCGCTGCCTTCCACCAAGGTCATCGTGGCCATGAAAGACACCACCAATGCCGACCTGACCATCAAGGTGACAGGCATGCAGTGGAAGTGGGGGTACGACTACATCAAGGGCGAGGGCGAGGGCATTGGCTTCATTTCCACGCTGGACGCGACCCACCGCGAAATGTCCAACAACGGCGGCCCCAAGCCCGGCCAGGTGGTCGATGATTACCTGCTCAAGGTGGACAAGCCGCTGGTGGTGCCCGTCAACAAGAAGGTGCGCGTCATCGTCACAGCCAACGACGTGATCCACGCGTTTGCGGTTCCCTCGTTTGGCATCAAGCAGGACGCCATCCCCGGCTTTGTGCGCGACACCTGGTTCCGTGCCGAGAAAATTGGCGATTACCACGGCCAGTGCCAGGAACTGTGCGGCAAGGAACACGCCTACATGCCCATCCACGTGAAGGTGGTGTCTGGCGAAGATTACGCCAAGTGGGTTGACGTGGAGAAAAAAGCCCTGGCTGCCAAAGCGGACGATCCCGCCAAAGTGTGGACCGCGCAGGACATCACGGCGCGCGGTGAAAAGGTCTATGCCGCCAACTGCGCTGCCTGCCACCAGCCTACGGGCAAGGGCGCTGGCCCCATCAAGCCACTGGACGGCGCAGCCGTGGTGCTGGATTCAGACCATGCCAAGCAGATAGCGGTGCTGCTGAATGGACAAAACAACGGGGCCATGCCGTCCTGGAAACAGCTCAGCGACACGGACCTGGCGGCCGTCATCACGTACACGAAAAACAGCTGGTCCAACAAGACCGGCCAACTGGTGCAACCGGCTGAGATTACGGCCGCGCGCGGCAAGTAATCCGCAGCCCCCCGCCTCAGAACAGTCCAGCCAATGTCAAAAGAATCAAGCGAAACAAGAAGGAAACCAGCATGAGCGCCGTACTAGACCACCATGACCACGCCCATGACGGCCACGACGACCACGGTGCCCCAGCGGGCTGGCGGCGTTGGGTCTATGCCACCAACCACAAAGACATCGGCACGCTGTATTTGCTGTTTGCCTTCACCATGCTGATGGTCGGTGGCGTGCTGGCGCTGATCATCCGCGCCGAGCTGTTCCAGCCTGGCCTGCAACTGGTCAATCCCGGCTTGTTCAACCAGCTCACCACCATGCACGGCGTCATCATGGTGTGTGGCGCCATCATGCCGGCCTTCGTCGGTTTTGCCAACTGGATGGTGCCGCTGCAAATTGGCGCGCCCGACATGGCCTTTGCCCGCATGAATAACTTCAGCTTCTGGTTGCTGATCCCGGCCGGCATTTTGATTTTGAGCTCATTCTTCATGCCCGGCGGCGCACCTGCCGCAGGCTGGACGTTTTATGCACCGCTCACGCTGCAAATGGGCCCGTCGATGGACGCCGGCATTTTTGCGCTGCACATCCTGGGCGCCAGCTCCATCATGGGGTCGATCAACATCATCGTCACCATCCTGAACATGCGCGCGCCCGGCATGACACTGATGAAAATGCCAATGTTCTGCTGGACTTGGCTCATCACCGCCTACCTGCTGATTGCCGTGATGCCGGTGCTGGCAGGTGCCATCACCATGACCTTGACCGACCGCCACTTTGGCACCAGCTTCTTCAACCCCGCAGGCGGCGGCGACCCGGTGATGTTCCAGCACATCTTCTGGTTCTTTGGCCACCCCGAGGTCTACATCATGATCTTGCCGGCCTTCGGCATCATCAGCCAGATCGTGCCAGCCTTCGCCCGCAAGCGCCTGTTTGGCTACGCCTCCATGGTGTATGCCACTTCATCCATCGCGATCCTGAGCTTCATCGTCTGGGCGCACCACATGTTCACCACCGGCATGCCGGTCACGGGCCAGCTATTTTTCATGTACGCAACCATGCTGATTGCGGTGCCCACGGCCGTGAAAATCTTCAACTGGATTGCCACGATGTGGCAGGGCTCCATGACCTTTGAGACGCCGATGCTGTTTGCGGTTGGCTTCATCTTCGTGTTCACCATGGGCGGCTTCACGGGGCTTATCCTGGCCATGGCGCCGATTGACATCCAGTTGCAAGACACCTACTACGTGGTCGCGCACTTCCATTACGTGCTCGTGGCAGGTTCGCTGTATGGCATGTTCGCCGGCTACTACTACTGGTCACCGAAGTGGACCGGCGTGATGTACAAAGAGTCGCGCGGCAAGATCCACTTCTGGTGGTCGCTGATTGCGTTCAACGTGACCTTCTTCCCCATGCACTTCCTGGGCCTGGCCGGCATGCCGCGCCGCTATGCGGATTACCCCATGCAGTTTGCCGACTTCAATATGGTGGCTTCCATTGGCGCGTTTTTCTTCGGAGCCGCGCAGGTTTACTTTTTCTTCTTCATTGTGTTGCCAGCCATGCTGGGCAAAGGCGAAAAAGCGCCGCAGCGGCCTTGGGAAGGCGCTGAGGGCCTGGAGTGGGAAATTCCGTCGCCCGCGCCTTTCCATACCTTTGAGACACCGCCCAAGCTGAATGCGGCGGCCACCAAAGTGATCGCCTGAGTAACCGTATCGCGGGCTCCTTGCAGAAACTCCCATGCAAATCAACCATCAGCCAGGCCAAAGTAGCGACCAGAGAAAGGCCAACGTCAAAACGGGCCTCATTCTGGCCTCCGTCGCGCTGGTCTTTTTCGTGGGCTTTGTCGTCAAGATGTTCCTGCTCGGCAAGTAGCCCATGAACCTGCGCATTGAAAATGCCAAGATGCTCGGCAAGCTGGCCGTTGTGACGGCGGGCATGTTTGGCTTCGGCTATGCCATGGTGCCGCTGTACAAGGCCATCTGCGCCATCACTGGCATCAACATTCTGGCGCTCGGCGAACGCAATCTCCCCGGCCAATCCAAGGTGGCTGCCAACACACAAGTGGACTTGAGCCGCACCATCACCGTTGAGTTTGATGCCAACGCCCGTGGCCCCTGGAAATTCAAGCCGCAAAAAACCTCGGTGCAGGCGCACCCAGGCGAGTTGATGACAGTGGTGTATGAATTCCAGAACACCCAAAACCGGCGCATGTCGGCGCAGGCGATCCCCAGTTATGCGCCGCATCAGGCCGCAGCGCACTTCAACAAGCTGGAGTGCTTTTGCTTCAACCAGTACACGCTGGACCCGGGCGAGAAAAAGCAGTGGCCTGTGGTTTTTGTGATTGACGGGAAACTGTCAAAAGACGTGAGCACCATCACGCTGTCGTACACGTTTTTTGAAGTGGGCAGCCAAACGCCCGCTGCGCCCACAGCGCAGGCCGCCCCTGCAACGTCCGGAGCGGGCGCTTGAAACCGCAAGGTCCATCTGCCGAAGTGGAGCCGCCCGCCATGTCGTTCGGTCGGAGCATCAAAATGGTGGCTTGGTCGTTTTTTGGCATACGCAAAAACAGCGAGTACCAGCAAGACCTGGCCAGCGCCAACCCGCTGCACGTCATTCTGGCGGCTTTTGCGGGGGTCGTCATTCTGGTCATGGCGCTGGTGGTGTTGGTCAATTGGGTGGTGTTGAAATAACGCTTTTTTAGAAGCGCTGAATGTTTTTAAAGATTTTTAGAGATTTGCAAGGAAACAAGCTGAAATGAGCTCAACCACACACGGGGCGACGCCCTACTACTTTGTGCCCAGCCCGTCGCGCCATCCGTTCATGGCGTCGATTGGCCTGTTCTTCACTTTTTTTGGCGGGGCCCAGTGGATGAATGGCGCCGATTGGGGCAAATGGTCCATGGTGTTTGGACTGCTGTGGCTGTTCGTGGTGCTCTTTCAGTGGTTCGGCCAGTCGATTCGCGAGAGCGAAAGCGGCCAGTACGGGCACAAGATAGACATCTCCTACCGCTGGAGCATGAGCTGGTTCATTTTTTCGGAAGTGATGTTCTTTGGCGCATTCTTCACCGCCCTGTGGTGGGCGCGCGCGCATTCCCTGCCGGCCTTGGGCAGCCTGGAGAACGCCCTGCTGTGGCCTGATTTCAAGGCCGTGTGGCCGAGCCTGGCAGCGGGTGCCACCGGGTCGCCTGCGAACATTGTGGAGCCTTTCACCACCATGACGCCATTCTGGCTGCCCACCATCAACACGGCGCTGCTGCTGTCGTCAGGTGTAACCCTGACGATTGCGCACCACGCCCTGCAGCATGGCAACCGCAGCCGCACCATTGGTTTCATGTGGCTGACGGTTTTGCTGGGTGTGACCTTCATCGGTGTGCAGGGCTATGAGTACTACCACGCGTACCACGAGCTCAACCTCAAGCTGTCGTCGGGCGCTTACGGATCCACCTTTTTCATGCTCACCGGGTTCCACGGCTTCCACGTGTTTGTGGGCATGCTGATGCTGCTGTTCATCACCTTGCGCCTGCAAAAAGGGCATTTCACGGCCGAGCGCCACTTTGGCTTTGAAGGCGCGGCTTGGTACTGGCACTTTGTAGACGTGGTGTGGCTCGGGCTGTACCTGCTGGTTTACTGGCTATAAGCGTTTGCGGGCGGCGCATGAAAAAGGCACCGCTTGCGGTGCCTTTTTTGATGGGCCACGCGAAGGGCTATGCGCCAGCCGGTATCCCCGTGGGCTGGATGTACCCCAGCTTCCACGCAACCAGGATGCAGACAAACAGGATGATCGAAAACCCCACCCGCAGCGCCAGGGCGCGCAGCATGTTGGCCGATTTGCGCTGGTCTGACAGCGTTCCTTGGGGGCCGCGTTGCTTGTTGCCGCGCATCATGAAAAACAGGGCGCTGCCCAGGCTGCCAATGATCAGCACAAACGCAAACATGACGAAGTATTTCATTGGAAGGATTATCCCGTGACGGCGCGTTACAGGTTTTGGCTGATCACGATAACCTCTGTGCTGGCCCTGGTCGCCACGCTGTCGCTTGGACGCTGGCAACTGGCCCGTGCCGCGCAGAAAGAGAACTTGCAGGCCGCCATGGACAGCAAGGGCCAACAGCCGCGCCTGGACAACCGCAGCCTGGCTGCCGTGTTGGACGTGGCGGGCGTGGCAAGCGTGGAAGGCATCGCAAAGGCGCTCCACAGAACCGTCAATCTGCGTGGTACCTGGGTGGCAGGAAGGACAGTCTTTCTGGACAACCGTCAGATGAACGCGAAGCCGGGGCTGTATGTGTTGACCCCGCTGTGGCTTGAAGGCAGCGCCCGGGTTGTGCTGGTGCAGCGCGGCTGGGTTGCCCGCAATTTCATTGACCGCGCCAGCGTGCCTGATGTGGCAGCGCCGACGGGTGTGGTGGAGATCGAAGGCCGCATCGCCCCGCCGCCGTCCAAGCTATACGAGCTGGGAGCGCCTGAGCGCGGGCTGATCCGGCAAAATCTCGACTTGGCGCAATTCAGGGTCGAGTCCGGCCTGGCCTTGCTGGATGTCACGGTTCAGCAGACGGGTGCGGCCACAGAGGGTCTGCTGCGTGAATGGCCGGTGGCAAGCAGCGGTTCCGCAAAAAACTACGGTTACGCCGTTCAATGGTTCGGCCTGAGCGCCCTGATTGCAATTCTTTATGTCTGGTTTCAAATTGGCAAACGATTCATTTCCCGGCACCGCACCTGACGGACCGGCTGCGATGGGCTCGCACGGCGACCACGCGCTGGGCCTGACGGTGCATTCCATGCCCAGCCCGCAGCAGACGCTGGACGGCGATGGCCCCCGCACGGCCAAGGGCCGCTGGAAAATGATCCTGGTGCTGCTGGTGTGCGCTGCACCCGTGGTTGCGTCCTATTTCATGTATTACGTGGTGCGTCCGGATGGCCGCCGCAATTTTGGCGAGCTGATTGACCCGCAACGCCCCTTGCCAGACCAGCCGGTGGTTGATCTGGCCGGCAAGACAAGCAACCTGCGCGCGCTCAAAGGCCAGTGGCTGCTGGTGAGCGTGGCCGGTGGCGCCTGTGATGACGCCTGCACCCGCCACTTGTACCTGCAACGCCAGTTGCGCGAAAGCCTGGGCAAGAACAAGGACCGCCTGGACTGGGTCTGGCTGGTCAGCGACGACCAGCCCGTTCAGCCCAAGCTGCGTGAGGCGATCACCGGTGTTTCCCTGAACGGCGCTGCTGCGCTGCGAGTGCCGAGACAGCAGCTGGCTGCGTGGCTGCAACCGGCGCCGGGCCGCCAGCTATCAGAGCATCTGTATCTGGTTGACCCCATGGGCAACTGGATGCTGCGTTTTCCCGCCGGGCTGGACCTGCCCGCTGCCGCCAAAGCCAAACGCGACGTTGAGCGCCTGCTGCGGGCTTCTGACTCCTGGGACCAGCCGGGCCGCCAGCCATGAACCCGCAGGCCCTTTATGACCTTTCACCCTTGGCGCGCCTGATGTTTGTCGGCGTTCTGCTGGCCATGGGGCCCATGCTCTGGGTGTGGCTGCGCAGCCGCAGCGGCTCCCGCACCCCGGCGCTGCACGCGCTGACCCTGGTCACCCTGTTCCTGACCTTCGATCTGGTGGTGTTTGGCGCATTTACGCGCTTGAGTGACTCCGGCCTGGGCTGCCCGGACTGGCCCGGTTGCTACGGGAACGCCAGCCCGCTGGGTGCGCAGGCCGACATCGCGATGGCCCAGTCCGCCATGCCCACCGGGCCGGTCACGCATGGCAAAGCCTGGATAGAGATGGTCCACCGCTACTTGGCCACAGGCGTGGGCGTGCTGATCTTGGTTCTGACGGTGGCAAGCTGGCTTTCACCAGATCGCAAACTTGCAAACCGGCCTGCAAACTCCGCTTCATCGAGCGCGTGGCTCGCTACAGCCACTCTGGTCTGGGTGTGCGTGCAGGGCGCGTTTGGCGCGCTCACCGTCACGATGAAGCTGTTCCCCGCCATTGTCACGCTGCATCTGATGGGCGGCATGGTGCTGCTGGCCTTGCTGTGTGTGCAGGTGGTGCGCCAGAAGCAGCGTCGCACTGCCATTGCGCCCGCTCTGGTCAGCCCGGCGGTGCGCACCCTCATCTGGGCAAGCTTTGCGTTGCTGGTGGTGCAGATTGCGCTGGGCGGCTGGGTCAGCACCAACTACGCGGTGCTGGCGTGCAACGAGTTTCCGCGCTGCCAAAATAGTTGGTGGCCCGAGATGGATTTCGAACAGGGTTTTCAGATCTGGCGCAGGCTGGGCTTCACGCAGGAGGGCGAGCACGTCGGCTTTGCCGCGCTCACCGCCATCCACTATGCGCACCGCATGATGGCGGCGCTGGTGTTGCTGGCCGGGGCTGCTTTGGCTTGGGTGCTCAATGGCATGACTGGCCTTCGAACCCCCTCGCGCTGGATTGCGGCGTTGATCGGCCTGCAACTGGCCACGGGTTTGAGCAACGTGGTGCTCGACTGGCCGCTGCTGGCCGCCCTGTTGCACACCGGCGGCGCGGGTGCTTTGGTCATCGTGATGACGTGGGTGGCCTGCGCCAGCCGGGTGAGCCGTACCGGCCACAGCAGTCTTGCCATCCCCTCTGGGCCTTCCCCGCCCGCCAGCCTGGTTAGCCAGATCGAAGGCGGCAATCCATCCGCGTTGCATACTCGCAGCATGCGTGTACCGGGAGTCAACCCATGAGCGACGCACCAGACAAAGGCCGCGCGTTGCCGCACCAAGAGGCCCTGCAAAAAGCCGTGCAAGATGCTATTGCAAGTGCTGGCTCAGCCAGCAGTGCGGCGCGAGACGCTGGCGCTGCCCGGGCGCCCCCCGAAGCACGCGACTGGCGCACGCCGTTGCGCCAGTTCCATGCGCTGACCAAGCCGCGCGTCATCCAGCTCATCGTCTTCTGCGCTTTGATTGGCATGGTGCTGGCGGTGCCGGGCGTGCCCCGCCT
>JANYJD010000292.1 GCA_025358555.1 Rhodoferax sp.
TCGCCCCTGAACACCTTGAAGTCTCCAGTCGCGACCCGCACCAGTGGGAGCCCTTGCTGAAGCACGCCGGTGCGATTTTCCTGGGTGCCTTCACCAGCGAGAGCCTGGGCGACTACTGCGCAGGCCCCAACCACGTGCTGCCCACCAGCGGCACCGCGCGCTTTTCCAGCCCGCTGGGCGTGTACGATTTTCAGAAGCGCAGCAGCCTGATTGAGGTGAGCGAGCAGGGCGCACAAGTGCTTGGCCAGATTGCGTCAGTCCTCGCCCACGGCGAAGGCCTGCAAGCGCATGCGCGTGCGGCCGAGATGCGGCTGAAATAATTGAGAAATAATTGGGGTCAGATTCCAAGTGGACGAATTGTGGCGCCGTCAATGCGGGCGCATTGGCGTACAGACGCTCAATGAGTTTTATGTCAACGCAACGCGCAAGCTCAATCCCCGGTGCCTCAGGACGATGCGCGGGCAGGTTGCCGCTATGTGCTGAGCGAGGACATGGCGCACCAGCAATCTTACGGAACGCTTCAAGTCATTAGCCCTTTCAAAATCGGCATCGAGTTACTTGATGCAAACCCATGACTTCTAGCGTGTTGCAATTTCAGATTACCCATCTCATCAAGACGCGTTTGCGCCAGGACATCCAGTCCATGCATGCCTACGCCATTCAAGACGCGGCGGGCTTCGTCAAGCTGGATGCGATGGAGAACCCGCACCGCTTGAGCCCGCAATTGCAAGCGGAGCTGGGCCAGCGCCTGGGCGCGCTGGCGCTTAACCGCTACCCGGATGGACGCGTTGACGTTTTGCGCAAAGCGCTGGCGGATTTCGCCCAAATGCCTGATGGCTACGGCCTGATGCTCGGCAACGGATCGGACGAGCTGATTTCTTTGCTGGCGATGGCCTTGGACGTGCCGCCGGTGCAAAGTGGCTCCGTCCAGCCGCCCGTCATCCTGGCCCCCGAGCCGGGCTTTGTGATGTACGCCATGAGCGCCAAGTTTCAGGGCTTGCAGTATGTAGGCGTGCCGCTTACAGCCAATTTCGAGCTGGATGAAGCTGCCATGCTGGCTGCCATTACCCTGCATAAACCCGCGCTGGTTTACTTGGCGTATCCCAACAACCCGACCGCCAATTTGTGGGACGACGCGTCGATTACCAAAATCATCGAAGCCCAAGGCCAGCAAGGCGGCCTGGTGGTGATGGACGAGGCCTACCAGCCGTTCGCCGCGCGCAGCTGGATCGACAACATCCGCAACACGCCTGAAAAACATGCCCACGTGCTGCTCATGCGCACCCTGAGCAAATTTGGCCTGGCGGGCGTGCGGATTGGCTACATGATGGGAGCAACTGCGCTGATTAATGAGGTAGACAAGCTGCGCCCGCCGTACAACATCAGCGTGCTCAACTGTGAATGCGCGTTGTTCGCACTGGAGCACGCGGATGTGTTCAAGCAGCAAGCCCTTGAATTGATTGACCAGCGCGCTATTATCCTGAAAGCACTTCGCAGCATGGCAGGCGTGAAATGCTGGAACAGCGATGCCAACATGATCCTCGTGCGCGTTGCCGATTCACAAAAAACCTTCGACGCAATGAAGGCGCGGGGCGTGCTGGTCAAGAACGTTTCTAAAATGCACCCATTGCTCACCCATTGTTTGCGCTTGACGGTCGGTACTGCCGACGAAAACAGGCTCCTTCTGGCGGCGCTACAAAATTCATTATGACCACCATCTTACATGCGCACTCTGCGGCGCCCCGCATCGCCGAGGTCGCGCGCAACACGGCTGAAACCAAGATCACCGCCAGGGTCAACCTGGACGGCACGGGCGTGGCTAACTTGCACACCGGCATTGGTTTTTTTGACCACATGCTGGACCAAATCGCCCGCCACGGACTGATCGACCTGGACATCCAGGCCGATGGCGACCTGCACATTGATGGCCATCACACAGTCGAAGACGTGGGCATCACGCTGGGCCAGGCCGTGCACAAGGCTGTGGGCGACAAAAAAGGCCTCCGCCGCTACGGCCATGCCTATGTGCCGCTGGACGAAGCCTTAAGCCGCGTCGTGATTGACTTCTCGGGGCGGCCCGGCCTGGTCATGAACGTGCCCTTCAAGAGCGGCATGATCGGCACGTTTGACAGCCAATTGGCGCACGAGTTCTTCCAGGGATTCGTCAACCATGCCTTTGTCACCCTGCACATTGACAACCTGAAGGGCGAAAACGCGCACCACCAGTGTGAGACCGTGTTCAAGGCTTTTGCGCGGGCGCTGCGTATGGCGCTGGAACTTGATCCCCGCGCTTTGGGGACGATTCCCTCGACCAAAGGGTCGCTGTAAATCGTCACTGTAAATCGTCGCCGTGGAAGGCCGCTGTAAAGTGCTTGCTTTAGGACGGCCAAGAACGCCAATTTGACTCTCAAGCGCTGAAATTGCCGAATTTTACTGTTAAAAAGGCCTGTAGCCCTTGTATAGTGTGCATAGTTAGCTATAATTATGGTAGTTAACGACTCTTCCGGAAAAACCGTGGCTGTAGTGGACTACGGCATGGGCAACTTGTTTTCCATGTCGCAGGCGGTGCGCAAAGCGGCCGAGGGCACGGCTTATCGCGTCATCATCACCGCAAACCCTGATGAAGTGCGCGCGGCTGAGCGAATCGTGCTGCCGGGCCAGGGTGCCATGCCCGATTGCATGCGCGAACTGTGCGATTCGGGCTTGCAGGAATCCGTGCTGGAAGCGGCCGCCAGCAAGCCGCTGTTTGGGGTGTGCGTCGGCATGCAGATGCTGCTGGACCACAGCCACGAAGGGCGCAAGGACGAGCCAGGCGTCGGCACGCCGGGCTTGGGTTTGATTCACGGTGAAGTCGTCAAGTTTGACCTGGCAGGCCGACTGCAACCCGACGGCAGCCGCTACAAAGTGCCGCAAATGGGCTGGAACCAGGTTTACCGCAACAGCCATGGCAGCCACCCGCACCCCGTGTGGGGCGAGGTGCCCGATGGCAGCTACTTCTATTTTGTGCACAGTTTCTACGCCCAACCGTCTGATGCGCGCCACAGCGTGGGGGAGGCGGACTATGGCAGCCGCTTTACAGCCGCCATTGCACGCGATAATATTTTCGCCACCCAATTTCACCCCGAAAAAAGCGCCGCCCACGGTTTGTCCCTCTACCGAAACTTCCTTCACTGGAATCCCTGAAGCGCCCACCTGTTGTGAATCCCTCGCGCGCGCCGTGAACATTTGGGCTTCCTGTCTTTCTCCCTTCCCTCACCTTTCTCCCCAACCCGAAGCATCATGCTTTTAATTCCCGCAATTGATTTAAAAGACGGCCAGTGTGTGCGCCTCAAACAAGGCGATATGGATCAATCCACCACCTTCGGCGAAGACCCAGCCTTGATGGCGCGAACCTGGGTAGACAAGGGGGCCAGGCGGCTGCACCTGGTCGACCTGAACGGGGCCTTTGCAGGCCACCCAAAAAACGAGATGGCGATCCGCAAAATCCTCAAGGCCATTGGCAGCGAAGTCGATGTGCAATTGGGCGGCGGCATCCGCGACCTTGACACGATTGAGCGCTACCTGGACGCCGGGCTGCGCTACGTCATCATCGGCACCGCAGCGGTCAAAAACCCGGGTTTCCTGCAAGACGCCTGCACCGCGTTTGGAGGCCACATCATCGTCGGCCTGGACGCGCGCGAAGGCAAAGTCGCCACCGACGGCTGGAGCAAGCTCACCCGCCACGACGTGATTGACCTGGCCAAAAAGTTCGAAGACTACGGCGTCGAATCGATCATCTACACCGACATTGGCCGCGACGGCATGCTTTCAGGCATCAACGTCGAAGCGACAGTCAAGCTCGCGCAAGCCCTGACCATCCCCGTCATCGCCTCAGGCGGGCTGAGCAGCATGGCCGACATCGAGGCGCTGTGCGATGTTGAAAGCGAAGGCGTGGAAGGCGTGATCTGCGGGCGCGCCATCTACAGTGGCGACCTGGATTTTGCGGCTGCGCAGGCGCGGGCGGATCAGTTGAATGGGTAGGGCAAAACCGGGTCAATCATTGCCGACTTGGGTCGTCTATTTAGTTATTTTTTTCGGTCATTGGATGGCTGTTGGGCTATGTGGTATTCACTTATGGATGGGCAAATCTGCCTGAATTTTTAATGGTGTCCGCGATGGTGATCGTTGCAGTGTTATTTTTCTCGACTTGACGATATTGGGAAAAAAACAATTCACTGCTTGGATGCAGCGCCAAATCGGCTGCCATACCTTACCGAATCATCAAGACCTTCACGCCTACAGCGTCGGCCACATCCACCCAGGCTGAATCAGCCGTGACAGCCGTGCCCTTCATCAACTGGGCCAGCGCCAGGCAAGCGCGGTCGCCCAATGACAGCCCGGCTTGCCGCGTACCCACACGCATCGTGGCACTGAGCAGGGCCTGTTCCAAATCAAAGTCAATCGTCTGAACGTCCAGCTCTTTCAAAGCACGCGCGAGGTGGACGGGTGCCAAGCCCTTGTCAACGAGACGGGTGCCGACTTCGACAATATTGACGCTGCTAGCGACGCACTCGTTTTTCACAATCAATTCATCCACCACGTCACCGCCGCGCTCACCCTGCATCAAAGCCAGCAGTGCTGACGCATCCATCACATACAACATGGAATTGCCTAAGCGTTATTCTTTGGCCTCGCGAGCGGCTTCCAGGCGGCGGTCAGCAATCAGCTCTTCAGACAGACTGATGTTGGGATCAACTCTGAGTTCCTTGAACAAATTGTCAAAAAAAGCCCGCCGCTGTACGCTACGCTGTGAGGCCGAGGTTAAAACCAGGCTACCGTCTTTGACCTCAACATGGATCGGTGATTTGGGCTTGAACCCCAGTTTCTCGCGCAGCTCAGCAGGTATCAAGAGACGCCCGTTGTCTGACATGGCCAAAGAAGTCATTGAGTATCTCCAATATAGACATAGTCTGAAATTATGTCATAGTTCTAAAAATTGTCAATTTAAATCATAAAATCACATCATGTTAGCTAAACGTATCATCCCTTGTCTGGACGTCACCGGGGGCCGCGTCGTCAAGGGCGTCAATTTTGTTGAGTTGCGCGACGCGGGCGACCCGGTAGAAATTGCGGCGCGCTACAACGAGCAAGGCGCGGATGAACTCACGTTTCTGGACATCACCGCCACCAGCGACAACCGGGGCCTGATTTTGCACATGATCGAGGCGGTGGCGTCTCAGGTGTTCATTCCACTGACGGTGGGTGGCGGCGTGCGCACGGTGGACGACGTGCGCCGCCTTCTCAATGCCGGTGCTGACAAAACCAGTTTCAATTCGGCGGCAATCGCCAACCCGCAGGTGATTGACGACGCGTCGGCCAAATATGGCGCGCAGTGCATTTTGGTGGCGATAGATGCCAAGCGGCGGTCTGACCATGATGCAAAACGCGTGGACACCGACGGGCGAGAGGCAGGCCCCGGCTGGGACGTTTTCAGCCATGGTGGCCGCAAAAACACCGGCCTGGATGCGGTGCAGTGGGCCGTCGAGATGGCGCAGCGCGGCGCCGGTGAAATACTGCTTACCAGCATGGACCGCGACGGCACCAAATCCGGTTTTGACCTTGAGCTGACGCGCTCGATCAGCGATGCAGTCAGTGTGCCGGTGATTGCCTCGGGCGGTGTGGGCACGCTGGATGACCTGGTCAACGGCATCAAAATTGGCGGCGCCGACGCGGTGCTGGCGGCCAGCATTTTTCACTACGGTGAATTCACGGTCGGCCAGGCCAAGGCCCGCATGGCGGAATGTGGTATTCCTGTGCGGCTTTGACGCGACGGGTTGACTGGCACACAAAGTAAGGCCGCTACCGACGCTATCCACGCAACCCAAAAAGCGACAAAAGCCATGTCAGTGATGACATGGCTTCTCGTTTTTTTCCCGCGCCGAATTCAGTCTTCGTTGGGGCTGCTGCAGGTTGGCAATCAAGGCTTGGGCAAGATCGCCTTGTCGATCACGTGAACCACGCCATTGCTTAAAGCCAAGTCAGGCAGTGCGAACTGGGGGTTGGTTGAAACACGCCTTAACTTTGTGTAACAAGCTATGTCGCCCGGTGTGACAGGCAATCGACTGTGAGGGTGAATCGCCGGGTGAATCGCCGGGTGGATCGCCGGGTGAATCGCCGGATTCGCCCCGAG
>JANYJD010000345.1 GCA_025358555.1 Rhodoferax sp.
TGCGCAACAATTATCGCCCAAGGGTCAGCGTTCAATGGTCAGCGCCACGCCCATCCCGCCGCCAATGCACAGCGACGCAATGCCTTTTTTGGCGTTGCGCTTGCCCATCTCGTGCAGCAGTGTGACCAAAATGCGGCAGCCTGATGCGCCAATCGGGTGGCCAATGGCAATCGCGCCGCCGTTGACGTTGACCTTGCTGGTGTCCCAGCCCATTTCCTTGTTGACCGCGCAGGCCTGCGCCGCAAAGGCTTCGTTGATTTCCAGCAGGTCCAGGTCCGCCGCCTTCCAGCCAGCGCGGGCTAGGGCCTTGGTAGAGGCCGGCACCGGGCCCATGCCCATGTAAGCCGGGTCAAGAGCGCTGGTGGCAAAGCTGGCGATGCGGCCCAGTGGTTTGAGGCCCAGTGCGGCAGCTTTTTTGGCCGTCATCACCATCACGGCGGCGGCACCATCGTTGATGCCGGAGGCATTGCCCGCGGTCACGCCACCGGCCTTGTCGAACGCAGGGCGCAGGCCCGCCAAAGCTTCGGCCGTAGTTTTCTTGTTGATGAATTCATCTGCGGCAAACACGATCGGGTCGCCCTTCTTTTGCGCAATGCTGAAGGGCATGATTTCGTCCTTGAACTTGCCCGCCTCTTGCGCCGCCGATGCTTTTTGCTGGCTGGCCAGCGCCAGCGCGTCTTGCGCCTCGCGACTGATGCCGTATTTCTTGGCCACGTTTTCCGCCGTGATGCCCATGTGGTACTGGTTGTAGACGTCCCACAAGCCGTCAACAATCATGCTGTCGATCATCTTCCAGTCGCCCATGCGTTGGCCGTCGCGGCTGCCCAGCAGCACGTGGGGCGATGCGCTCATGTTTTCCTGGCCGCCGGCAATGACGATTTCGCTGTCGCCGTACGCCACGGCTTGCGCGGCCAGCATGACGGCCTTCAGGCCAGACCCACACACCGCGTTGATGGTCAGGCCAGGCGTGCCTTGGGTCAGGCCGCTTTTGATGACGGACTGGCGCGCTGGGTTTTGGCCAGCGCCTGCCGCCAACACCTGGCCCATGATGACTTCACCCACGTGGTCTGCGGGCAAGCCGCTGCGCTTGAGCACCTCGGCAATGATGGCCGCGCCCAGCTCGGTGGCCGGGGTTTTGGCGAGGGTGCCGCCAAATTTGCCGACAGCAGTGCGTGCGGCTGAAACGATGACGATGTCTTCCATGTGTTTAGTCTCCTGAATGATGAAATGTTGCGAAATTTTTTTAGACCTGTGATTCTGCTTTTTAGCACACCAAAGCGAATCAATCGTTGATCTGCATCAGGCTTTCGCCGTGACAAGCGAAGCCGTCAGGCCTTCGCCTTGACATACCGGCCCGGCGCCGCCTCAATGGTCTTGTATTTGATCTTACCCGCACCACCGCCATAAGTTTTGGGCGCCGCAATTTGTTTGCCGGCCTGCGCCTTGAGCCATGCGGCCCAATCGGTCCACCAGCTGCCGGGGTGCTCCTTGGCGCTGGCGATCCAGGCATCGGCCGTGGCGGGGAATTTATCGGCGGGGCCAATCCAGTGGCTGCGCTTGTTTTTGGCCGGTGCGTTGATCACGCCTGCAATGTGGCCCGAGGCACCCATTACAAACCGCTTCTTGCCCGGGAAGACGTGGGTGGACGCGTAGGCGCCTTCAATCGGCACGATGTGGTCTTCGCGCGAACCATAGATGTACACGGGCAGATCGAGCTGGCGCAGGTCAATCTTTTCGCCACAGATGACCGCTTTGCCGGGCTTGATCAGGTTGTTTTCAAGGTAAGTGTTGCGCAGGTACCAGCAGTTGAAGGGGCCTGGCAGGTTGGTGGAGTCGCTGTTCCAGTACAGCAGGTCAAAAGGCGGCGGCGTCTCGCCCTTGAGGTAATTGCCCACCACGTAGTTCCACACCAGGTCGTTGGGGCGAAGAAACGAAAAAGTGGATGCCAGGTCGCTGCCCTTCATCAGGCCGCCCTTTCCCATCTCTTTCTCGCGGTACTGCACAAAGGCCTCGTCAATGAACAAGTCCAAGATGCCGGTGTCCTTGAAGTCCAGCAAGGTGGTGAGGAAGGTGGCGCTGGCCACCGGCAAGGGCTTGGCTGCGGCTTTGCCAGCGTGCCCCCGCGCCGCCAGCACCGCCAGCGCCGAGCACAAAATCGTGCCGCCCACGCAAAAGCCCAGCGCATTGATGCTCTTGGCCCCGGTAATCTCCTGCGTGACGGTGATGGCCTTGATGGCGGCATCTTCAATGTAGTTGTCCCACGTCTTGTTGCCCAATGACGCATCAGGATTTCTCCAGCTCACCACAAAGGTGCGGTGCCCCTGCGCCACGGCATAGCGAATGAATGAGTTTTCGGGCTGCAAGTCAAGGATGTAAAACTTGTTGATGCAGGGTGGCACCAGCAGGAAGGGTTTCTCGTACACCTTGGCGGTCAGCGGCTTGTATTCAATCAGCTGGAACAGCTCGTTCTCAAACACCACCGCGCCTTCGGTCGTGGCCACATTGCGGCCCACCTCAAACTGGCTTTCGTCGGTCATCGAGACATGGCCTTGCTGGATGTCATGCATCAGGTTCTGCATGCCTTTGGCAATGCTCTCGCCCTTGGTTTCAATGGCTTTTTGCTGCGCATCTGCGTTGAAAGCCAAAAAGTTGCTGGGCGATGACGCGGCCATCCACTGCTCCACCGCAAAGCGGATGCGCGAGCGCGTCTTGGCATCCGCCTCGACCGCGTCGGCCAGGCCCATCAGGGTGCGGGCATTGAGCAGGTACGTGGCAGCCGACAGGGCCGCCACCGGGTTGGTAGACCAGGCCTCGGCCGCGAAGCGCTTGTCGCCTGCGATGGGCGCGCCCTGAAAACCCTGCGTCCACAGGCCCACAGCGTCTTTGAGATACTGCTGCTGCAACTCCTGGAGTTTGGCGGGCGCAAAATTGATCTGGGGCGTCGGCGCGGCGGCAGCGGCGGGGCCGGCGCCAAAACCACCTATGCCACCCACGCCCGCGCCCATGCCCTGGAACGACTGCATGGCCTTGCTCCAGCTCTCGGTCAGGGTTTGCTGAAACTGCTGGGCTGTTTGGCCCCAAATGTCAGGACTGTTTTGCTGCATGGTGTCTACTCGTTTTTCAGGTATCGCTAAAAACCCTAGTGTCTCAGTCTTCTGCACAGAAGCCAATGATATTTTTGAAATAAGTTAATTTATGTACATCATTCCCATGGCCTGGCTGTATGTGGCGCTGATGATGGCGGTGGCAGAAGCGACCAACGACAACGGCACGGTGCTCGGTGGCCTGATCACCTTTGTACTCTATGGATTGGGGCCGGTGCTATTGGTGCTTTACCTTATGGGGTCTCCGGCGCGGCGCCGGGCCATCAAGGCAAATGAGGCGGCGGTGGCGGCCAGCCAAGCGGCTGAAAAGGCGCCAGCGCCGATGGAACCACAGCCAGCTCAAACGGACTCGGCCCAGCCACTTTCAAGCCAGCCAAATGCAGGCAGCCATGCGCCCGCTGCCGCCCAAGGCCACCGCGTCGCGCCGGTGCGAAAAGAACCGTGATGGGTTGCTGACGGTGCACCAATCGGGGCCGCCGTCGTTGCCGTAGATGTTCTCGATGCCCATGGCGAGCAGGCGAAGGCGCGCCAGCCCGGCCAGGTTTGCCAGCCATTTGCCCGCGCCAAACGGCATGAACATCGTCTGCGCCACCGCATCCTGCGCCACAAAAGCATCGCGCACGTCACCGCCCACTTCAAATTTATCAGGGCCGATGCAGGGGCCGAGCCAAACCAAAATATCCGAATCCGCTACATTTATAGTAGCTAATTGTTCACTACCCACAAGGGCTAGAGGCCTAAATCTCTGGTAAATCGCTTCCAGAATGCCTGGTTTTGACTGCCCACGCCCGCCCGCCAGGCCGCGCCAGCCCGCATGGGCCGCGCCCACCGCCGTGCCTTGCCGGTTGGTGAACAGCACCGGCAGGCAGTCTGCCACCATGATGGTGCAGGCCACGCCCGGGTGGCGGCTTACACAGGCATCGGCTTGCAGACCGCCGCCTGCTGTGGCATCGTCAAGGTCAACCACTCGCACCCCATGAACCTGCGTCAAAAAAACCGGTGTCGCACGGATCGCATTGCACAGCAGCGAGCGGTTTTGAGCCACATCGCGCGCGTCATCACCCACGTGGTCGCCCAGGTTCATGGCATCAAACGGTGCGCGGGAGGTGCCCCCTGCGCGCGTGGTGCACACGGCATGCACCCGGGCCGGGGCAGGCCAGTTGGGAATGATCCAGTGCGGATGCAAATCGCGCCGCAGGTCAGGGCTCAAAATCCGGGCAGGCCGAGGGCTGCGCCGCCTTGAACGCGTCCAGCGCCATGCAAGCGTCAAACGCGGCCATGGTGCGTGGCAAGCCATCAAAATTCACCTTGAAGCGCTGGCCGTTGAAAATCTGCGGTACCAGGCAACAGTCCGCCAGGGTGGGTGTGCCGCCAAAGCAGTAGACAGACTTGGCGTGGCCCTGCTGGGCGCGCTGAGCCTCAAGCGTCTGCAACTGGCGCTCGAAACTTTCCAGCCCCTCGCGCACCCAGTGGCGATACCAGGTGTTTTTCGCCTCTTCTTCTGCCTTGAGGTTTTTCACCAGGTACTTCAGCACGCGCAGGTTGTTGAGCGGGTGAATCTCGCAGGCAACCGATTGCGCTAGCGCGCGCACCTGGGCGCGGGCCAGTGCGTCGGCCGGCAGCAGGGGCGGTGTGCCGGGGAACTTGTCGTCAAGGTACTCAATGATGGCCATGGACTGCGACAGGCGCTGGCCATCGATTTCAAGCATCGGCACCAGGGTATCGGGCACCATTGACGCGTAGCCGTCTTTCTTATGGTCGCCCCGCGCAATGTGGATCGGCACGTACTCGTAAGGCAGCCCTTTAAGCGCCAGCGCAATGCGCACCCGAAACGACGCGCTGGAGCGGAAATAGTTGTACAGCTTCATGTGGCGGCTTCTTTGGCTGATGCTTTGCCGGACACGTTGCCGGACGCCCTGCCCGACGGCCCGCCCGCCATCTTGCTCATAAGCCCATCCGCCTGTGCCAGCGCCGCCACCGTCTGCACACAGGCCTGGGCCGCCTGGGTGCCCTTGACGACAAAGTGCTCGGCAAAAAACCGCTGGTGATCTTCATGGTCATGAAAATTGAGCGGCGTGAGCACCACCGACAGCACCGGCACGTCGGTCTCAAGCTGCACCGACATCAGCCCGCTGACGACTGCCTCGGCCACAAACTCATGGCGGTAAATGCCGCCGTTGACCACAAATCCGCAGGCCACGATGGCCGCGTAGTGGCCGCTGCGCGCCAGCCGCTTGGCAAGTAGCGGCAGCTCAAACGCGCCGGGCACTTCCAGCAGGTCAATCGCCTTGCGGTCAATGCCCTGGCGCTTCATTTCGGCCAGGTAAGCATCGCGCCCCTGGTTGACGATGTCGTCGTGCCAGCAGGACTGGATAAAGGCAAAGCGCGGGCTGAGTTGTTTTGGCATGGGATGCAATGGAGTGGAGTGGAGTGGTTTGGAATGCAATGAAATGAAATGGAAGCGATTGAATAGCAATTGAATAGCAATTAGATAGCAATAAATTATCGCCTGACAAATCAGTTGCTACTATAAATATAGCTGACTATGCACTATGGACAAGGGCTTCGGGCACATTTTATCGCCAAAATACGAAAAAAAACGTTAACTCGCGATGCCGGTGCGCTCCAGCATGTCGCTCACCAGCTCCAGGCGCACCAGTGGGTTGTCCAGAGCCATCATGCGCTGCTTCATCGCCATCGGCATTGGCAGCAGTTCGCACCAGCGGTTGGCCACCCAGGCGCAGTCGTCCAGCCGGTAGGGCGGCTGCAGCGGCATCTGCGCAGGCGGCACGGCGCGCGCCTGCAGCGTTTTTATGACGCCGCCTAAAGCGCTGGCGACGCGCTGCAGATCGTCGGGAATCGGAATCAACAGATCATCGGGCATGCGTGCCACGTCGGCAATCCACAGGCCGTGCTTGAGCTTTTCGCGCCGCGCAATTTGAAACCGTTGCATGCCGGTGCAGCGGATCACCATCAGGCCGGGCTGGGGCACGGTGAGCTCGTCAATCGTGGCCAAGGTGCCGACGTCGTTGAAGGCTTCGTTGGCAAACCCGTCGCCGCTGGGCGGTGCACCTGCCGCGCCACCGCTCCCCCCTGCCCCACCGGAGGTGCCTGCGCTCTGGGCCTTCGGGGATGCGGGCCGGCGCACTTCCGCGCCCTCGGTAAGCGCCACAACGCCAAACGGCGCACCGGTTTTATGGCACTTGCCAATCATGTCCAGGTAGCGCACTTCAAATACCCGCAGCGGCAAAAAGCCGCCGGGGTACAGCACGGTCCCCAGCGGGAACAATGGCAATGAGGTCAAGGTCAATGCATCAGTCATTCAGTGAATTATGGCAACGAACACGCTGCACGGCGCGCGCTCGATCAATGCCCCCGAAATCGATCCCCGCCACCAGCGCGCGGCCCAGCCGTCCAGGTGCCGGTGGCCGACCACAATCAGGTCGGCCTCGATCTTTTTGGCGTAGCGGGTGATCTCGTCAATCGTCTCGCCCACCAGCACTTCGCCCCGGGCGGTATAGCCCGCGTCCGACAGGCGGCGCAGCCCTTCGGCCAGCACCGCCTGGTAGGCCTGTTTGTCCCGGTCAGCCATGCCGGGGTCGTAAATGCCGCCTTCAAACGCAATCATGTTCATTGGCGACGACATCACCGCCACCAGGGTCAGCTCAGCCTGGCTCCACTGCGCAATGTCATGGCAGTCCAGCAGTGCCTTCTGGCCAGAATCAGAGCCGTCGTAGGCCAGCAAAATGCGCTTGTACATGGTGCACCTCCGGTTTCCATCATGACTCCCGTTTTGCCTGTCCTTCTTCTTGTTGGGTTGCAGGATAGGCGCTAACCCGGTTTCTTGCAAACACGACTTTTTTTTGGCGGAATCAGGCGAATTTGGCGCTCAGTTTGTTGCTCTGCCGGCGCTCTGGCGTGCCGCTGCTCTGGCGTGCCACTGCTTTTGCAGGATCAGGCCGACACGGCACTCAGGTCCGCGACTGTCGTTCGTCTCGCCCTAAAGCGAATGACACTTACTTTAGCCGTCAGGCCGATAGCGGGGCGCGCAAGTGCTTGAATTTGAATCCGCGCTTCCCTGGCAATCTTCCACAGCGCGTCCGGACACCCTTTGCACACCTTTCACACCAACCTTACACTCGGCGACAACCCCATCGCATACACGTCCCGATGAACGCCGAACAAAACGAACTGATCACCCGCATCGGCCCGGGCACGCCTTGCGGCATGCTTATGCGCCACTACTGGCAACCGGTGGCGCTGCTGGACGAGTTTGATGCACAGCTTGATCCTGCCATGGCGCTGCGGCCCGTAAAAGCCGTGCGCATTTTGGGCCAGGATCTGGTGCTGTTCAAGGACACCTCGGGCCAGTTCGGCCTGTTGGACCGCGACTGCCCGCACCGGGGGGCGGATCTGTCGTTTGGCCGCCGCGAGAGCACTGAGCAAGGCGGCGGCCTGCGCTGCCCGTTTCATGGCTGGAAATTTGCAGTGGACGGGCGCTGCCTGGAGACACCGGCCGAGCCGCTAGCGCTCAAAATGTGCGACCGGGTGCGCCAGCGCAGCTACCCGCTCATGGAGAAAAGCGGCGTGCTGTTTGGCTGGTTTGGGCCAGAAACAGGCGCAGGTAGCATCCCGCCGCCCTTCCCCGCTTTCGACTGTTTTGCCGCACCCGCCACGCATACGTTCGCTTTTAAGGGGCTGTGGAAATGCAATTGGCTGCAGGCATTTGAGGTGGGCATCGACCCCGCCCATCCCTCGTTTTTGCACGTGTTTTTCAACGATGAATCGCTGGAAGACATGGCCGGCAACGCAGCGGGTCGGCAGTTCAGGGCCAATAGCGCGGGGAGCGTGGACGGCGAGCGGTGGCCGATGACCCGCATCATGCGCGAGTTCAACCAGCCGGAGATCAGCTTTGAGGCGATGCCCTACGGCCTGCGCCTCACCGCGCTGCGCAAGATGAACGCGCAGCTAACCCACGTGCGGGTGACCAACGCCATCTTTCCGCACACGTTTGTCATCCCGCTATCAGAGACGATGACGATCACGCAGATGCATGTGCCGGTAGACGACACGCACACCTACTGGTATTCCATCTTCACCAGCTTTGCCGCGCCGGTCGACAAAACCGCCATGCGCAACCAGCGCCTGCGCGCGAACCCGATGCCTAATTATTTGCCGGTGTCGGGCCGCCACAACCAGTGGGGCTTCAACGCGCAAGAGCAGCAGACCAGCACGTTTTTGGGCATGGGCGAAGACGACATCAATGTGCACGACCAGTGGGCCTGCGAGAGCATGGGCGCGATTGCCAACCGCACGCGCGAGCACCTGGGCACCAGCGACAAGGTCATCATTGCCAACCGGCGCATGCTGGTCAAGGCGATAGAAACCGTGCAGAAGGGTGGCACGCCACCCGGCATGGCTGACGCCGCACTGGTGCCGGGAATGACTGGGCCGGATACGGTGGACGGCATTGCGGCTGCCGATGGATGGGACGCGTTTTGGCGCGATACGGCAGCGGCAAAGCGCGCGGGCGCGCCCTGGGCGGCACCATCCGCCACGCCGCACACCGCATCTGCCAATCCGTCTGAACCTTTGACGAATATCGCAAACGCATGAGTTCCTTCGCAGCGATTTGCGGCATTGACACCGCTGGCAGACAAGCATCGATTGATCAAACCGCGCGCCTGATCGAAGCTACCGGCGTCGAGCTGGTGCGGTTTGCCTGGTGCGACCTGCACGGCAACTTGCGCGGCAAAACGCTGATGGCCAGCGCGGTGGCCAGGGCGATGCAGTCGGGCGTGGGCATGGTCAGCACGCTGATGCTTAAAGACACGTCCGACCGCACCGCCTACAAGGTGTTTGAAGCCGGTGGCGTGGCCGACCTGCCGGGGTTTGAGTGCGCCAGCAATTTGCTGCTGATGGCCGACCCTGCCAGCTACCGGCAACTGCCGTGGGCAGCCAAGACCGGCTGGGTGCAGTGCCAGCCGTGGTTTCAGGATGGCACCCCCGTGGCGCTGGACACGCGGCGCATCTTGCAGGCGGCGTTGGCGCGGCTGGCTGCACAGGGGCTGGGCATGCAATGTGGGCTGGAGGTGGAGTTTCATATCTACCGCATCCAAAACGATAGCTGCTCAGGCACGCCAGACAAGGGCTACAGCCCGCAGTTTGATCCAAATCAGGCTGCGTGGCCCGGCCTGCCCCCAGCAGTGTCCATGATCCACCCCGGCTACAACCTGCTGAGCGAAGCCTGGGCCGACATGAGCGACGAGCCACTTCGCATTGTGCAGCGCACAGCGCAGGCGCTGGGCCTGCAGCTGCTGTCGCTGGAGATTGAGTTGGGCCCCAGCCAGGTGGAAGCCGTATTTGATGTGACCGACGCGCTGACCGCCGCCGACAACATGGTGCTGTTTCGCAGCGCGGTCACGCAGGCGCTGCGCCGCGCGGGCTATCACGCCACCTTCATGTGCCGGCCGCCGTTTCCCAACATCATGTCGAGTGGGTGGCACCTGCACCAGTCGCTGGTGCAGTTGCCGAACTCGCACCAGTCGCGGGTGGCGAAGGCAAACGAACGCACCGCCTTCATGCGCGAGGCACCCGCACCCGGCACCACCCCGCTCAATGCCCAGCACACCTTAAGTGCCCTTGGCGAACATTACCTGGCCGGCCTGCTGGCCCACGCGCGTGGCATGGCCGCGTTGGCCACGCCCACGATCAATGGCTTTGAGCGCTACGCCCCGAATGCACTGGCCCCGCAGTCCATCCTGTGGGGGCGCGACAACCGGGGCGCGATGCTGCGCGTGGTAGGCCAGGCAGGCGACCCGGCGACCCGCATCGAGAACCGCATTGGCGAGCCCGCGGCCAACCCGTATCTTTACATCGCGTCGCAAATTCACGCCGGGCTGGACGGCATCGCGCGCCAGCTCAAGGCGCCCCCTGCCAGCACGGCGCCTTATGACGCAGGCAACGACAGACTGCCCACAACGCTGGGCGAAGCGTTGGAAGCGCTGCAAACCGACGACGCCTTGGTGCAGGGCCTGGGCCGTGACTTTGTGGCTTACTACGCGCGCATCAAGCAGCAAGAGTTGCGCCGCTTTGCCGAGGCCGAAGACAAGCTGGACTGGCAGCGGCGGGAATACTTCAGCAGGTTTTAAGACCATGGCCCGAAACGCCAATCTGCCAATCCCGCCCAGTTTCAATTTACTGCATAATTAATAGCTACTTGTGCATACAGGACAAGGGCTACAGGCCAATTTAACCAATTTTATGGCAGATTTCCCATTTTCGCCCTTAAATTGACCCTTTGCGGCTGATCCCAGCGCATCATCTGCACTCTTAAGGCACGCCTCAGTTCCTCCCCTTAAACTCAGCGAAATAACTCGCGGCTCTTTATGCAAATAACTGAAATTCCCTTCCAGCAGGCGCTGGATTACGCGCTGAAATCTGGTGCTGAATCAGACGCAAAATCCCACGTCCAGGCTGGCAGTAAACCCGCGCAATGGGCAGGGTTGCGTTATTCAAGCGAGACCACCACCCAGCGCGTAGTCCGCAATGATTTGCCAGAGAGAAACCAGAGCTGCCTTGAAGAGGGCGCGATGTGCGAGGTGCTGGTGGACGGCCACTTTGGCTACGCCGCCACGGCAGATTTGAGCCTCGCGGGCCTGCAGCGCGCGTTTGACCGCGCCATTGCCACCACACAGGCCACCAGCAGCCACAAGGTGCACGCATTCACCCCCCAGCAGCGCCCCAAAGCTGTGGGCAATTACCAAAGCAAACGCGCGCGCAACCTGGACGCGACGAGCCTGGCCGAAATCACCGATTGCCTCCTGGCCGCGACCCGGGCCATGGATATTTCGCCGCTGTTGGCAAACCGCAGTGCGAGCGCGTTCCTGGTGCAAACGCAGATCAACTTTTACGCCAGCAACGGCTCGCACACCACGCAAAATTTTGATGTGCTTGATTTGACGCTGTCTGCCACGGCGGCCGAGGGGCCGGAGTCGCAAACCCGCACCTGGTCGCACACTGGGCAGTTTGGCGGCGAGGTGTTTGACAAAGCGCATCTTGCCGAGCGCGGCTTGACCACGGCAGAGCAAGCGCTGGAGTTGCTCAAGGCCGACAACTGCCCCACAGGCCGCATGGACTTGATCCTGATGCCCGACCAGATGATGCTGCAAATCCACGAATCCATCGGCCACCCGCTGGAGCTGGACCGCATCCTGGGCGATGAGCGCAATTACGCGGGCTGGAGCTTCGTCAAACCCGCCGATTTTGGCCAGTTGAAGTACGGCTCGGATTTGATGAACGTGTCGTTCGACCCCGGCCGCGCCAACGAGCTGGCCAGCTACGATTTTGACGATGGCGGCAACCCGGCAACGCGCGAGATGCTGATTGAAGGGGGCGTGCTCAAGCGCGGCCTGGGCTCGCTCGAATCGCAAACCCGCAGCGGCCTGCCGGGCGTGGCCAACTTCAGGTCAGCGTCCTGGAACCGCGCGCCGATTGACCGCATGGCCAATATCAACCTGGAGCCGGGCACCTCCTCGCTGGAGGAACTGATCGGCCAGGTCGAACACGGCGTATTGATGAGTTCCAACCGCTCCTGGTCGATTGACGACTATCGCAACAAATTCCAGTTTGGCTGCGAGCGCGGTCAGTTGATTGAAAACGGCAAGATCACCCGCGTGGTGCGCAACCCCAACTACCGTGGCGTGACCGTGGATTTCTGGAGCCGCCTGGCTGGCGTGGGCAGCGAAGACGTGGCCTACGGCACCGCGTTTTGCGGCAAGGGCGAGCCCAGCCAAGTAATCCACCGTCACGCCACGGTAGTTGGGGTTGCGCACCACGCGGGTGATCTTGCCGTTTTCAATCAACTGGCCGCGCTCGCAGCCAAACTGGAATTTGTTGCGGTAGTCGTCAATCGACCAGGAG
>JANYJD010000347.1 GCA_025358555.1 Rhodoferax sp.
CCACGCCAGCACCTCGAAGTCGGAGTAGCCCGCCTGGGCCACTGTCGGCACTTCGGGCGCGAGGGCACTTCGTGCCTTGCTCGTGATGGCAATGGCGCGCAGGCGGCCAGCCTGAACCTGCTGCAAAGTGCCGGCGACCGTTACAAACGCGAATCCGACATCGCCGCGAATCACGGCGGTGATCGCATCGGCCTGGCCCTTGTAGGGAACATGCTGGATGTCGATATTGGCCTGGCGTTTGAAGAGTTCACCTGCCAGGTGGCCGCTGGTGCCATTTCCTGCAGATGAAAAACTGATGGTACCGGGCTTGCTTTTGGCGAGCTTGACCAGGTCTTCCACGGTCTTTACCTGCAAGGCAGGGTTCACGATGAGCAGATTGGGCGCGGTGCCGACCAGCGCTACCTGCACCAGGTCGGCAATAGGGTCGTAACCCAGGTTTTTATAAAGGTGGGGATTCACCGCATGCGTTGGCGAACCACTCATCAGCAAGATGTATCCGTCACTAGGGGCACGAACCACCATTTCTGTTCCCAGGTTGCCGCCGGCGCCGGGTTTGTTGTCGATGATAAAAGGTTGGCCCAGCAGCGCACCAAGTCGATCAGCCAGCAGCCGGGAGACGGTATCAACCGTTCCGCCGGGTGCAAACGCAACAACAATCCTCACTGGCCGGAACGGCCACGCGCTGGGCTGCGCGAGCGCGCTCCCGCTGAGGGCCAGAAAAAGCCCTGCGGCAAATACATTCCGGAAAAACGGGTGCATGGCTGTCTCCCTGGATTTTTCAATCCAGCTTCACGTTGATGTTCTTGATGTGCACCGCATAGGCGGCCCTGTCTTTCTGCAGGAATTCCGAAAACTGGTCCGGGCCCTGGTTAAGCAGCTCAAGGCCTACGCCCGATACATACTTTTTCTGAAACTCGGGCCGCACAATGATTTTTGAGACATCAGCGGCAATCTTGTCCACGATGGCGCGCGGCGTGCCGGCGGGAGCCACCAGGCCGAACCACGCACTGGCGTTGAAATCCTTCAGACCCGCTTCAGTGAATGTAGGGACATTGGGCAGAACAGCGGATCGTTTTGGCGACGCGATCGCGATGGCGCGTAACTGGCCGCTCTGCACCAGTTGCAACACGGGTGGTACGCCTGCAATCGCAATCTGTATCTGGCTGCCAAGCAAGGCCGGTACCACGTCAGCCACACCCTTGTAAGGCACATGTAGCAGCTTGATGCCTGCCTGTCGCGCAAAGGCTTCGGTGTCGATATGCGCCTTGCTGCCTGCGCCGTAGGTACCGTAACTGACTTCACCAGGTTTTGCTGTTGCGGCCGCAATCACCTCAGCCAGCGTCTTGCCGGAAAAGGCTGGTCCGGCGACCAGCAGTTGCAGCGTCTCGGCGACATTGATGACGGGTATCAGATCCTTGACCGGGTCATACGGCAATTTTGGGTAGAGGTACTGGTTGGAAGACAGCGTCGGGTCGTTGGCCATCAGCAGCGTATAGCCATCGGCTGGCGATTTGGCGGTGGCTTCTGCAGCAATGATGGTGTTGGCGCCGGGCCTGTTTTCAACCACGACCGGCTGCGGCCATTCGCGGCTCAGCTCTTGCGCAATGCCGCGCGCCAGCGCATCCGCAAGGCCGCCTGCGGTGAACGGCACAATAATTTTTACCGGCTTTGACGGAAACGACTGGGCGCCGGCGTAACCCGCGAAAAGTGCCCCCGCCAGCGCAACCACTGGAACCAGTGCTTTTAAAACTCTCATGTCTTGTCTCCTTCTTTGTGTGCAAACATTTCCACTCGAACCCTGAGGGAAGGGGACCTAGGACACCTGCCTGCCCTGCCCCGCCCAAAACGGCGCCCGCAGCGCGCGTTTGTCTATCTTGTTGGTGCTCGGGACGCGGGGCATGGCCTCCACGAACCGCACGATCTTGGGCCGTTTGTAAGCAGCGATAAGGGACCTGCAATGCTCGGCCAATTCCTCGGAAGTGACTTGTTTACCGGGCCTGAGCACTACTATCGCTGCCACCGATTCACCCCACTTCTCGTCCGGGGCACCGATAACCGCGACCTCCGCAACCGCAGCATGCATGAGCAGTGCCTCTTCCACTTCACGCGAATAGATGTTCTCGCCGCCGGAAATAATCATGTCCTTCTTGCGGTCCACGATGAAGAGGAAGTGTTCTTCATCAAGGTAACCCATGTCGCCGGTATGAAGGTAACCGGACTTGACCGCCTCCGCGGTGGCTTCCGGCTTCTGCCAATAGCCCTGCATCACGGACTTCGACCGCATGCAAACCTCGCCCACCTCACCGGTGGCGCATTCGCTACCGTCGTCGGCCATGATCTTGAGGTCGGTACCCAGGTAGGCCTGTCCAGCAGATGCCAGGCGCTTTGTTTGCGCAGGTGTGCCATCCAGAATGTGCTGGTGCTTGAGCAGGGTTGTGCCCAGGCCGGCTTCGGTCATCCCGTAAATCTGCATGAAGATCGGGCCGAAAACAGCGCGCGCCCGCATCGACAGTGCCACCGACATGGGTGCGGATGCATAACAAATGGTGTGCAGGGACGACAGGTCGAAAGGTGTTTTCTCCTGCACTTCCAGCATCATGGTGATCATGGTTGGCGCAAGATGCGCCGAGGTCACGCGCAAAGCCTGGATACTCTTCAATATCGCGGCCGCATCAAATGTCCGGTGCAGCACAATCGTTCCGCCTGCGACCAGGTAAGTAAGCAACTCCGTCGGACCGCCAATGTGATAGAACGGCATCACAATCAGCATGCGGTCGGTCTGCACTGCTGCATGCGACAGCGCCTGCGTCCGCGCCTGCTCGCACTGCCCTTCGTTCCCCAGCATCACGCCCTTGGGCACACCGGTGGTACCGCTGGTATAGATCAGCAATACCGTGTCGTCTTCCTTTGCACGAAAGGCAAGCGGGCCGTCGGTTCCCCCAGCCACGAGGGACTCATACTCAAGAGCACCTTCCACCGCGCCATCGAGGCAAACGAAAAGCATTTCGCCGGGTAGCTGCCTTTGCAGCTCCTGCGCGCGCTCCGTGTACTCCAGTTCAAAGAAAAACACGGCCGGCTGCGCATCTGCCAGGATGCCGGCCTGTTCCTTCGCCGAGAGCCTGTAATTGAGGCCCAGCCCGACAAAGCCGCCAAGCGCGGCAGCGCCATACACCTCCAGGTATTCGGGGCAGTTGCGTGAAAGTACGGCCAGCCTGTCCTGTGAGCGATAGCCAAGGGCGGCAAGGGAATTGACCAGCCTCCTGACGCGCTTGTAAAACTGCCCATGGGTGATTGACCGCCCCTCAAACAGCATGACGGGGTGTTCCGCATAGCACTGCGCATTGCGCTCGATGACGTCGCCAAGAATCATGGCTGGGCACTCCTGCAATGCATCATCATGGTGGCGACGCCTTGCTGGGCAACACTGCCATCGGATTTTTTCAGTGTGATTCGGCGCTCGACGAGGCCGCGGCCCGCGCGTGAGGTTTGCCTCAGCGAAGTGATTTCAACTTCAACGTGTACGGTATCACCGACGAAGAGGGGCGCGCAATAGCGCCATTCGCTCAGTCCCAACGCGCCAATCACCTTGTCTCCGACTTCAGGAAAGCGCGTCGCCAGCGCCATGGCAATGTGCAAGCCATAGGTGCCCTGGAATATGCGCTGTTTCGCCACGGAGTTTTTCGAAAATTCCGCATCTGCATGAATCGGGTGCCAGTCGCCACTGGTCATGCAGGCCATGGTCAAGTCCGCCTCGGTCAGCGTCCGGCCCGTGCTCTCCCAGCGCTGGCCAACCTGCAGGTCTTCGAAAGACAGCGTCATACACCCTCTTTGGCGTGCAGGCTTTTGCCGAGGAAATCCATCGCTTCCGCATGCGCGGACTTGATGACTTCCGGCTCGCCACGGGTATAAAAACCGTGGTCGGCTTCGTCGTAGACGCGGATTGCGACCTTCGTGTTGCCGGCAACCGCCTTTTCTATCTCCTGGCGTATGGGCGCTGAAGCGTACTTGTCCTTGCCACCAAAAAACATGAGAAGCGGCACCTTGATGCGGCTGGCCTCCGCAAGATTTTTTTCAATCCCCACGCCATAGAAAGCTATGCACGCGTCAACGGGCAGTTTTGCAGCGGCGAGATAGGCCAGCTTGCCGCCCAGGCACATGCCGACCACGGCCACGCCGCCCGTGATTCCGGGCTGGGCTTTGGCGTGAGCTGCCGCAAGCCCTATGTCCTGCACGCCAAGCTCTTCACTGAACTGCCCAAGAATTGAAAATGCACGCTGCATGTCCTCTTTTGAATGGCTCAGCGACAAGCCCGGTTCAACGCGCCAGAACAGGTCTGGCGCCACTGCCAGGTAGCCCTCGCGGGCATAGCGGTCAGCCACTTCGCGAATGTGCGGCGTCACGCCGAATATCTCCTGAACGACCACGACGGCGTGCCCGTTGGGCGTGTCAGGGACACTCACGTAGGCGCCGAAACTTCCGCCGGGCGACTTGATGTGTTCGTTTCTTGTCTGCATGTTTTTCCTTTTCGATGGCGCCATCAGGCGGCGTAACGCCCGGAGATGATTTCGCGCGCGATGGAAGACTTGTGAATCTCCACGGTCCCGTAGCCGATGGACATGCCGCGTACGTCACGGAAATACCGTTCGTAGGGGTACTCTTCCGACAGACCGCAGGCGCCCGCCAATTGGATGGCCTCATTGGTCACGCGTACCGCCATCTGGTTGACGTAAGCCTTGGTAATGGACGTATCCACGATGCTGGCGTGGCCCTCATCCACACGTGCCGCGGCACGATAGAGCAAAGCGCGGGCAGCCTCGATGTCCATGGCCATGTCAGCCAGTTTCCACTGCAGGCCCTGGTTGTCCGCAAGCGGCTTGCCGAACTGCTGGCGTTCCTTGACATGTGCCACCACGTTTTCAAAGGCCGACTGCGCTATGCCCAGGCAAATTGGCGGATTGCCGCTGATACGGTCGGCATCCAGCACGCCGAGCAATTCCCGCATGCGGCCAGCCTCGAGAAAAAGATTGTCCGCGGGTATGCGGCAATTTTCAAATACGAGTTCGGCCATGCCGGTACCGCGCAGGCCGAGCAGGTCCAGGTGTTTGCCAATGGTGAAGCCCGGCGTACCCCGCTCGACCAGCACGGCTCCGACGCCACGCATGCCGGGCGCCGCATCCAGCCGCACGAGCACGAGAAAGAGGTCCGAAACCTGGGCAGCCGTGCACCAGAGCTTGCTGCCATTGATGACGAACTCGTCACCCTCACGCACTGCCCTGGTCTGGACATTGCCGACGTCGGAACCGGCATTCGGCTCGGACATGCTCCACGCGGTGAACAGCTCGCCCCTGACGATACGGGCCAGGTATTTGTCCTTGTGCGCTGCCGAACCGATGCCGAGGATGGCGCGCGGCGTGGCGCCATCAGTGCAGGAAAACAGCATGGCGGTATTGGCGCAGTAACGCGCTATCTGCTCGACTACAAGCACGTTTTCCATCAGGCCCAGGCCGGAGCCGCCATATTCCTCCGGCATGAACATGCCGGTATAGCCATGGTCGGCCAGGGTTTTGACGTTCTCTACAGGTGGCTTGTATTGCCTGTCCGCTGCCGCTGCGCCGGGCGCAAATTTCTCGCGTGCAAGTTCGCGAACGTTGTCGCGTATCTGGCGCTGTTCTTCAGTGAGTCCGAGGTCTTGCATACTTCTTCCAGTCAGGCCTTGTTGTGCTGGCTGGATTCTTCCTCGGTACGCTCCCAGACCTCGCGCGCTATCGGGTTGCGCAGTTCCTCGGCCAGATGGCCAACGATGCCAATGGTCCGGCCAATGACTGCCAGGCCGCGGCAGAGCTTCCAGGGGATGGCAAGCTCCGAGGAAAGCGCGCCAATGGCACCGGTCGCATTGACAGGCAATTGACCAGGCTTGTTGAGGGCACGCTCGGCAGCCGCGGCTACCAGCGTCATGAGTTCGACGTATGGGCCGCTCACACCACATTCTTTTGCGATCTGGAACAGGCGCGGCGTGCGTGGATCAATCGGCTTGTGCAGCGGGTGGCCAATACCCGGTATGGACGTTTTGGACGCGACATGCCTGGCGACGATGGCCTCGGCCAGGGCTGGCAGCCCGGCGGAGGTGGTCTCCGGCGTGATGGCCTCCTGCAGCAGACGCGCAGAACCCTCAGCCGTGCCGGCGAATGTCGTGCCCATGCCAAGAATGCCCGACGCCACGGCGCCTTGCAGAGATTCAGGTGCACCCAGATAAGTCAGCCGGGCCGCTATGACCATGGGCGTCATGCCGTGCTCCACCAACGTCGCCAGCATGGCGTTGAAGATTACCGATTCCTGTAGGGTCGGCGTCCGGCCCTTTATTTCAAGAAAGGCGAAATCGCCCAGGTTGAGTTTTCCCAGGACATCTTTGCAAAGGTCGAGGCCTTTGACGGTAATGCTGGTTTCATTGCTCCAGCCCATATCGGACTTGAGCGCTTTGCGCGTGCGGGCCATAGCCTGTTGTCTCCTGCTTTGTAGTATCACAAGGTAACATTGCCCATCAATCAATGCAATCGATAGTCGACATTTAGTATATTAGCGAAACGCATAATGGATCGATGCAGCACCCAATCCACCCAAGTTAAGCCAACCCGTACTTCATCAACAATGTTTCTGAGTCATGTATTTGTGTGGCTTTGGTCCCGGCTTGCGGGGCTTGGACAGATTCTCTCGATGAACGTAGGTGTGCTGCGCCACCAGCCGCAG
>JANYJD010000033.1 GCA_025358555.1 Rhodoferax sp.
TGGCGCACCCGGCTGTGGCCATGGCGGCCTGCATTGGCATGAAGCACCCCAAGTGGGACGAGCGACCCATCATTGCCGTCGTCAAAAAGCCTGGCGCCGAGGTCACGCGGGATGAACTCATCGCGTTCTTTGACGGCAAAACTGCCAAGTGGCAGGTGCCAGATGACGTCGTGTTTCTCGATGCGATTCCGCTGGGCGGCACCGGCAAGATGCAAAAGACGAAGCTGCGCGAGCTGCTGAAGGATTACAAGCTGCCGGGACTATGAGCTTTGCAAGCGTATGCGCGGCCAATGCAGGCACCATGCGAGTCGCATGGGTGATTGCCGTACGGGAAACCCCTGTCGGAGTTGAGCCTGAATACTTGTACCCTGCACAGTTGTCATTTGATTGAAACCCCCGGAGATTTTTTTATGAAATTTGGAATGAAAATTGTTGCGGCTACGGCTGCTGTTTTGTGTGTTGGCGGCGCGTTGGCCCAGCAGGGTCAAACCGTGAAGATCGCCTTCATCGACCCGCTGTCGGGCCCGTTTGCCAACGTGGGGCAAAACCAGCTCAAGAGCTGGCAGTTTGCGGCAGAGCGGCTGAGTGGTGCCAAAAATCCGGCCGGCGTCAAGTTTGAAGTCACCGGGTTTGACAACAAAGGCTCTCCGCAAGAAAGTCTCAACAGCCTGAAGGCTGCCATCGACCAGGGCTTCCGCTATGTGACGCAAGGCAATGGCTCCGGTGCTGCCCTGGCAATTTCAGACGCAGTCGCAAAGCACAACGAGCGCAACCCCGGCAAAGAGGTGGTGTACCTCAACTATGCGGCGGTTGACCCAGCTCTGACGAACGAGAAGTGCGATTACTGGCACTTCCGCCTCGATGCCGACACCACGATGAAGATGGAAGCCCTGACGACCTTCATGAAGGACCAGCCCAAGGTCAAAAATGTCTATCTGCTCAACCAGAATTACTCCCACGGCCAGCAAGTAGCCCGCTATTTCAAGGAAGACATTGCACGCAAGCGCGCTGACGTGAAAATTGTGGGCGAAGACCTGCATCCGATCGGCCAGGTGAAAGACTTTGCACCGTACGTAGCCAAAATCAAGCAGTCCGGGGCAGACACCATCGTCACCGGCAACTGGGGTGCCGACCTGACGCTGTTTGTCAAGGCGCTCAACGACGCTGGCCTCAAGCTGCCGATGTACACATACTACGCAGGTGTCACCGGCACACCCACCGCGCTGGCTGCTGGCGGCGACAGCGAGGTCTACGTGATTGGCTATGCGCACGCCAACCATACCGGCGAGATCGGGGCCCTCTCTGCGGACTTCAAGAAGAAATTCAACGACGACTACTACACCTATGCCACGTACAACGGCATCAACCTGATGGGTGCAGCCATGGCCAAGGCCAAGTCAGTCGACCCGACCAAGGTGGCCGCAGCCCTTGAGGGGCTGTCCGTGAAAAGCTTTGGCGGTGAAGTCCAAATGCGCAAGTCTGACCACCAGCTGCAGCAGTCCATGTTTGTGACCAAGTGGCAAAAGGTCGACGCCAAAAACGCGTACAGCGTCGAGAATACGGGCTACACCTTTGTGCCAATCAAGCAGATGGACCCCTATGTGTCGAGCACGCCAACCAGTTGCCAGATGAAGCGCCCGGCCTGACAAGTCCGGAAAGCCGCACTTTTTACAGGTGCGCTTGCAAACGCCGGGTACCATCATTTGTGGCCCGGCGTTTTTAATTCAACATTTGCTTTGTCAAATATTCATCAGGTCACGGGCTAGCCATGGAGTTTTACACCATTTCCCTGCTGAACGGCATCAGCTACGGCCTGCTGCTTTTCATGCTGAGCTCGGGGCTCACGCTGATTTTCAGCATGATGGGCGTGCTCAACTTTGCGCATGCGTCTTTCTACATGCTGGGGGCGTATTTTGCGTACACCGTCACGTCCATCGTCGGTTTCTGGCCGGCCTTGCTGGTGGCACCCCTGCTGGTGGGCCTGGTCGGCGCGGCGTTTGAGCGCTATTGCCTGCGCAGGGTTCACAAGTTCGGGCATGTGCCCGAGCTTCTCATCACCTTTGGCCTGAGCTACATCTTGCTGGAACTGGTGCAACTGGTGTGGGGCCGCAGCTCGGTGGACTACCGCGTGCCGGTGGCGCTGGATGGCCCGCTGTTCACCCTGTTCGGCACCCAGTTTCCGATGTACCGCGCTTTCATGATGGGCGTGGCGCTGTTGATGCTGTTGGCCATCTGGCTGCTGCTCACGCGCACCCGCATCGGCCTGGTCATCCAGGCGGCATTGACGCACCCTGAGACGGTAGAGGCCTTGGGCCACAACGTGCCGCGCGTTTTCATGATGGTGTTTGGCGGCGGCTGCGCGCTGGCAGGCCTGGCGGGCGTGATTGGCGGCAATGCTTATGTCACCGAGCCGAGCATGGCGTTCTCGGTTGGCGGTGTGATTTTCGTGGTGGTCGTGGTGGGCGGCATGGGTTCCCTGGCCGGGGCGTTTCTGGCGTCGCTGTTGATCGGCATTTTGCAGACGTTTGCTGTGGCGATTGACGCGTCGCTAATGTCAGCGCTGCAAACGGTAGGCGTGATGCTGACTCCTTCAACCTTTGGTTATGCGCTTTGGAAGCTGAAGCTCAGCCAGGTGGCCCCGATTCTGCCGTACCTGTTTTTGGTGCTGATTCTCATATTTCGGCCCAAGGGCCTTCTTGGCACGCGGGAGGGCTGATTGATGAACACAACTGTGAGTAATACGGTCGGAAAGACCGTTGGAAAAGCCGTTGGGCCAGCTGTCCCATTCAATGTCGGACGTCTGGTTGTCTGGGGCCTGTTTGCCGTGGTTTTGCTGCTGGCACCGCTTGTTTTCACCAGCAGCCTGAGCCAGACCATGCTGAGCCAGATGGGCATTGCCATCATCGTTTGCCTAAGCTACAACATCCTGCTGGGTCAGGGTGGCATGCTGAGCTTTGGGCACGCCGTGTACTCTGGCATGGGCTCGTTTTTGGGCATCCACACGCTGAATCTTGTGACCGGCGGCCTGCCGTTGCCTGTAAGCCTGATACCGATTGTCGGTGGCCTTTCGGCCGTGCTGGTTGCCGTGATTCTGGGTTGGGTCACCACCAAGAAAGCCGCCACGCCTTTTGCCATGATCACGCTGGGCATTGGCGAATTGGTGTGGGCCATGTCGCTGATGTTCCCCGAGTTTTTTGGCGGCGAGGGCGGAGTCTCTGGCAACCGGGTGGCGGGGGCCAAAACCTTTGGCATCACCTACGGGCCTCAGATCCAGCTTTACTACCTGATCGCGGTCTACACCTTCATCTGCACCGGCTTGATATTTGCCTTCACGCGCACCCCGCTGGGGCGCATGCTCAATGCTGTGCGTGACAACCCGGAGCGGGTTGAGTTTGTGGGCTACGACACACAGAAAGTGCGCTACATCGCCTTCATCATCGCCGCTTTTTTTGCCGGCATCTCGGGCGGCTTGGCAGCGTTGAATTTTGAGATCGTCACCTCGGAAGTGGTCAGCGGCGCCCGCTCGGGCGCGTACTTGCTGTTCACGTTTTTGGGCGGTGCCACGTTTTTCTTCGGGCCGATCATCGGTGCCATCCTGATGGTGCTGGCGTTTGTGCTGCTGTCGGAGTTCACCAAGGCCTGGCTGCTCTATCTGGGGTTGATTTTTCTGTTCATGGTCATGTACGCGCCGGGTGGCGTGGCCTCGTTGATCATGATGAACCTGCGCGTGGCCGCCTTCGGGCATCTGAAAAAGCTTTGGGGCAGCTATGCGGTACTGGCTATCACCGCGCTGGTGGGCTTGGCGGGCGCGGCGGCAATGATTGAAATGACGTACCACCTGCAACTCAACGCCGCGCTCGGGCCAGAATTGAAGTTTTTGGGCATCACGCTCGATTCCAAAGGCATGGGAAGCTGGCTGGGCTCAGCCCTGGTGATGTTGGCCGGCTTTGGGTTGTTTGAGTTTGTCCGGCGCCAGTTTGCGCGCAAGTGGGGGCTGATTCAGGAAAGCATCGAAGCAGAAATCAAACGGAGGGAGGCGTGATGAACGCGGGAACGGGTTACGCATTGGAGTTGAAAGACCTGCGCAAAAGCTTTGGCAAGACGGAGATCATTCGCGGCATTAATATCGGCATTCCAGCGGGTGAACGCGTGGGCATTATCGGCCCGAATGGTGCGGGCAAGTCCACGCTGTTTAACCTGATCAGCGGCCGCTTTGAACCCACCAGCGGCGACGTGCTGCTGAATGGCCAGCGGCTCAATGGCAAAAAGCCGTTCGAGATCAACCGCATGGGCTTGAGCCGCAGCTTCCAGATCACCAATATTTTCCCCAAGCTCAGCGTGTTTGAAAACTTGCGCTGCGGTGTGCTCTGGAGCCTGGGGTACAAATACACTTTCCTGAAGTTTCTGGCGGATTTGACCGATGCGAATGAGCGGGCCAATGAGCTGATGCAGATGGTCAAGCTGGACAAAAAGCGCGATGTGCTGGCCATGAACCTCACCTACGCCGAGCAGCGCGCACTTGAAATCGGCATCACCATTGCCGGCGGCGCCAGCGTCATCCTGCTGGACGAGCCCACTGCTGGCATGAGCAAATCGGAGACTAGCCGCTTCATCAAACTGATCAAAGACGTGACGGTTGGCAAGACGCTATTGACAGTAGAGCACGACATGGGCGTAGTCTTTGGCCTGGCCGACAAAATTGCGGTGGTGGTGTATGGCGAGCTGCTCGCCTATGACGTGCCTGAAGCGGTGCGCGCCAACCAGCGGGTGCAGGAAGCCTACTTGGGTTCGTCGGTTGCCGATTCACAAGCCGAAGGATCCACATGAGCCCCCACGTTCGGCACTTCGAGTCCTCACTGCCCCCCGAGGGGACCCAGCCTTCCTTGGGGCGGCCCCGCGGAGTCTTATCATGCTAAAAATCGACAATCTGCAGGCGTTTTACGGCAAAAGCCATGTGCTGCACGGCGTTCAATTTGAAGTGCAGGCGGGTGAGATCGTCGCGCTCTTGGGGCGCAACGGCTCGGGCCGCTCCACCACTGCGAAGGCCATCATGGGCCTGGTGGACTGCCACGGGTCCATGAACTGGAAGGGGCAGGAAATTCTGGGTAGGAAGACGTTTGAGGTAGCCCATCTGGGCATTGGCTACGTGCCGGAAAGCCGCGACATTTTTCCCAATTTGACGGTCGAACAAAACCTGTACCTGGGGCAAAAAAATGCCCGCAAGACCGGCCGCTGGTCGATGGACGACATGTACCAGTTGTTCCCCCGCCTCAAAGAGCGCCAGCACACCGAAGCGGGCGTGATGTCGGGCGGCGAACAGCAAATGCTCACCTTGTGCCGCACCTTGATGGGCGGATCACGCAACTCTCGCCATAGACGCCGTAGTCGACGGCGCCGCCCTCGCGAATCGTCTGGGCGAGGCGCACGATGGGGCTATCCGCCGCCTGACGGTGGATTTCGGTCAGCATCACGTCGGGTTCGGCGTTGGTGAAAAAGCCGCCG
>JANYJD010000046.1 GCA_025358555.1 Rhodoferax sp.
GCCTTCTGCCCGTCGCCCACGGCCTTGCAGTCCACCACCCACTCCGCGCAGATCACCGAGTGCGATGGCAAATTGCAGCACCTGCTGGGGGCTCTGAAGGGCCACGAATTGCCAGAGGCTGGCCTGGGCGCTCCCAAACGCGGCACACCGGCCAAGAACTCGGTTCGCTTTGATGCGCGTAGCTCACTGTTTGAAGCCAGCGGGGTCGATCTGACGCGCATACCCGGCATTGATACCAGCACGGCGTTGAAAGTCATCAGCGAGATTGGCGTTGATCTGACACGCTTTGCCAGTGTGAAGCATTTCACGTCCTGGCTGGGCTTGTGTCCGGGCACCAAGATTTCGGGCGGCAAGGTGCTCTCAAGCGCCACCAAGCCCTGCGCAAATCGAGCCGCTCAGGCCTTGCGCATGGCCGCGCAGGCACTACGCAAGAGTCAAACCGCGCTGGGTGCCCACCACCGCCGCCTGTGCTCCCGAATGGATAAACCCAAAGCCATCACGGCCAGCGCACACAAGCTGGCACGGCTGGTGTATTTCAGTGCAAAATCTGACTCGCCGGGCTCACCAATTGGGCTTTCAACTTACACCACAGGCAAGCCCTTCAGCATGAAGTCAAACATTCGATTTCTCAGGACTGCGGGGGAAGTTTCTTAAGAGGCGTCACGGGGAAGTTGGTACTCGGCTCCGCGCGTATGATCTTTCACTTAAACCCTGGAGGCCCGCCATGCCTGATCTTGTTGCCGAACTCGCTGAACAAGCTCGCGGCCTCGCGCCTGGAGAGCGCTCCCGTCTTGTCGACCTTCTGATTGAAACACTCCACGAGTCGCCACTCGCGGAGGTTGAAGCAGCTTGGACTGTAGAAGTCGAACGCCGCGTTGCAGCACATGATCGCGGCGAGGTCGAGACTTTCGCCGCCGAAGACGTCTTCGCCGAAGCTCGTCGTATCGCGCCGTGACGCGAGCACGTTTCAGCCGAGAAGCTCGCTCGGAATTGTTGGCACAGACTGCCTACTACGAAACGATACGCCGAGGCCTTGGTGCGCGGTTCCGACACGAGGTTGAAGTAGCTGCAAAGTTGGCTGCATCGTTTCCTCGGCATGGCAAACCCGCTGCGGGTGGTACCCACCGACGCCTTGTCGTCGACTTCCCGTTCAGGCTGTTCTATACGGAGACCGACTACGGAATCCTTATTCACGCTGTCGCCGGCGATCAACAGTTTCCTGAGTACTGGTTGGGCAGAGTGCCGAGTGCAGAGTGACGGCTAACGAATTAAGGATAGATCGCGCTTCGCCGCTTGTCTGTCCGTTTGTTGGACAGGCCCGGTGAGGGTGTGTGCAGAGGAAAAAAAAGGCCGCTGTGGAGTGATCCGAGAATTCGGCTGCGGCGAGCGGCCTGGGAAGGCGGCTTGGGTGGCTGGATCAGGCGATATTCACGCGTTCAACGATGCGCAATGCGCGGTTGAGCACGATGTCACCTGATTTTGAATGCGCTCATCCAGCAGCAGACCTCGGGGGCAAAACCGTCGTGGGGCAAGTGGAAGTCCTGGCGCCGCAGTTCGAGCCTGCGCTCAGGCACCTGCCCCTGCATTGCCGGGTGAATTTCTTTCCATCGAGAAGCGGACTACAACTCTCAGCACAGTCCGGGCCGTACCGAAGCTGGGTGAGGTTCGCGAAATCACCGACAACTTCAACTTCGAGGGTCCTATCTTCGCCCACGCAACGTCCGCGCAACGTTCAGCTAGAAGCCTGGCGTAAACGGTGGGCAAGTCGGCGTACTACCGTACCTCGGCCACTTCCGCAACGGCGCTCGGCGCTCGGCGCTCGGCGCTCGGCGCTCGGCGCTCGGCGCCGGCAAGGGCAAGGGCAAGGGCAAGGGCAAGGGCAGAGTTGAGTTGGTCACGCCTCGTTCGCGCCATTTTGGCTATTTGCGCCAATATTCTTTGAAAATAACACTTCAGCCCTCGTATACATTGCATAAATAGCTATTTTAATAATAGCATCTTGAGTCTGAGTCACCCGCGCGGATGGTGCTGCGCGTGGATCGCTTTGAGGCGCGCTCGCGCTACGTGGGTGTAGATGGTGGTGGTTGAAATGTCCGCATGGCCGAGCAGCATTTGCACGGCGCGCAGGTCGGCGCCGTGGTTGAGCAGGTGTGTGGCGAAGGCGTGGCGCAGGGTGTGCGGCGATAGCGGTGAGGTGATGCCCGCCTTCAACGCGTATTTTTTGACGATCAGCCAGAACATCACACGGGACATGGCCGTGCCGGGCTTGGGGCCGCTGTGGGTGACGAACAGGTCTTCGGTCTGGCGGCTTCCCAGCAGCACGGGGCGCGACTTTGCCAAGTAGTCTCGCACCCATTCACTGGCCACCTCGCCAAACGGGATCAGCCGTTCTTTGCCGCCCTTGCCAAACACGCGCAGCACGTTTTCTGACAGGCTGACGTTGAGGGTTTTGAGCTTGACCAGCTCGCTCACGCGCAGGCCGCTGGCATACATCAGCTCCAGCATGGTGCGGTCGCGCACGCCCAGAGGGGTGTCGACATCGGGCGCGTTCAACAAGGCCTCTACCTGGGCTTCTGTTAGGGTTTTGGGAACGCGCAGGGCCTGGCGGGCGGGTTGCAACCTGAGGGTTGGGTCGGCAACCGTGATTCGCTCGCGCAGCGCCCAGCGAAAGTAACGCTTGAACACGGTGAGCCGCCGGTTGGCCGTGGTGGCTTTGGTGGCGGCGTGGCGCGCGGAGAAATAGGCATTGAGGTCGGCTTCAACCGTGCCATCCAGCGCCCGGCCCTGCCCGGCCTGCCAGCGCGCAAACAAAGTCAGGTCTTGCCGGTAGGCTGACAGCGTGTTTTTGGACAGGCCTTCTTCGAGCCACAGCGCGTCGATGAAGGCATCGATGGCAGGCTGCATCAATAGGCGCGCCGCCGTCAATCCAGCTTGAGCCTGGCCGAGTCCACTACCTTTTTATACACCGCAAATTCCGCCCTGATCTGCTCTGCAAATTGCTCGGGCGTGTTGCCGATGATGATGGAGCCGGTTTCTTCGATGCGCTTCTTTACGGCCGGGTCTTCCAGCGCCTTGCGCACGCCCGCGTTGACCTTGTCCACTACGTCTTTGGGCAAGCCCTTGGGGCCATAAATGCCGTAGTAGGCCATGCGGTTCACCGGCTCCAGGCCGATCTCTTTGAACGTCGGCACATTGGGCAACTGCGCCAGGCGCTGCGGCGCGGCCACCACGATGGCCACCAGCCGGTTGGTCTGGATGAAGGGCAGCGCCGATGGCAGGTTGTCAAATGTCATGGGCACCTGGCCGGCTACCGTGTCGTTGAGCGCCGGGCCCGCGCCGCGGTAGGGAATGTGAGTTACAAAGGTTCCGCTCAGACTTTTGTACAGCTCCATCTGCAAGTGGCCAATGCCGCCCGTGCCCGACGAAGAATACGAGTATTTGCCGGGGGACTTTTTTAGCTCCGCCACGAAGCCCTTGTAATCCTTGGCCGGAAAACCGGGGTGCACCGCAATCACATTGGGCGTGGCCGCAATGTTGATGATGGGCGTGAAATCGGTCAGCGGGTTGTACGGAATTTTGGGGTTGATGGCCGGGTTGGCCGCTGTGGTGGACACCGTGGCCATGCCCAGCGAATAACCATCGGGCGCGGCCTTGGCCGTCTCATTGGCCCCAATCACGCCGCCGCCACCGGCTTTGTTCTCGACCACCACCACCTGCCCCATGGCCTTGCCCATGGCGTCGGCGATGGTGCGGGCAATGATGTCGGTGGTGCCGCCAGGCGCAAACGGCACTTGCAGCTTGATGATCCTGTTGGGGTAGCCCTGCGCCATGGCAGACGTGGCTGCGGCAACGAGGCTGAGGGCGAAAAGAGAGGGGCGATACATGGTGGTGAGGCTCCTGGAATGCCGGTTCAAAACACTACCGGCATGGTAACCCGCCGCCCGCCGTTGCCGAATGTGGAATACCCGTAAACCGCTAGCGCCAACGGAACAAGGCGACGGGTTGGGCCGACTGGTATTCTCAAGGCGTGAACTACGCCCAACTCCTTCTCCCGGACTTTTCCCTGATCTTGATTGGCTACCTGGTGTGCCGCTACACCGCGCTGAACCGCACCGTGTGGCAGCAGGTGGACGCGCTGGTTTATTACCTGCTGTTCCCGGTGCTGCTGTTTCACTCCATTGTGAAGAGCCCGCTGGATTTGAAAGCCGCCTCCAGCCTGATTGGCGCGGGCTGGGCCATGGGGTTGGCTGGCATCGCACTGGCGTATTCACTGCCCTACCTGCCGTGGATCAAAAACCATATCGACCGGCGCGAGCACGCGGCCAGCGCGCAGGTGGCGTTTCGCTTCAACTCATTCGTTGCGCTGGCGCTGGCCGAGCGCTTGGCCGGGCGTGAAGGCCTTGCCCTGATTGCGGTGCTCATTGGCGTGTGCGTGCCGCTCTTAAGCGTGGGCGCCGTGTGGCCCATGGCGCGCCATGCACAGCGCGGGTTTTTGAGCGAGCTGGTGCGCAACCCGTTGTTCATCGGCACTGCCTCGGGCCTGTTGGCCAATGTGCTGGGTTTTGCGATTCCCGTCTGGCTGGAACCTACCGTCACGCGGGTAGGCGCTGCGTCGTTGGCGATGGGTCTGATGGCCGCCGGGGCCGGTTTGCAGTTTGGGGCCCTGGCACGCGCAAAGACGCTGGCCGTGGCGGTACTGTCGATTCGGCACTTCATTTTGCCGCTGGTAGCGTGGGTCTTGTCCAAACTGTTTGGCCTGTCACCCGTGCAGACCACCATGTTGCTGGCGTTCTCGGCCCTGCCCACCGCGTCAAGCTGCTACGTGCTGGCGGCGCGCATGGGATACGACGGGTCCTATGTCGCCGGGCTGGTCACGCTGTCTACCCTGCTGGGGATGGTGAGTTTGCCGTTTGCGCTGGGGGTGCTGCGGTAGGTGTAGCGCAAGCGCGCGCGGGGGCGGTGGCGAGTCGCGCACACCGCGCGTAACACACAAAGAGTTACGGCGTCATCCCCCATTTGGGTGATGACCGCGCGCTGTCGTTGATCTATCGTTCCGCTGTCGGATTGACGCGGGCCATGCAAGGCTGACACGGGTCTATCCGGCATCGGTCCATGGATGACGCGCCGCGTTCAGTGGGCTGCCAAAAACTCGGCGACAACTTAAGGGAGTTCACATGGATTCGATTCTTTACTGGAACAATGTCGCGCTTGAAGCCAACAAGCGTGACTTCAGCAATGTGCCGGGCACAGACAAACCCGCTCCCGAGCAAGGCGGGCCGACCCTGAGCTCACGGGCGTTGGCCATTGTTCATTTGGCTATGTATGACGCGCACGCAGGTGCCCGAAACGACGCGGTAAACCTGCCTCGCTATTTGTCCGCGCCGTCCAACCCGGCTGCAGGGGCCCACCCGGCAGCGGCGGTAGCGGCAGCGGCGCACAGGTGCCTCGTTGCACTGTTTCCCCGTCAGACCGCTCACTTTGATGCGGCACTCTCTGCAGAAGGATTGTCGGGTTCAGGGATTGCCGCTGGCAGTGCCTTTGGCCTGGCGGTTGGCAAAGCCATACTCACAGACCGAGGCGGCGACCCTTCATCTGGCTCGGCAGGCTACTTTCCCTCGCAGCAACCGATGCGACATCGTGTCGATCCGTCCGACCCGGGCCAAGGCTATCACGCACCTTTTTACGGCGCAAAGTCAAAGTGCTTTGCAGTGACTGCAAGACACCAGCTGGACAAGCCGCCACAGTTGGGCACCCCCGAGTACGTCAAGTCGTTCAAACAAGTGCGAGGCAAAGGCATTGCGCCAGAGCTGATGGGAACGCTACCTCCAACGTACAGCAAGCGCACGGAAAATGAAACTGTTATCGGGGTTTATTGGGCATACGATGGTGTGCGTGAGCTCGGCACACCGCCACGCCTGTACAACCAAATTGTGCGGCAGGTCGCCATGGACAAAGGTAACGATGTAGATAAAAACGCCCGGCTGTTTGCCTTGGTCAATTGCGCTATGGGCGACGCAGGTATTTTGGCGTGGGAGCAAAAATACAAGTACGACGTGTGGCGGCCCGTGTTGGGTGTGCGCGAGCATGACCCTTCGATGGGGCCTCAGGGACCCACACCAACGGACAATATTGACAACGACTGCGATAGCAACTGGTTGCCGCTGGGCGCCCCCCACACCAATAGCCGTGAGCACAACTCAACCCCTAATTTTCCGGCTTACCCGTCGGGTCATGCAACGTTTGGTGCCGCCGCTTTTCATACAGTGCGGCTCTTCTACGGCCTACTTGCCGGAGACAGAGTTGCGGACACCGTCCACATTGGGCCGTTAGTGTCGGACGAGATGAACGGCATCAACACCGACAACAAAGGTGCTGTGCGCCCACGCCATTCGCGAAAGTTCCCCGGGGGCTTGTGGCAAATGATTTTAGAGAACGGATTCTCTCGGGTGTGGCTTGGCGTTCATTGGTCGTTTGATGCATTTGCGCTGGATAACAACGGCAAACCTGATTTGACACGCAACATTGGCGGAGTGCCCCTGGGCTTGAAAATTGCCGAGGATATTTTTGCGGCGGGGAATGGAAAGGCACCGAAGAAATCGACCGTTGCGCCAGCAGCCTAACTCGCAATCCCCAGCGCCCACACAACGTGCTCGCGCACGAGGGCGCTGGGATGCTCGGCGCGCTGCGCGAGAGCGTGGCGCATCGGCGCGTCGTCTGCCGGGCACTGTGCACTTCTCACCGCGTTGCCGAGTGCCACCGCCACATTGCGCAGCCAGCGCTCGTGGCCGATGCGCCGGATTGGGCTACCTTCGGTATGGCGCAGAAAATCTTCCTCGCTCCAGCCGAACAACGTCACCAATTGCTGGCCTGTCAGGCCCGCGCGTTCGTCAAAATCGGGCAAGGCGCTGCGCCGGGCGAACTTGTTCCACGGGCAGATAAGCTGGCAGTCGTCGCAGCCGTAAATGCGGTTGCCGATCAGGGGGCGCAGCTCCAGCGGGATGGGGCCTGCGTGTTCAATGGTGAGGTAGGAAATGCAGCGCCGGGCATCCAGCCGATACGGCGCGATGATGGCCTGCGTGGGGCACACGTCGATACAGGCGCTGCAACTGCCGCAGTGGTCCATTGCCGGGTCGCCTGGTGGGCGGCTCAGAGGCAACTCAATGTCCACATAAATTTCGCCCAGAAAAAACATCGAACCGGCCTCGCGGTTCAACAGCAGCGTGTGCTTGCCGCGCCAGCCCTGCCCGCTGCGCACCGCCAGCTCCACCTCCAACACGGGGGCTGAATCGGTGAACACGCGGTGGCCAAACGGGCCGATCTGCGCCGCGATTAACTCTGACAGTTTTTGCAGACGCTGGCGTAACACTTTGTGATAGTCCCGGCCTCGCGCGTAAACTGAAACGATGCCCTCGGTGGGCTGATCCAGACGGGCAAATTCGATGGCCTGCCAGCCCTCTGGCGTGTCCTCAGGCAAGTAATCCATGCGCGCGGTGATCACGCTCACCGTGCCCGGCACCAGCTCGGCGGGCCGCGCGCGCCTGAGCCCGTGCGCAGCCATATAGGCCATATCGCCATGAAAGCCATCCGCCAGCCATTGCAGCAACCCGGCCTCGGCAGAAGACAAATCCACACCCATCACGCCAATTTGGGAGAATCCAAGTTCCTGGGCCCAGCCCTGAATTTGGGATGCCAATTGACTGCTGTTGAATTGAATGCTGTTGCGAGTGGGGATTTGCATGGTGAAGCCAGTGATGTCGCCATTGTAAAAAGCCGCGCAACGATCGCTTGGCCCGACGAAGCAGCCACCCAAATGTTTGCGCAGGCCATGGCTGGGAGCCCCGCGATCCATGACGCGTTTATCGAGCTGCACGGCACGCTGGGCGCAGGCAAAACCACATTTGTGCGGCACCTGCTGCGCGCTCTAGGCGTGCAAGGCTTGATCAAGAGCCCGACCTATGC
>JANYJD010000056.1 GCA_025358555.1 Rhodoferax sp.
CAGCAACGATACCAGCAGCTTCATGGTGGTAGTGTCCAATTTCACGCCCACCATTCAAACAGGTTACCGCCTGGGCGTGCCACAACCCGGCGCGTACCGCGAGCGGCTGAACACGGATTCGGCCCACTATGGCGGCAGCAACGTGGGCACGCCTTTGGGCATTGCCAAAGCGCAAGCCATCGCATGCCATGGCAAGCCGTATTCGGTGTTGCTGGACTTGCCCCCCCTGGCTACGGTGATGCTCGAATATGCAGCCTGATGGAATGACCACACCTCGCATGCAAACTGGCCAACCCTGGCCCATGGGCGCACACTGGGATGGCAAGGGCATCAACTTCGCCGTGTTTTCTGTGCACGCCCTGGCCATGGTGCTGTGTGTGTTTGACGAGACCGGCACGGTTGAGACCGCTCGCCACGCCCTGCCCGCCCACACCTGCGACGTGTGGCACGGCTACCTGCCCGACGCGCAGCCCGGGCTCATCTACGGCCTGCGTGCGCATGGGCCCTGGCAGCCAGACCGGGGCCATCGCTTCAATGCAGCCAAGCTGTTGCTGGACCCCTACGCGCGTGAAGTCATCGGCGCGTTTGAATGGCGTGACGAGCACTTTGGCGGTGATCGCAAACTACCCCTGCACCGAGACCACCAGGACAACGCTGCGTTTGCGCTGAAGGCCCGTGTCGTGAGCGAAGCGGCGGATGACCCGTTCGACTGGGAAGGCGACCGCCCACCCCGCATTTCGCTGGCCAGCACCGTGCTGTATGAGGTTCACGTCAACGGCTTCTCGCAACGCAACGCAAACATCCCTCAAGACCTGCGTGGCACGTATGCCGGGCTGGCCCATGAGGCATCCATTGCCCACATGAAGCAATTGGGCATCACTTCGGTCAGCCTGCTGCCGGTGCATTTCGCGGTAAACGAAGAGCGGCTGGTCAAGCTGGGCTTAAGCAACTACTGGGGTTACAACACGCTGGGCTTTTTTTGTGCCGACCCACGCCTTGCAAGCCAGGCCTCGGGCATTACGCCCCGCGACGAATTCCGCGCCATGGTCAAGGCCCTGCACCGCGCGGGCATCGAGGTGCTGCTGGATGTGGTCTTCAACCACACAGCCGAATCGGATGAAGCCGGGCCAACCTTGAGCTTTCGTGGCCTCGACAACGCCAGCTACTACCGTCTGCCACCCGACTCACGCTCACACTACGAGAACCACAGCGGCTGCGGCAACACGCTGGACATTCGCCAGCCGCGCGTGCTGCAACTGGTGATGGACAGCCTGCGCTACTGGGCAAGCAGAATGCATGTGGATGGGTTCCGGTTTGATCTGGCCCCGGTGCTGGGCCGGGGTGACCAGGGCTTCAACCGCGACGGCGCTTTTTTTACCGCGGTGGCGCAAGACCCTGTGTTATCACGCGTAAAAATGATTGCCGAGCCATGGGACATTGGCCCCGGCGGTTACCAGGTGGGCGGGTTCCCGCGTGGCTGGCTCGAATGGAACGACCAATTCCGCGATGCCGTGCGCAGCTTCTGGGTCCACGCAGGTTCCCCGATCAACACGCGGGGCGACTTTGCGTTGCGGCTGTGCGGCTCGTCCGACCTGTACCAGCCACGCCAGCGCGCACCCGGCGAGTCGGTCAACTATGTGGTGTCGCATGACGGCTTCACGCTGCGCGATCTGGTCAGCTACAACCAGCGGCATAACAAGGCCAACGGTGAAGACAACCGCGACGGTCATGGCCACAATCTGAGCTTCAACTGCGGCGTGGAAGGCCCGACTGACGACGAAGAGATCAACCGGCTGCGTGGCCGCCTGCAGCGTGCCCTGCTGGCCACCACCCTGCTGGCCCAGGGCACGCCCATGCTGTGCGCGGGTGACGAGCTGGGCCACAGCCAGAACGGCAACAACAACCCCTATTGCCAGGACAACGACACCACCTGGATTGACTGGGCCGCTGCGGACCAGGATCTGGTCGCATTCACTTCCCGCGTGCTGAGCTTGCGCCAGCAAACATTGCCCTTTGGCAATCACTGGTACACCGGCTTGACCGATCCCAGCGACCCTTCAGGCCTGCACGACCTGGCCTGGCTGCAAGCCGATGGCAGCCCCTTGCAGGGCGATGCCTGGCGGGACCCCGCATCTCACGTCATGGGCTGCCTGATTGGCAAGCCCGGCAGCGACAAAGCCCCGCTGCTGCTGCTCATCAACCCTGAGCATGCAGACACACACTTCATGCTGCCCGCGGGTGTGTGGCAGGCTCTGCTGCACACAGACCACCCTCGTGGTGTGGCGCGCTGGCACGGCCAGGGCGAAGTCCCTTACACGGTGCGGGCGCACAGCCTTGTGCTGCTGGCAGCGGCGGGTGTCGTGATCAAGGGGGTTTGAAATGAAACTGCCTCGCGAAATATATGAAGCTACCTCGCGATAGACCATGAAACTGCCTCGCGAAATGTATGAAGCTACCTCGCGTTAAACCATGAAACTGCCTCGCGTCAGTGGCATCCTGCTGCACCCCACCAGTCTGCCAGGCCCGCATGGCTCGGGCGATCTGGGCGCGTCTGCCTTTAATTTCATCGACTGGCTGGCCAGCGCTGGGCAAAGGCTTTGGCAAATCCTTCCACTCGGCGGCATTGGGCCGGGCAACTCGCCCTACATGAGCAGCTCGGCCTTCGCGGGCAACCTGCTGCTGATTGACTTGCAAGAGCTTCAACAGCGCGGCTGGCTGGATGCCACCGATCTGGCGCCCGATGCGGCGTTCTCCAGCGAGCGGCTTAACTTTAGCGCGGTTGTGCCATGGCGCATGGCAAGGCTTCAGAAGGCAGCGCAACGCTTTGCCGCCACGGCTTCAGAAGATGAGCGCGCTGACCTTGCCACATTCGAAAGCACCCAGGCCGACTGGCTGGATGATTACGCCCTGTTCATGACGCTGGCTGATGCCAACGCGTGGCGCGACTGGAGCGACTGGCCCGCCGCATTGGCGCAGCGCGAACCGCAGGCCCTGCAAACAGCGCGTGATCTGTTCGCACCCCAAATCGCCTTCTGGGTCTTTTGCCAATGGTGTTTTTTCAGGCAGTGGTACAAGCTCAAGACGTATGCCAACCAGCGTGGCATTCGCATCGTGGGCGATGCGCCCATCTTCATCGCTTACCAAAGCGCCGAAGTGTGGGCGCGCCCCGAACTGTTCGAGCTGGACGCTGAGGGTCGCGCGCTGGTCGTGGCCGGTGTGCCGCCCGACTACTTCAGCCCCACCGGCCAGCGCTGGGGCAACCCGCTGTACCGCTGGAGCACCCACGCCGCAGAAAACTACGCATGGTGGGTGCAGCGCGTGCGCCGCACCTTTGAGCTGGTGGACATTGTGCGCATCGACCACTTCCGTGGCTTCGCCGACTATTGGGAAATCCCCGCCAGCGAGCCCACCGCCATCAAAGGCCGATGGCTGCCCGGCCCCGGGGCCGCGCTGTTCGAAGCCATTCGCGCCCAACTGGGCGACCTGCCCATCATCGCGGAAGACCTGGGGCTGCTCACCCCGCAAGTCACCACCCTGCGCCGCCAGTTCGACCTGCCCGGCATGCGCATCCTGCACTTTGCGTTTGGCGGCAAGAACGACAACAACTACCTGCCCCACAACTTCGATGCCAACACCGTCGTCTACACCGGCACCCACGACAACAACACGTCGCAAGGCTGGTGGCTTGAAGTATCAGATGCCGAGCGCCAGCACGTGCGGGACTACCTGGGCTTGACATCGCAAGACGAACTGGAAATCCATTGGCAACTCATCACCGCCGCCTGCGCCAGCGTGGCCGACACCGCCATTCACCCCATGCAGGACGTGCTGGGGCTGCGTGGCAGCAGCCGCATGAACCTGCCCGGTGTGGGGCAAGGGTATTGGGAATGGCGGTTTAGCTGGGACCAGGTGAAGCCGGTGCATGCGCAGCGGCTTGTGCGGTTGGGGGGGTTGTATGGGCGGTGACGACCATGATGATCATCGGCTTGGTCCACTTTGTATTGATCGTTGAAGCCCTTCGGTTGTGTCAACACGCCCTGGCTATTTGAATCTGTAGCCTTTCTTTGCAACTGAGCTTCACGCGCCCGCATCCAGCGACATCGCCTCCCCCGGAAACCCCCGCAGCACCTTCTTGTCCATAGTCACCAGCCGGATGCCCAAGCGCACAGCCAGCGCAACAAAATCACAGTCGTAAGCTGAGCAATCACTTTTGCGCACCAGCGCAAGCACGTTGTAGGAATCCATTTCGTATTCCCTGCCACTGAGCAGCGCTTCGACTTCACGTTGAATGGCGTAGGCCTGCTCAAACGTCAATGTGCCGCGCCGCATAAACCCCGCCAAAATATTGCGAAACTCGCTGCGCCAAAGGGTTGGGGCTACCCAGTCAGCGTCTTGGGCCAGCAGCGCTTCCGCCTGCTGGGTGAAGTCTCCCGGCAAATACAGGTAGGCTAGGATGTTGGTATCCACCACGATCACGGGCGACCTTCTCCACGGAACTGTTCGATGTCATGGGCACTAAATGCAACGCTTGCCAGCGTTTGCCGGATTTGCCGTGCCCGTGCCAGGCGCTCGTCCACCGATATTTTTTGCGGCAGCAAAATGGATTCAAGGCACACGATGACCTCGCTGTTCAGGCTGCGGCGGTGGGCTTCCGCCGTTTCTTTGAGCCGCCCATAGAGCGCATCGGGGATGTTTTTAAGTGTCAACGTGGTGGGCATCGCGATTTCCAACCAGAAAGACACCATTATGGTTTTTATTGGCTTCAGGTCAATCATTTCAGCAATCTGCATCCACAAGATCGACCCATAACTAACAAAGCCTAAATATACCTAACTATTTTTTGATAGAATTAGGTAGAACTTGCTAGAAATACCCATGGACCCTATCAATAATCCGTTTTCTCCGGGTGCTGGCGCACCACCACCCGAGTTGGTAGGACGCGACCCACTGCTTGAACAAGCGCGCATCCTTTTGGGACGCGTGAAGCAAAAACGTCCGGAAAAAAGCCTGCTGCTGACCGGCTTGCGGGGCGTAGGCAAGACCGTGCTTCTCAACGACATTGAACGGATGGCCAAGGCGGCTGGTTACCAAACCATTCTGCTGGAGGCACACGAAGAGAAACCACTCGGCGAGCTTATTTATCCAGCGCTACGCAGCCTGCTTTTTGATCTGGACCGGGTCGCTGGAGCGGGCGACAAGGTCAAGCGCGGGCTGGGCGTATTGCGCAGCTTCATCGGCAGCATCAAGTTAACCGTCAATGACGTGGCCCTGGGGCTGGACATTGAACCGGCCAAAGGCACAGCTGACAGCGGGGATCTGGAAATCGACCTACCCAACCTGTTTGTGGCCATCGCCGAGGCAGCACAAGAGCGCCAGACGGCCGTGGCCATTCTGGTAGACGAAATCCAGTACCTGAGCCAGAAAGAGCTGGGTGCCCTCATCATGGCCATGCACAAGATGCAGCAAAGGCAATTGCCGCTGGTGTTGCTTGCGGCAGGTTTGCCGGTACTGCCTGGCATGGCCGGCGAATCGAAGTCCTACGCCGAGCGGTTGTTTAATTTCCCGGACATTGGCGCGCTGTCCGAAGCCGATGCAGCACAGGCATTGCGTGACCCCGCACGCGAGGTGGGAGTGGAGTTTCAAGACGATGCGCTGGAAGAGGTTTTTCGCCTGACGCATGGCTATCCCTACTTCATCCAGGAATGGGGTTATCAATCATGGAACATGGCAACTGCAAGCCCCATCACCTTGGGGATTGTCCAGAACGCAACACCGGAAGTAATCCGGCGGCTGGACAAGAATTTCTTCCGCGTGCGGTTTGACCGTCTCACACCAGGAGAGAAGAACTTCCTGCGCGCGATGGCTTACCTCGGCCCTGGCAGTCACCGCACAGGCGACATTTCCACCACGTTGGGCATGTCGGTGAAGGGGATCGGCCCGGTGCGATCCAAGCTTATCAAAAAGGGAATGATTTACAGCCCGGCGCACGGCGACATGGCGTTTACAGTGCCTCTGTTTGACGAGTTCATGGTTCGCGTGATTCCTGAATTCACCCCCGGTTAAAGTCATAGACTCTTCTTACAGCCTCCTCTGCACATGTCCGAAAACGGCTAGTCAACCCCAACCTGCGGCGTATCATTCACCGCATGACTGCCAGCCCGGACACCGCCGCCCAAGACATCTGCTACCTCGCCCTGAAGGCCCGCGATGCACGCTTCGACGGGCGCTTTTTCACGGGCGTGACGTCCACCGGCATCTACTGCCGTCCGGTGTGCAGCGTCAAAACGCCCAAGCGCGAGAACTGCCGTTTCTTCGACCATGCGGCGCAGGCCGAGGGCGCGGGGTTTCGGCCCTGCCTGCGCTGCCGGCCCGAGCTGGCACCGCACTCCGTGGTGTGGTCGATTCAAGACGCGTCTTACATCCTGGCGCACCAGGCGGCGCGGCTGCTGGACGAGCCGGAGGCTTGGACGGGCAACGTGCTGTCGGTGCAAGCATTGGCGGACAAATTGGGCGTGAGCGACCGCCATTTGCGCCGCATTTTTGAGACGCAGTTTGGCGTGGCACCGCTGCAATATTTGCAGACGCGCCGCCTGCTGAACGCCAAGCAACTGCTGGCCGACACCCAGCTGCCCATCACCCAGGTTGCTTTGGCCAGCGGCTTTGCCAGCGTGCGCCGGTTCAACGCGGCGTTTGTGGCGCATTACCGGCTTAACCCCACGCAGTTGCGCCGCGCGGGCCCGTCTGCCAACGGGCAAGGCACAACGGTGAAGCTGGGGTACCGGCCCCCGTACGACGTGGGTGCGATGCTGGCGTTCATGCACAAGCGCGCCATCAACGCTACTGAATTTATAACTACTCAAGCATATCCCACTAGGGCTGGAAGGACTTTTCGTGTCGAATCTGGCAACAAGATCCATACCGGCTGGCTGGTGACCGAGTTTGACACGGGGCGTTGCCAGCTAGTGCTGCAGGTGAGTGACTCACTGCGCGAGGTGCTGCCGCTGGTGATTCGCCGCGTGCGTGCGATGTTTGATCTGGATGCCGATCCGCGGGCCATCAACCAGGTGTTGCACGACAGTTTTCCGCAAGGCGATGGCCTGCGCGTGCCGGGCTGCCTGGACGGCTACGAGATGGCAGTGCGAGCCGTGCTGGGCCAGCAGATCACCGTGGCTGCCGCGCGCACCTTGGC
>JANYJD010000295.1 GCA_025358555.1 Rhodoferax sp.
CCGCACAATTTGCACGCGGCCGCCCTGTTCGCTGGACGTCAGGCCCACCCAGGGTCTGCGGCTCAATTTGGTGCTGCCGGTTTGCTGCATCTCACCCAGAATGGGTTTGAGCAAGTCAACCGGCACAAACATGTTGCCCGGAAGTTTGCGGTTGCCCCCCATGGCATCCGTGACAAACAGGCTGCCAATGCCAATCAGCTCGCCGCGCTGGTTGAACAGCGGCGCGCCCGAGTGGTTGCCGATGGGCGGGCTGGTGAACACGGCGGAATCGAGGTGGTATTCCCAGTAGCCTGAGAAGGGGCGCTTGCTGACCATCTGGGTCATGCTCACGTCCGCCTCTTCGCCATTGGACTGCGCACCGGTAGCGGCCATCAACGGCTCGCCCGTGACCAGTTCCTTGTGGTTGCCCAGCGCCACCGGCTGCACCCCGGTCATCGGCAGCAGCGGCTTGATGAGGCCGAAGCCGGTGGCCAGGTCATAGGCCACCGCCCTGGCGGGCAAGGTCTTGTTGTCGTGCGTGACGATCTGGATGCTTTGCGCCTCCAGCATCAGGTAGCCAATGGTCAAAATCAGCCCGTCCGGGCCAATCACCACGCCCGAGCCACTGCGCTTTTGCCCCAGCGTCTCGGCCGAGCGCGCGCCTGCGGCCACGTTGACCCGCACGCCCACAACCGCCGCGTTGGCCTTGCTCAATGCATCGATGGTGACTTGGGCTGCAGCCGGCTCCGCCGTGGCAGCGTGTGCGGTGCCAAGGTTCGCCATGACCAGTGTTGCGGCCAGTGCCGTGGCCAGTGCAAGAAGACGCATTTTTAACTCCTTCGTAATGGGATGACAGTGACAAACAAAGAATGCTCCCAAATCGCGTTTGATGCAAGTGCGGGGGCATTGGTGGGCCGTTTGAAGAGAGGCAAAGGCCTGACCTGGTCGCAGAAGCTGTGTTCTACGCGTTTCGGGCTGCGCAGGCGCTAAAAACAGTAAAAAATCCGATTTTTACCTATCAAAAGTGCCTGTAGCCCCCGTATGCAGTGCATGAGAAGCTATTATTTTAATAGTAATGTGCTTGACGAACGCAGGCATTGGTAGAGTGCCACTGGTCTGCTGTCTATCGTCTATCGCCCAGTGCCAATCGCCCCGTGCCCATCGCTAATCGCTAATCGCATATCGCCTATCGCCTATCGCCTATTGCTGCACGCCATCAATCACGATCCCCAGCTTGTCTGCTGGGGGTTTGAGCGGCCCGGCCTGGCCCACCAGATCCCCTGGCTGAGGCATAGCGTTGCCAGATTTGGAAATGCGTGCCCCCACCACCACCTGTGCAAACTTTGACAATTTCATCTCGGGTGACATGGCAGTGCTGTCGTCCAGCGTGAAGCGGATAGGCAGCTCGCTGGCCTTGCGCCGCAGAATCGCCAGGGGCATGCGCGGGCCTTCTGCGGCGCGGGCGAAGATGAAGACGGTGTCGTCCGGTGCTACCTTGGTGGCCAGTGCGGGGGACAGGGTTACTAGGCCGGTGATGTTGGCGGGCGCAGCACTGGTGGACGTGGTGTTGCTGGTGTCGCCTGCCGACGCTGTAGCTTGCTGATTTGCTGCGCGGTCGACGGCATCGCTGGTTCCGCCCTTAGCGTTTGCGCCCGTTCCCGGCGCGGTGCCCCCGGCCGCCTGCGCCGCCTCCAGGCTGCTGTCCAATCCCCTTGCGAATTCACTGCCTGCCGGGGCAAGCTGGCGGGCCTGCATCCAGAAATTGGTGGCGGCTGAAAAGTCTTTTCGTTCAAACGCCAGGCTGCCGGCCAGCGCCAGTGCCTTGAGGTTTTTTGGGTCGAGCTTGAGCGCGCGTTCAATCAATTTCTCGGGCGCGCCGATGGTGCTTTGGCCTTGCAGCATGGCCAGCACGTCGGCATGGTCTGCCAGCAACTGGGCATTGTTGGGTGTCAGCGAGGTGGCGCGCGCGTAGGCTTTGTCGGCCTCGGGGAAACGCTGCATCGCCGCATAAGTGCGGGCCAGCATCTCCCAACCCTTGGGGTCGCCGGGTTGGTCGGCGGGCGCATTCTCAAGACGCTGCGCCAGTTGCGCAACCATCGCCTCAACCTGCGCCTGAGTCACCTCACCGCCGGGCGTGCCTGTGGCGTCTCTTGGCCCCATGTAACCCTGCGGGTTGCCCAGAAAACCGTACAGGCCCAAGGCCAGCAAAGGGATGCCCAGGCCGACGACCACGGCAGTGCGCGTAGCGCGGGCGGCTGCAGCCTGCTGTCGCGGCGCTGTGGCAGCAGTTGCCGGTTCCCGGCCAGCCGTCGTAGGTTCAGCGCCAGCGCTCTCTTCCAGCGCTCGTCGCTCGATCTCCGTCTTGGCCTGCGCATGTTGCCCGGGGGTGATGCCGCCTGCGGCCAGTTCAGCGTCGAGTTGTGCCAGTTGCTCACGCAGAATGAACAGGTTGGCGCGGCCAGCGTCGCCTGCGAGTGCCCGGTCAACCGCTGCGGCCGGCGTGCCAGCCCGGTCGCTGTGCCCGCTTTTCAGCAATGCGGGCAGCAGCAAAGCCAGCGCCAGCAGTACCAGGCTGGCCGCCAAAATCCAGAACACGCTCATGGTTTGCCGTTGCCTTTTGTATTCATTGAGTTCATCTTCATTGCTTCGCCGCCGAGCAGTTGCTGCGCGCGCAGGATTTCTTCAGGGCTCAAGGCTCTGGGCTGATCGGCCAGGCTACGGCGCCGGATGTTGAGCGCCAGCACCAGCACCGCAAGCGCCAGCAGCGCAAATGGCCCAGCCCACAGCAGCACGGTGGAAGCCTTGAGCGGCGGACGGTACAGCACAAAGTCGCCATAACGTTCCACCATGAAGTCCAGAATCTGCCGCTGCGACTGGCCTTGGGTGAGCTTGATGCGGATTTGCTTGCGCAGGTCGATCGCCAGGTCGGCATGCGAGGCGGCGATGGTTTCGTTCTGGCACACCAGGCAGCGCAGCTCTTCTGCAATCGCCATCACGCGCGCTTCCAGCGCGGTGTCCTGAGCCATGGGCGACGCCTGTTTCTCCATGGGCGACGCCAGTTTCTCCATGGACGACGCCTGTTTCCCCATGGGCGACGCCTGTTTCCCCATGGACGATGCCTCCTGAGCACCAGAAAGGCCTGTGCCAGCGAACACAGCCAAAAGTACCAGAACAACGGCCAGACGACGCACGATCAAATCACGCATTTAACTTCTTGATGAGGGGCAAAATCGTGCCCTGCAACACCTCGGGGGTGACCGGTCCAATGTGCTTGAGCCGGATCACGCCGTCTTTGTCAATCACAAACGTTTCTGGCACGCCATACACGCCAAAGTCAATGCCAACCAGACCTTCCGTGTCTGACAGCGATTGCTGGTACGGGTTGCCAAAATTCGCCAGCCAGCGCAGGGCGTCGTCGCGTTTGTCCTTGTAGTTGAGCCCGTAGATTGGCACGGCGCCGGTTTTTGCAAACTCAACGAACACAGGGTGCTCGACCCGGCAGGCCACGCACCATGAGGCCCATACATTCAAAATCCAGACCTTGCCGCGCAGGTCTTGCAATCCAATGGACTTGTCAGGCGCTGACAGCGTGGGCAGCTTAAAAGCAGGCGCTGGTTTGTTGATCAACGGTGAGGGAATTTCGCGCGGATTTAGTTGCAGGCCCACGGCCAGAAAGCCCAGCATCACCACAAAGACGATGAGCGGTATCAGGTAGCGTTTCATTCGGAGATGTTCATCGGGTTCATTGGGTCCGCTTCATGGTGAAAGCTTCGTCGCGACGGCTTCATCGCGCAGGGGCTTTGTTCGCAAGCTGGGGTTGCATGGGCTGCGGTGCCAGGGCGGGGCGGGGTGTTGAGGGTGACGTGAGAGTTGTGGTCGCGCCCGCCGTGTCTGCACCCATGCGCCGCACACGGCTGGTGCGGTAGCGCCGGTCCAGCACGGCCAGCACGCCGCCCAATGCCATCAGCACACAGCCGCCCCAGATCCAGTTGACAAACGGCTTGTGGTGCACGCGGATGCTCCAGGCCGTGGCGCTTACGGGTTCGCCTAATGCGACGTACAGGTCGCGCGCGATGCCCCGGTCTATCGCTACTTCGGTCATGGCCGTGCGGGAGACGCTGTAGACGCGCCGCTCCGGCTGCAAGCTTGCAACCGGCTTGCCGTCCCGGCTCACAGCCAGCGTGGCGCGGGCCGCGGTGTAGTTCGGGCCTTTGACCTGGTCAATGCTGCTGAGCTTGAAGCTGTAGCCGCCTGCGCTTGCTGTTTCGCCAGGCTCCATGCGCACGTCGTTTTCAACCGAGAAGCTGCTGACCACCGTCACGCCGACAATGAAGACCGACACGCCAAAATGCGCCAGCAACATGCCATAGTAGCTGCCGGGCTGCGCGCGCAACGGCGCCAGCCAGCCGGGTGCCGGGTGCTCGCGCACGCGGGTAATCAGGTTCAGCACGGCGGTGCTGGCCACCCACGCCGCCAGCAGCAGGCCCAGGCCGGTCAGGGGAGTCCAGCTGCCGATGACAAACGGGGCAATCACCGCACTGGCCACGCTGACGACCAGCGCCCAGCGCAGGCGCCGGGCCAGGTCCACCATCTCTGCCTGGCGCCAGCGCGTCATCGGACCTACGCCCATCAAAAACAGCGCAGGCGTGATCAACGGCACAAATACGGCGTTGAAGTAGGGCGGCCCGACCGACAGCTTGCCCATGCCCAGCGCGTCAATCACCAGCGGGTACAGCGTGCCCAGCAGAACGGCGGCAGCGGCCACCACCAACAGCACGTTATTGGCCAGGAGCATCGACTCGCGCGAGACTGGCTCAAAGCTGCCGCCCATGCCGACGCGTGGCGCGCGCCAGGCAAACAGGGCCAGCGATCCACCAATGACCACCGCCAGAAAACCGAGGATGAATATGCCTCGCGCCGGGTCGGTGGCAAACGCATGTACCGAGCTCAGCACGCCCGAGCGCACGATGAACGTGCCCAACAGCGAGAGCGAAAACGCGATGATGGCCAATAGCGCCGTCCACATCTTGAAGCCGCCGCGCTTTTCGGTCACGGCCAGTGAATGGATCAGCGCGGTGCCGACCAGCCACGGCATGAAGGACGCGTTTTCCACCGGATCCCAAAACCACCAGCCGCCCCAGCCCAACTCGTAATAAGCCCAGAAGCTGCCCAGCGCAATGCCAAAGGTTAAAAAGCACCAGGCCACGGTGGTCCACGGGCGCGACCAGCGTGCCCAGGCGGCGTCCAGCCGGCCCGACAGCAGGGCGGCAATCGCAAACGCAAAGG
>JANYJD010000114.1 GCA_025358555.1 Rhodoferax sp.
AACCGGCCGCTGTTGCAGGTGTCTGACCCCCTTAACCGATTGCGCGACCTGCATGCCCTGCGTGATCCGCTGTACCGGCAGACGGCACATTTCATTATTGACACGGGTCGGCCTTCGGTGGCCACCTTGGTGAACATGATCGTGATGCAGTTGGAGCTGGCAGGTCATTTGACCCGGCCAGCCGCCCAGGTCATGGAGCCCAAGCCGTAGTGCCCAGGCAATAGTGCCCAGGCAACAACGTCCATGCATCAGTTGGACCGACGCTCGCGGGCGGTCAACCCTGACATTGGCCTAAACTAATGGGCTATGCACGCTTCCATTCCCCCTAACACCGTCGAGATTGACCTGGGTGATCGCAGCTACCCCATCCTGATCGGCGGTTCCCTGCTGGATGCGCCGACTACCTATGCCGACCTGCCCCCGGCAACGGCGGCACTGGTCGTCACCAATTCAACTGTGTCGCCCCTGTACGCGCAGCGCCTGCGAACAGCCTTGCAAGGTAAATTCCGAAGCATTCATACCGTCGTCCTGTCCGACGGCGAAGCGCACAAGACATGGCAAACGCTCAACCTGATCTTTGACTCCTTGCTGGCGCACGAATGCGACCGCAAAACCGTTCTGTTTGCACTGGGTGGCGGCGTGGTCGGCGACATGACGGGTTTTGCCGCCGCCAGCTACATGCGCGGCGTGCCTTTTGTGCAGGTGCCGACGACTCTGCTGGCCCAGGTGGATTCGTCGGTGGGCGGCAAGACTGCCATCAACCACCCGCTGGGCAAGAACATGATTGGCGCGTTCTACCAGCCGCTCAAAGTGGTGTGCGATCTGGACACGCTGCAAACCTTGCCGCCGCGTGAACTCAGTGCAGGCCTTGCCGAGGTCATTAAATACGGGCCGATTGCAGACCTGGTTTTTTTCGACTGGATCGAAGCCAATATTGACCGGCTGCTGGCGCGCGACCCTGCGGCCATGGCGCACGCGGTGAAGCGCAGTTGCGAGATCAAAGCCTGGGTAGTGGCGCAGGATGAGCGCGACTACGGCCTGCGGGCCATCCTCAATTTTGGTCACACCTTTGGCCATGCGATTGAGGCGGGACTGGGTTTTGGCGAGTGGCTGCATGGCGAGGCCGTGGGTTGCGGCATGGTGATGGCGGCAAATCTGTCGCAGCGGCTCGGGCTCGTGGACGCTGCATTGGTGAGGCGGCTTACTGCCCTGATTCAGAGAGCCGGGTTGCCGATTCGGGGGCCGCAGTTGCTGGCGGGTTCAATCGCCCATGGTGCCGCCCAAACTGGCGCAGGCTCGTCCAGGAAATTGTCCAATGCAGACATTTACCTGGCCCACATGCGCGTAGACAAAAAAGCCGAGGCCGGAGAAATTAAATTCGTCGTGATTGACGGCCCCGCCAGAGCCTCAGTGCGCAGTGCGCCTGATGCCCTCGTGCGCGAGGTGATAGACGCCTGCTGTGACGGGCGTTGAGAATAGTTGAAAACTGCAGTTTACTATATAAATAATAGCTAACTATGTATATTAGACGAGGGCTATAGCCACTTTTATTGATGAATTCAGCGCTTTCCGTGTTTGCCAGCGACCCCGCGCACTCCCGTGGGCGGCGATTTCATGAGCCACCGGCACCCACCCGCACGGAATACCAAAGAGACCGCGACCGCATTGTCCACTCCACCGCTTTCCGCCGGCTGGTCTACAAGACGCAGGTGTTCCTCAATCATGAAGGCGACCTGTTCCGCACGCGGTTGACGCACTCGCTGGAAGTGGCGCAGCTAGGCCGCTCCATCGCCCGCTCGCTGGGCCTGAATGAAGACCTGGTGGAGGCGATTGCCTTGGCGCATGACCTCGGCCACACTCCCTTTGGCCACGCCGGGCAGGATGCCCTTAATGAATGCATGGCCGACCAGGGCGGTTTTGAGCACAACCTGCAAAGCCTGCGCGTGGTGGACCACCTGGAGCAGCGCTACCCGCTGTTCGATGGCCTGAACTTGAGCTTTGAGACGCGTGAAGGCATTCTGAAACACTGCTCCCGCGCCAACGCAGAGAAGCTGGAGGCTGCCGAATCCGCATCCGCATCCAGCGGCACGCTCCAGCCCAGCGTGGCCCGTCGTTTTCTGGACCGCACCCAGCCCAGCCTGGAGGCGCAACTGTGCAATCTGGCCGATGAGATTGCCTACAACGCGCACGATATTGACGATGGCGTGCGATCGGGCCTGCTCACCATGGCGCAGCTTGAAGACGTCCCGTTGTTTGACGATTTCCGCCGTGAAACCCTGGCGGAGCATCCGCACCTGCAACTTGCCACGCAAGGCCGCCGCCTGCTGTACGAGACCATTCGCCGCATGCTCAGCGCGCAGGTGTATGACGTGATTCTGGCCACGGGCCAAGCCCTGGCGCAACACGCGCCAGCGAGCGTTGACGCCGTTCGGTTGATGCCACCGCTGCTGCGGTTTGCAGAGGGCATGCAAGGCAAATCGGCCGTGCTCAAAAAATTCTTGCTGCAAAACCTGTACCGGCACCCGCAGGTCATGCACATGACAAACCAGGCCAGGCAAGTTGTGGCTGACCTGTTCAGGGCTTACCTGGCCGCGCCGGATCAGATGCATGCGGGCTTCCTCGCGCGTGCCGAAGCCGCGCGGGGTGCGGCAGACGCGCAGCGCGCGGTGGCGCGTGTCATCGCCGACTACATCGCCGGCATGACAGATCGTTTTGCTGCACGGGAGCACGAGCGCCTAACCGGCACCAAGCTGCTGTCGTGAGCGCCGCTTTGCCATCGTCCGGCCACCCGGGCATTGCCGCCGCCGCCGTCATCCTCGCCGGTGTGAGTGCCGCTCTGCACATGGCCAAGCTTTTCCCGGCCTTGCCGGTGCTGCGCGAATCGTTTGGCATGACCTTGGTTGAGGCCGGATTTTTGATTTCTGCGGTGCAAGTGGCGGGCATGACACTGGGTCTGGCTGTGGGCCTGCTAGCCGATGGCTTTGGCCTCAAGCGTTGCATGCTGGCCGGATTGGGTTTGCTGGTTGGTGCGGGAGCCTTTTGCGGATGGGTGCATAGCGCTACACAATTATTGGCGCTGCGGGCGCTGGAAGGCATTGGCTTTTTGCTGGTTTGCACCCCGGCACCCGCGCTGATCCGCCAGTTGGTGGCGCCCGGCCGCCTGGGCGCTGTGCTGGGCATCTGGAGCGCTTACATGCCGTTTGCCACGGCATTGGCGCTGCTGCTGGGGCCGGTGCTGATTTTGCTGGCGGGCTGGCAAGTGTGGTGGTGGATGCTGTCGGCCTTGACGCTTGTCATGGCCGTGTGGTTGTGGCGGGTGGTGCCGTCTGACGCCGCATTGAAAGCGGCGTCTGTTGCGCTGTCTGTGCCAGTGCCCAAGGCGGCTCTGGGGCGGGTGCCGCCCCCCATTGATGGCAACGCGGGCACCACGTGGGCGCATCGCCTTAGCCAGACGCTTTCACACCGTGGCCCGTGGCTGGTGGCGCTTACATTTGCGGTGTACTCGGCGCAGTGGGTTGCGGTGATTGGTTTCCTGCCCTCCATTTACACCCAGGCCGGTTTTGCAGTGGGTACGACTGCCGGGCTGACCGCTTTGGCGGCGGCGGTCAACATTGCGGGCAATGTGGTATCGGGTCGGCTGCTCGGTCGCGGCGTGCGGCCTCAAACGCTTCTGTACACCGGCTTCTGCGTCATGGGTGTTGCCGCTTTCGTGGCTTTCACGCCCTTTGGCGCTGCAACCACCGCAACTGTCGCTTCGGCCGCGACAGCAGCCTCAGCGGCAACAGCATCCGCGTCCGCACCATCCGATGGGGCGAGCCTGCTGCCGATGGTCCGCTATATTGCGGTCCTGCTGTTTTCAATGGTCGGTGGCGTCATTCCGGGCACGCTGTTCTCGCTGGCGGTTCGGCTGGCACCGGGCAAAGACACGGTGTCCACCACCGTGGGCTGGATGCAGCAGTGGTCGGCCCTGGGCCAGTTTGCCGGCCCGCCCCTGGTGGCATGGGTGGCCAGCCGCGCGGGTGGGTGGCAGTGGACCTGGGTTGTGACCGGCTCCTGTTGCGCTGCTGGGCTGCTGCTGGCGCGCCAAGTGGGGGTGCGGCTGGCACCGGGCACTTCAAGCGCCGCGTTACGCCACTGACGCACCGCTAAAATTGAGCCAATAAAATTACCGAGGAGCCATCTTGAGTTTTCTGGATCAGCTCAAATCGCAAGCCAATGCGGTGCAATCTGTGCAAAGCGCACAGCAAACCTACAACGAAGCCAATGTGAAGCTTGCCGAGGCGGCATCAAAAACCGTGTGGCTGTACATCACTGAGCTGGCCAAACAGCTCAACGTAATTCAACCTGCCGGGCCCAAGCTCAGCCTGGATGGCAAGACCCACTGGCCCGCCATGAAGCTGGTGGATTTTCGCGTGGATGCGCGGAAAAAAAAGCTTCATGACAAGGAGGTTTTTGACTACACCGTGATGGCCTGGCGCATTGTTCCGCGCGATGGCGCTCCCGTGGCGGCCAGTGTCAGTGCCAATTTTCCGCCCGATCTTCAGCGCATCGAATCACGCCTGGCTGCGGGGTCGGTGCAGCATGAGCGCGTGAATGTGCGTCATCCCGAGAAGCACACGCTGCAGGCGATCCGGTTTGACTACGCCACCGAGGCGCGCGGCAGCATCACCGTCACGCCCGACCATCTGGACGCGAAAATCGTGTTTCGCATTGCCAGCGCACAGAGCTTCGCGATTGTGGACGCAAGCTACCCCGCCAACCGGGTCCAGGGTGCAGTGCTGGACGAGCTGGCCAAGCTCATCGTTGGGCAGCCAAGCAGCTTTAGCTGAGCAGCGTGCCAGATCGCGATTTTCAGACGGCGGCCTCCAACGGCCTGGCCTTGGACGATACGTGCCGCGAGCTTGGCGACACCCGCCGATGGCTTGAGCGCGCCGTCATCGGCCTGAACCTGTGCCCGTTTGCCAAGGTGGTCCACGTCAAGGGTCAGATCCACTACGCGGTTAGCCGGGCAACGCAAGCTGTGGAACTGCTGGACGACCTGAAAAAAGAGCTAAATAGCCTTCTAGCCCTTGACCCTGGTGCACGAGATACTACGCTTTTAATAGTGTCCAGGTGTTTGAACGATTTTCTGGATTTCAACGATTTTCTGGCGCAGGCGGACGCTGTTTTGGCTGAGCTTGATTTGCAAGGCGTGGTCCAGATCGCCAGTTTCCATCCGCAGTTCCAGTTTGCAGGCACGCAAGCGGACGACATCACCAACTCCACCAACCGCGCACCGTACCCCACGCTGCATCTTCTGCGCGAAGACAGTGTTGACCGCGCGGTGGCGGCGTTTCCAAAATCAGAAGACATTTTTGAGAAGAACATGCAGACCTTGACCCAACTCGGGGCTGAGGGTTGGGCTGCGCTGGATGTGGGCCCGCATGGCAAGATGGGACCATGAACGCACAAGTCAAAATCAGCAACACCGGCCATAAAAACGGACCCCGTGGAGCGACGTCGAAAGTTCGTGCGCCAGAGCCTTTGCCAATTGCCCCGGAGATCCGGCCAGGGCAGTCCATCGAGCTGCTCAAAGAACTGCACATCCTCACCCGCGAAGGCAAGCTCAACCAGGATTCCCGGCGCAAGCTCAAGCAGGTCTACCACCTGTTCCAGTTCATTGAGAAGCTGCTGCTCGAGTTGCCAGAAGGTGGTGCACATGCCACCTTGGCCGACCACGGCGCGGGCAAGTCGTACCTGGGCTTCATCATTTACGACCTGTTTTTCAAAGCTCAACACAGCGGCAGCGCGGGTCACATTTACGGCATTGAGACCCGTCCCAAACTGGTGGAGAAGTCGCGCGAATTGAGCGCGCGTCTCGGCTTTGAGCGCATGTCGTTCCTGAATCTCAGCGTGGCGCAGGCTGCGCAGTCAGACGCGTTGCCTCCTCAAATTGACATCGTCACGGCGCTGCATGCCTGCGACACCGCCACCGATGACGCGATTGCCTTTGGTCTGCAAAAAAAAGCAAAGTTCATGGTGCTGGTGCCGTGCTGCCAGGCCGAAGTGGCGCGCGCGCTGGGCGGCAGCAAGGCGTTGAGCCTGGCCCGCACGCCGCTGGCCGAGCTGTGGCGCCACCCGCTGCACACCCGCGAAATGGGCAGCCAGATCACCAACGTGCTGCGCTGCCTTTACCTTGAAGCCTGGGGCTATCAAGTCACCGTGACCGAACTGGTGGGCTGGGAGCACAGCATGAAAAATGAGCTGATCATCGCGCGGCGCACAGGGCACCGAAAGCAGGCGTCCGCGCAGCGACTGCACGCCTTAGTGCAGGAATTTGGTCTGGGAGAGTTGCTCGGCACCCGGTTTACGCTGCCCCCGCCCGCTGCGAACCCCCTCGCGGTCGATATTTGACATTTGAAGCGGGTTTTGGACTGGATTGACTGCCAGATAGGTGGTGTAATCCTCGCGCAAGTCATGGGGCGTCACGGCCGTCCCGGCTGGCCATTTTTATCAACTTTAGGAGAAACCTATGGGATTATTGGATTCAGTTTTGGGTGCTGCAATGGGCTCTATGACCGGTGGCAACCAGCAGCAGCAGCCTCAAGGCGGTGGCCTGGGTGGCATGCTGGGGGGCTTGGGTGGCCTGGGCGCATTGCTGCCCGTGATTGTCGGCATGCTGGGCAATGACAGCCAGCACGGCGGCTTGGGCGGCCTGTTAGAGAAGTTCAACCAGGCCGGCATGGGTGATGCGGCCAAGTCGTGGGTCGGCCACGGCGAAAACGCGCAAATCTCAGGCGATCAACTCGGCCAAGTGCTGGGGGGCGACATGATGGGCGACATTGCAGCCAAACTGGGCCTGAGCCACGGCGACGCAGCCGGCCAGCTGGCAAATGTGCTGCCAGGCTTGATCGACAAACTCACCCCGCACGGCCAGGTGCCATCAGGTGGCTTGGGCAGCTCGGGCGATTTGATGGGGATGCTGGGCGGGCTTTTGAAGAAATAACTCGAAAAAGCTGCTGTTCAGGCATAAAATGTGCCTGTAGCCCCCGTGTACAGTGCATAAGCAGCTCCTATTTCAGGAGCTGTTTTCATTTTTGACCTTGAATGAATCAATCCTTTAATTGGGGTCAGATTCCAATTATCATCAGGCGAAATTCCTCCCTGTCCATGACCGACTGGCCCACAAATGTCCCGCCTGCCCCGTCTAACGCTCCCCGGTTATCCGCACCACGTCATCCAGCGCGGCAACAACCGCCAGCCGATTTTTGTGTCGTCGTCAGACCGACAATTTTTGCTGGATCTGTTGCAAGAAAACGCGACAAAATTTGACGTTGCCATCCACGCCTATGTGCTGATGGGCAATCATTTTCACCTGCTCGCCACGCCGCAAAGCACAGACGGCTTGCCGCAGATGATGCAGGCGGTGGGCCGACGTTATGTGCGCCTGTTCAACGACTCCCAAGGCCGCACTGGCACACTGTGGGAGGGACGCTACAAATCAACCTTGATCCAGACAGACCGTTACCTGCTGGCTTGCATGGCCTATATCGACTTGAACCCGGTGCGGGCGGGCGTCGCGATGCAACCGGGCGAGTACCCATGGTCAAGTTACGGCCACTATGCCGGTGTGCGCACTGACAAACTCATCACCCCGCACCCGCTGTATTGGGAGCTCGGCAACACGCCTTTTGCCAGGGAGGCCGCATACGCCGATTTGGTGCGCGCTGGCGTTACGGCGCAGCAGCAAACCGATTTGACGCAGTCTGCGCTGCGCGGTTGGGCTTTAGGCGGGGGAGACTTTGTGACGGATTTGCAAAAAAAGACTGAGAGACGCGTTTCCAAGGGAACTGCTGGTCGACCTGTTCTGGATAAAAATTCTGAATAAATGGGCCTGTAGCCTCCGTCCATATTGAAGCGCTAGCTATATAAGATGATATGTCCCCGATTATCAGTTGATTTTTTTCTTCGGCTAATAATTGGAATCTGACCCCAATTAAAGTTCTTGGCATTGTTGTTGCACTGCACTAAACTTGGGGGTCCACCTTGACATTAGGAGTGCGCCATGACCACGGCTGCCGAGATTAACTATCTCCAACAAAACGGTTTGTATTCTGCTGACAGCGAGCATGACGCGTGCGGCGTTGGCTTCGTCGCCCACATTAAGGGCACCAAGTCGCACGACATCGTCAAAAATGCGCTGAAGATTCTGGAAAATCTGGACCACCGGGGCGCGGTCGGCGCCGACAAGCTCATGGGCGATGGCGCGGGCATTTTGATCCAGTTGCCGGATGCGCTTTACCGCGAAGAGATGGCAGCCCAAAACGTGACCTTGCCAGCGCCCGGCGAATACGGCGTCGGCATGATCTTCCTGCCCAAGGAACACGCCAGCCGCCTGGCCTGCGAGCAGGAGATGGAGCGCGCCATCAAGGCCGAGGGTCAGGTGCTCTTGGGCTGGCGCGATGTGCCGGTGAACCGCGACATGCCGATGTCGCCCACCGTGCGTGAGAAAGAGCCCATCCTGCGCCAGGTCTTCATTGGCCGCGGCAACGACGTCATCGTGCAAGACGCGCTGGAGCGCAAGCTGTATGTGATTCGCAAAACCGCCAGCGCGCACATCCAGGCGCTCAAGCTCAAGCACAGCAAAGAGTATTACGTGCCCAGCATGTCCAGCCGCACCGTGGTCTACAAGGGCCTGCTTTTGGCCGACCAGGTGGGCGTGTACTTCAAAGACCTGGCCGACGTGCGCTGCGTGTCGGCGCTGGGCCTGGTGCACCAACGTTTTTCAACCAACACCTTTCCCGAGTGGCCGCTGGCCCACCCTTACCGCTATGTGGCGCACAACGGGGAGATCAACACCGTCAAAGGCAACTACAACTGGATGAAAGCCCGCGAAGGCGTGATGTCGTCGCCTGTACTGGGCGCTGACCTGCAAAAGCTGTACCCCATCAGCTTTGCCGACCAGTCTGACACCGCCACGTTTGACAACTGCCTTGAGCTGCTGACGATGGCCGGCTACCCGATCAGCCAGGCGGTGATGATGATGATCCCCGAGCCGTGGGAGCAGCACACCACGATGGACGAGCGCCGCAAGGCGTTTTATGAATACCACGCCGCCATGCTGGAGCCATGGGACGGCCCGGCCAGCATCGTGTTCACCGATGGCCGCCAGATTGGCGCCACGCTGGACCGCAATGGCCTGCGCCCCTCGCGCTACTGCATCACCGACGATGATTTGGTCATCATGGGCTCTGAATCGGGCGTGCTGCCCGTGCCCGAGAACAAGATCGTGCGCAAATGGCGCCTGCAGCCCGGCAAGATGTTCCTGATCGATCTGGAACAGGGCCGCATGATTGACGACGAAGAGATCAAGGCCAACCTGGCCAACAGCAAACCTTACAAGCAGTGGATTGAGAATCTGCGCATCAAGCTGGATGATTTAGCGCTGACGGACGTGGTAACCCAAGGCCAGGGCACCGCAGCCCGGCTTGGCCGGGTTGCTGGTGACGCCCCCGGCGAGGGGGGAGGCGAACCACACGAAGTGGGGAGCAAAGGGGGAGTGGCATTACTCGACCGCCAGCAAGCCTTTGGCTACACCCAGGAAGACATCAAGTTTTTGATGAGCCCCATGGCGCAAGCGGGCGAAGAAGGCATTGGCTCCATGGGCAACGACAGCCCGCTGGCCGTGCTCTCCGACAAAAACAAGCCGCTTTACAACTACTTCAAGCAGCTGTTTGCGCAGGTTACCAACCCGCCGATCGATCCGATCCGTGAGGCCATCGTGATGAGCCTGGTGTCCTTCATCGGCCCCAAGCCCAACCTGCTGGACATCAATCAGGTCAACCCGCCGATGCGCCTTGAAGTGGCGCAGCCGATTCTTGACTTTGCCGACATGGCCAAGCTGCGTGATATTGAAAAATACACACAAGGCAAATTCCGCAGCTACACGCTTGACATCACTTACCCGCTGGCCTGGGGCCGCGAAGGCGTGGAGGCCAAGCTGGCCTCGCTTTGCGCCGAGGCGGTGGACGCCATCAAGGGTGGCCGTACCGGTGGCGACAGGGGTGGGCACAACATCCTCATCATCAGCGACCGCAACATCAGCGCCACCCAGGTGGCCATTCCCGCGTTACTGGCATTGAGCGCGGTTCACCAGCACCTGGTGCGCACCGGCTTGCGCACCACAACTGGCCTGGTGGTTGAAACTGGGACCGCCCGTGAAGTACACCAGTTTGGCGTGCTCGCTGGCTATGGCGCCGAGGCTGTTCATCCCTACCTGGCCATGGAAACGCTGGCCAACATTCACAAAGACCTGTCGGGTGATCTGAGTGCCGAGAAGGCAATCTACAACTACGTGAAGGCCGTGGGCAAGGGTCTGTCCAAGATCATGTCCAAGATGGGTGTATCCACCTACATGAGCTACTGCGGTGCGCAGTTGTTTGAGGCCATTGGCCTGAACAGCGACACGATTGAGAAGTACTTCACCCGCACGCCCAGCCGCGTGGAGGGCATTGGCGTGTTCGAGATCGCCGAGGAAGCCATCCGCATGCATCGCAGCGCGTTTGGCGGCGACCCGGTGCTAAAGAACATGCTGGACGCAGGCGGTGAATACGCCTGGCGCGTGCGCGGCGAAGAGCATATGTGGACGCCAGATGCGATTGCCAAGCTACAGCATTCCACGCGTGCCAACAACTGGAACACCTACAAGGAATACGCCGAGCTCATCAATGACCAGAGCCGGCGCCACATGACCTTGCGTGGCCTGTTCGAGTTCAAAATCGACGCGGCCAAAGCCATTCCCGTGGACGAGGTGGAGCCTGCCAAAGAAATCGTCAAGCGCTTCGCTACGGGCGCCATGTCGCTGGGCTCCATCTCGACTGAAGCCCATGCCACACTGGCAGTAGCCATGAACCGCATCGGCGGCAAGAGCAACACGGGTGAGGGCGGTGAAGACCCGGCCCGCTACCGGCAAGAGCTCAAAGGCATTCCGATCAAGCAGGGCCAGAGCATGGCGGACATCATCGGTCATGACGTGGTGGAAGTGGATATTCCGCTGACGCCCGGCGATTCGCTGCGCTCCCGCATCAAGCAGGTGGCGTCGGGCCGCTTTGGCGTCACGGCGGAGTACTTGAACAGCGCAGACCAGATCCAGATCAAGATGGCGCAAGGCGCCAAGCCGGGCGAGGGCGGCCAGCTGCCGGGTGGCAAGGTTTCTGAGTACATCGGCAAGTTGCGCCACAGCGTGCCCGGCGTGGGGCTGATCTCCCCCCCGCCGCACCATGACATTTACTCGATTGAAGACCTGGCGCAACTGATCCACGACCTGAAAAACGTGGCACCTCATTCCAGCATCAGCGTCAAGCTGGTCAGTGAGATTGGCGTGGGCACCATCGCGGCCGGCGTTGCCAAATGCAAGAGCGATCACGTGGTGATTGCCGGGCATGATGGCGGAACCGGCGCGTCGCCTTGGTCCAGCATCAAGCACGCCGGCAGCCCGTGGGAAATCGGTCTGGCCGAGACCCAGCAAACTCTTGTGCTGAACCGCTTACGCGGGCGCATTCGCGTGCAGGCCGATGGCCAGATGAAAACCGGCCGAGACGTTGCCATCGGCGCGCTGTTGGGCGCCGATGAGTTTGGCTTTGCCACCGCGCCGCTCATCGTCGAGGGCTGCATCATGATGCGCAAGTGCCACCTCAACACCTGCCCGGTGGGCGTGGCTACGCAAGATCCCGTGCTTCGCAAAAAATTCAGCGGCAAACCCGAGCATGTGGTGAATTTCTTCTTCTTCATCGCCGAAGAAGTGCGCCTGATCATGGCCCAGCTCGGCATCCGCAAATTTGACGACCTGATCGGCCGTGCCGACCTGCTGGACACGCGCAAAGGCATTGCCCACTGGAAGGCCAGCGGCCTGGATTTCGGTCGTCTTTTCGCACAGCCCAACGTGCCCGCCGACGTGCCCCGCTTCCATGTGGAGAACCAGGACCATGGCCTGTCCCGGTCGCTGGACAACGTGCTGATCGAAAAATCAAAAGCGGCGATTGAGCGTGGCGAAAAAGTGCAGTTCATGGAAGTGGCGCGCAATGTGAATCGCTCACTGGGCGCGATGCTGTCTGGCGCGTTGACCAAAGCACGACCCGAGGGCCTGCCCGATGACACCATCCGCATCCAGCTCGAAGGCACGGGCGGGCAGTCTTTTGGAGCGTTTTTGGCCAAAGGCATCACGCTGTACCTGATTGGCGACGCCAATGACTACACCGGCAAGGGCTTGAGTGGCGGTCGCATCATCGTGCGCCCCAGCATTGATTTCCGCGGCGACGCGGTGCGCAACACCATTGTGGGCAACACGGTCATGTATGGGGCGACCAGCGGTGAATCGTTT
>JANYJD010000156.1 GCA_025358555.1 Rhodoferax sp.
GTACATGGTTAGCCTTTCGCTGTATTTTTCGTTACGTCAATGACGGTCACCACCGTGAGGCCTGGTTCCGGGTATTCCAACGCTACCACCACCGCCACGTTCATGCCCGATACAAAGTGTTCCATGCGGCATTTCAGGCCAGTGAAACGAATGTCCGGTTCCGGCGGTATGTGCATGCGCCCCATGCGCAACACCTCCATCACCATCGCTTGATTCACTTGGCGAGCACCCATTTGGCTCCATGCGTGTTTGACAAAGGCTACATTGGAGCTCTCTGCCGATGATTGCCGGATGTGCCGTTCAAGCTGGTGGTTGGACGGGTTTACCAAACCGACTCCTATCAAAATGATAGGCTCCAGTTTACGCTAATTGGTTTGAGTTGGCTCTGTTTGGGGAGATTCGGGGTGCTTCACCCAGAATCAAGGCGTGTCAAAATCTCCACAAAGGGCGACACTTTGCAAAAAAGCGGTACTTTTGGCGGTACTCTGCAAATGCAATTTGTTAGAACCTGGTATTCATGCGGGTTGCAGCTTGATTTGTGATCCCCGCCAGCGCACCAGACGTACACATTCTGCAACCACCAGATATTGGCTCCGATTTTGAAAAACCGTTCCAACACAGTTTCGCGGTTTGCAGCCCTGCTTGCGGTGGTCGCTGGGCTAGGTGCTTGTGGCGGAGGTGACCCCGCAACGCCATTGCAAGTTTCAGTTGACGCCAATGGTGCGCAGGGCAAGCAAGGCGACGCCCCCGGACCCCGTTTCCCTGAATCCCTGGAAGGCCTGGAAGCTGGTCGCACATTCGCGGCCCAAGCGCTGAAATCGGCAAAAGCAGCGGTTGATGGCGGCTACGCCGTTGATACCGAAAACAGGGAAGCGGTGCGGCTTTTTTACAAGTCTGTTTACGCCTCCTCGGATGGCGTTGCCAGCCAGTGGACCGGCAATATCGCCACCTGCGATGCGGGCGATACGTCCAGTGACTACAAGGCGGCGACGTTGCGGCGCATCAACTGGTTCAGGGCGATGGCTGGGGTGCCGGCGGCGATCCAGTTTGACGCCACGTTCAATGCCAAAGCGCAGCAGGCCGCCATGCTCATGAGCGCCAACAACCAGTTAAGCCACTTTCCACCGGCCACGTGGCGTTGCTACAACGCGATTGCGGCCGAGGCGGCGGGAAAATCAAATTTGTCGCTTGGACAGTCCGGCGCTGATGTCGTGAGTGGTTACGTCGGAGACGGTGGTGCCAACAACGCACCCGTGGGCCACCGGCGCTGGGTGCTGTATCCGCAAACACGGGTGATGGGCACGGGCGACGTCGGCGGCGCCATTGCGGTCGGGACACCGTCGACGAATGCACTATGGGTGCAGGATGCGAATATTTTCAGCACGCGCCCAGCTGTGCGGGACGATTTTGTTGCCTGGCCTCCAAAAGGCTACACGCCCTACACCGTGGTCTTTCCGCGTTGGTCTTTTTCGTATCCCCAGGCGGATTTTTCGGCAGCCACAGTCGCCATGACAGAGAACGGTGCACCCATTGCCACTCGAAAAGAGTCAGTGGCGAATGGCTTTGGGGAAAACACCCTCGTGTGGCTGCCCGGCGCCTACGTCGACGGAATGGCGTGGGCAAAGCCTGCGGCTGATACCGTGTATGAGGTCCAGGTGAGCAACGTGGTGATTGGCGGCAAGGCGCGCAGCTTTGCCTACCGCGCCATCGTTTTCAATCCTGATCAGGACCCAGCGGCTGCGATTCCTCCCACGATTGCTGGCAATGGCAGCGCTGTTGTCGGTCAATCCAGCGCCTACACATTCAGCCCGGCTGCGGGAGCCACTGACTATCAATGGCGAACTTTGACGACGGTGCCGTATGTGCTGGACGATGGCGCCGAGTCAGGGGCCGCTGCATTTTCAAGCGCCACAAGTGCAGGTTACGCGGTGGTCGCGGGTGATGTGTCTGCAACCGGCTCAAACTCTTTTCACCTGGCCCACACCCAGGCAGCAGACCAGACGCTTCAATTCAAGGGGACTTTTGCAGGCACCCTCAATGCGATGCTGACGTTCAAGAGTCGGCTGGGCTTGTCGACAGCATCGCAAATCGCGCGTGTTGAGGCGTCTCTGGACGACGGCAAGAATTGGATTTCCGTGTACCAGCAGGCGGGACAGCAGAGTGGTTCGACCTCGACCTTTGGCGAGTCCAGCTTCAGCAGCAAGCAAGTATCGCTTGCGCTATTCGTTGACAAGACTTTTCTGCTCCGGTTTCGGTACGAGAAGCCTTCGGGCTCGTTCTATTCGCAGGGCACTGCCGGAATAGGCTGGTATCTAGACGACATTCACCTGGAAGGCGTTGACTTGGTGGCTCCACCGGGTATGGCAAATACGGTCACCAGCAATGGGTTTGACTTTTTGCCTGCAATTTCAGGGTCAGTGTTTTTGCAGATGCACGCGGGCATGTATGGCTATTATTCCGATTGGAGCAACTTGAAACGGATCAACGTTTCTGGCCCAGACCTTCCCTTTGGACAACTATTTACGGCAGGCCCTGGCAATGAGACTTTTACGGGCGGCCCTGCGACCGATACCGTTCAATATGCCGGCAGCCTGGCCAACTACCAGTTCAGCAAAAGCGCCAGTGGCTTCGTCGTCAGGGATGCCTTGGGCAATGGCGGTTCTGACAGCATGGTCAATATTGAGCGCTTGAAGTTCTCGGATCGCGGCATTGCTCTGGATGTTGGCGTCACTCAATCAGCGGGACAGACCCAGCTATTGCTGGGCGCTGTGCTGGGCAAAGACCTGCTCGCGACCAAGCAACCGCTGATCGGAACGGTGATTGACCTGTTCGACACGGGCCAGTACACGATGCAGGTTTTGTCAGGTGCCATCATGCGGCTGCCGATTTGGGGTTTATTGGCAAACAGTGGCAATGAAACAGCAAGCAACACGCAAATTGCCCGCTACCTTCTGACGACGGTGAATGGCGTCGCACCTGACCCGGCAGCACTGGCTGCTGGTGTGTTCTCACTCAACAGCGAAACCGGCGCTTCACAGGGCAACTTCCTGCGGGATTTGGCTGAATCAGCCGCCAATCAGGCGCAGGTTGGCTTGGCGGGGCTTGCCACGACCGGGCTGGTATTCGGTTTTTAGGCCGGACACTGCGGCCCAATCAACCGGAATGCGCTGGAGGTGGTTCAGGTTTTTTTTTCAGCAGCAGCGCCGCTTCATAGAGCGTATTGCGGGGCGCGCCGGTGATGTCCGCGGCCAGCTTCACGGCGGTTTTAAGGGGCAATTCGGCCAACAACAAAGCCAGTATCCGCAGCTCGCTGCCTGGTTGCCCGGACACCGGCGCCGGATGCAGCACCAGCACAAATTCGCCGCGCAGGCGGTTCGGCTGCGCGTCCAGCCAAGCAGGCAGGTGTTGCGCTGGAAGCGTCGCAATCTCTTCAAACTGCTTGGTCAATTCACGGCCCACTGTGACCGGTCTCTCGCCTAGGACAGACAGCGCAACGGCAAGCGCTTCAATGCGATGCGGAGCCTCCAGCAGCACCACGCTGCGGGCCTCGGCGGCCAAGGCTTGCACAGCCTGCGTTCGTTCTCCAGCTTTGGGCGGCAAAAATCCGACAAAAACAAAACTGCCGACCGCATCGGTGTCGCCGGTGATGCCCGCCACGCTCAAAGCCGTGGTGATGCTGCTGGCGCCTGGCAACGGCACCACCGGCAGCGCTTGCGCGCGCACAGCGGCCACCAGTCGCGCACCGGGGTCGCTGATGGCGGGCGTTCCCGCGTCGCTCACGTAGGCCACGCGCTGGCCCAAACGCAGCCGCTCAACTACCACGTTGGAGGCCTGTGCCTCGTTATGCTGATGCACGGCCAGCAGATGGGCCGGCGCTTTGTCAATGCCATAGGCCCGAAGCAGGGTCTGGGTGTGGCGGGTGTCTTCACAGGCAATCGCGTCTGCCAGCGACAGCACATGTAACGCGCGCAGGCTGATGTCGGCCAAGTTGCCAATGGGCGTGGCCACGACGTACAGCGCGCCTTGCGGATAATGCTGTGCAGACGCAGCTTCGTGCGCCGCGCCTAATGCAGAAGCATAGGCAGAGGCCGAGGCATAGACAGAACTCAAGCATGTTCCCCAAAATAAAATCAACCACCAAGCAGGTCGGCGACGCGGCAGAAAGCCTCGCGCTGGCGCATTTACAGCGGGCGGGCCTGGCGCTGCTAGAGCGCAATTATCGGACGCCGGGGCGCGGTGGCGGCGAGATTGACCTGATCATGCGCGAGCCCGACGGTACCGTGGCGTTTGTAGAGGTCCGAAAGCGCACCAGCGCAAGCCATGGCGGGGCGGCAGCCAGCGTCAGTTCTACCAAGCAGCGGCGCATTGTTCTTGCGGCGCGTTTTTACCTGATGCGCCTGCGCACGCCTCCGCCCTGCCGCTTTGACGTTGTGATGGTCGAGCCCGATGGCGTGCAATGGCTGCGTGCAGCGTTTGACGCCGCCTGACGGCTTGAAGTCTGGCTGCCTGTGGGCTACATCTGCTTGCAAATGACGCAGATACAGGCGCAGGTATGGCACGGTTATCATGACCCTCATGCTTGAGCAACGCATCCAACAACATTTCATTGACAGTGCCGACCTGAAGTACCAGGCGGCCCAAGCCCTCAGCAAGCCGATTGCGGCTGCGGTGCAGGCAATGCTGACATGTGTGACCAGCGGCGGCAAAGTGCTGGCCTGCGGCAATGGCGGTTCAGCCGCTGACGCCCAGCATTTTGCGGCTGAATTTGTAGGCCGCTTTGAGCGCGAGCGCCCCGAGCTGGGCGCGATTGCGCTGACGACCGACTCGTCCATTCTCACTGCAATCGCCAACGACTACGACTTCAGCGTGATCTTCTCGCGCCAGGTGCGCGCGCTGGGCTCGCCGGGCGATGTGTTGCTGGCAATCTCCACCAGCGGCAACTCGGCCAATGTGCTGGCGGCCATTGAAGCCGCGCACGAGCGCGAAATGACCGTGGTGGCCTTGAGCGGGCGTGGCGGGGGCAAGATGGCCCTTGCATTGCGCGACACCGACGTACACATCTGCGTACCTCACGACCGCACGGCGCGCATTCAAGAAGTCCATCTTTTAACGCTGCATTGCATTTGCGACGCGGTGGACACCCAATTACTTGGCGAACAGGAAGCCCCCATATGAAATTTGAGAACCGACGTTTTTTGCGGACCGGTGTGACCAGCCTGGCGCTTGTGGCAAGCATTGGCACGGGTCTGAGCGGGTGTGCGCCGCTGATGTTCGGCGGTGCTGCCGTTGGGGCGTTGATGGCGTCCGACCGCCGCACCTCGGGCGCACAGATTGAAGACGAAGGCATCGAGCTGCGCTCGGCTAGCCGCGTGCGCGACAGCCTGGTGGACCGCGCCCACGTCAACATCACCAGCTACAACCGCCAGGTGCTGTTGACTGGCGAGGTGCCCACGGCGCAGGACAAACAACTGGTGGAGCAGATTGTGTCGCGCGTTGACAATGTGCGCGCGATCGTCAATGAGCTCGCCGTGCTTGGCAACACGTCGCTCGCCCAGCGTTCATCCGACTCACTGGTGACGGGCAAGGTCAAAGCTGCCATGGTGGATGCCAAAGACCTGTTTGCCAACGCGTTCAAGGTAGTCACCGAGCGCGGCACCACCTACCTGATGGGACGTGTGTCGCAACGCGAGGCGGAGCGTGCCACCGAAATTGCACGCGGAACCTCTGGCGTGCTGAAGGTGGTGCGCATATTTGAGACTGTTGGCGACGAAGAACTCAAACAGCTGTTGCCTGCGGCCGCGCCTGGCGACGCGAAAAAATAAGCAGGCGGGCAATTTTTGGCTTCGCTGCACTTCGGGAACAGCGGGCCGCCCCAAGAAAAATAGCGGCGCTGCTACTTTAGCCTTTTGATCAGGCTGGACGTGTCCCAGCGCTGTCCGCCCATGTGCTGCACATCGGCGTAAAACTGGTCCACCAGCGCCGTGACCGGCAGGCGGGCACCGTTGCGTTTGGCCTCGTCAAGGACCAATCCGAGGTCTTTGCGCATCCAGTCCACCGCAAAGCCAAAGTCAAATTTGCCCGCCGCCATGGTTTTGCCCCGATTGTCCATTTGCCAGCTTTGGGCGGCACCCTTGCCAATCACGTCCAACACCTGGTTCATGTCCAGCCCGGCCTGCTGGCCGAAGGCAATGGCCTCGCTCAAGCCCTGCACCAGGCCTGCGATGCAAATCTGGTTCACCATTTTGGCAAGCTGGCCTGCGCCGCTCTCACCCAGCAGCGTAAAGGCGCGCGAAAACGCCATGGCCGTCGGCTGCACTGCAGCAAACGCCGCTTGATCGCCGCCACACATCACGGTGAGCATGCCGTTTTGCGCACCGGCCTGGCCACCGGAGACCGGCGCATCAACAAATGCCAGTCCCAGATTTTTGGCGGCCGCATGCAGCTCGCGCGCCACGCTGGCCGAGGCCGTGGTGTGGTCCACAAATAGGGCACCGGGCTTCATGCCGGCGAACGCACCATCGTTGCCCAAGACAACGCTGCGCAAGTCAGCGTCATTGCCCACGCAGCAAAAAACGATGTCGGCGCCCTGAACCGCCGCGCGGGGCGTTGCGGCATGATTCAACACATTTTTCTTACTGTTTAGGCCTGTAGCCCCTGTGTATTCTGCATACCAAGCTATTGATTTATTAGCAGTCCGGTTGTAGACTGTGACCTCGTGACCGGCTTGCGCCAGGTGTCCCGCCATCGGGTACCCCATGACGCCCAAGCCCAAAAAGGCGACTTTGCGTGAAGGGGCTGGCTCGTAGGTTTTAGGATTGATGCTGGACATGGCGGGGTGCGAAAAAAGGGTTTAGTAAGAGCTGTCGCTGAATCGGGTCCGAGGGTATTCTTCCAGAAAACCCACGGAACCGGCTTCGCCGGGCCCTAGGGTTTGCCCCCTGCAAGGGGCTGCGCTCCGCGGCTCCAAGCCTGCCTGCGCAGGGTTGGACGGAGCAAAGAGCCGTCGCCTCTGGCGTCGGCCCGTGAAGCGCAGCGACACGCAGTGCGCGAAGCCGGGGGGTGAGTCAAACCAACTATCAAACAATAGCAAAGTTTTCTGTGCCGGCGCTCAGGTCCTGCGTGCGACCGCGCTGGCTGTTGAGCTTGATCTGCAGGCGCAGGTCGTTCAGGGAATCGGCGTTGCGCAGCGCGTCTTCATAGGTGATGATGTTGCCCTCATAGGCGTCAAACAAGGCCTGGTCAAACGTCTGCATGCCCAGGTTGCGGCTCTTCTTCATGATCTCCTTGATCTCGGACACATCGCCCTTGAAGATCAGGTCAGAAATCAGCGGGGTGTTGAGCATGATTTCCACCGCTGCCGAGCGGCCCTTGCCGTCCTGCTTGGGGATGAGGCGCTGCGACACCAACGCCTTGAGGTTGAGCGACAAATCCATCAGTAACTGGGAGCGACGCTCTTCAGGGAAGAAGTTGATGATGCGGTCCAGCGCCTGGTTGGCGCTGTTGGCGTGCAGCGTGGCCAGGCACAGGTGACCGGTCTCAGCAAACGCGACGGCGTGTTCCATGGTTTCGCGGTCGCGAATCTCACCCATCAAAATCACGTCGGGCGCCTGGCGCAGCGTGTTTTTGAGGGCGATTTCCCAGCTGTCGGTGTCCAGGCCCACCTCACGCTGCGTCACCACGCAGTTTTTATGCATGTGCACAAACTCCACCGGGTCTTCAATGGTGATGATGTGGCCAAAAGAGTTTTCGTTACGCCAGTCCACCATGGCCGCCAGCGTGGTGGACTTGCCTGAGCCGGTAGCGCCCACCATGATGCACAGGCCGCGCTTGGAAAGCACCACTTCCTTGAGCACCTGCGGCACGCCCAACCCGTCGATGGTGGGCAGGATGGCTGGAATCACCCTCATCACCATGCCAACCTTGCCCTGCTGGATGAATGCATTCACCCGAAAACGCCCGACACCGGGCGGCGAGATGGCAAAGTTGCATTCCTTGGTGCGTTCAAACTCCGCCACCTGCTTGTCGTTCATGACGGAGCGCGCCAGGGCGAGTGTGTGCGATGCGTTGAGTGGCTGAGGCGATACCTTGGTGACTTTTCCGTCAACCTTGATGGCGGGCGGAAAGTCCCCCGTGATGAATAGGTCGCTGCCTCCGCGACTGACCATCAGCTTGAGCAGATCATTGATGAACTTGGTGGCCTGGTCGCGTTCCATGAGATTTTTAGCTCCCTGATTTCATTTCATTTTGCTTCGCTGAGCCGGGCACTGACAATGCGCAGGCGCAGCGACAGCTTGCGCGCCAGCAGCGCGATCAGATTGGCCGCCAACGTAGGGTCAGTAGACACCATTTCGTCCATGCCTTCGGCGCTGAGGATGGCAATGTCGCATTCACTCAGGGTGCTGCACGAGGAAAAGCGGATGCCACTGTCCAGCAGCGACATTTCACCCAGTATTTCACCCGGCCGGGTTTCGGCCAGGCGCAGCCGCTCGCCCCAGGGCTGCACCCGGTCAACCGCAATGGCGCCGGACAGCAGCACCAGCATGAAGTTGCCGTATTCATCCTGCCGGATCACGTCGCGGTCTGCCTGCACGGTGGCAAAGTCAAAATACTGTTGCAGGCTGTGGATCGCGTCCGGGTCCAGCAGGCTCATGTACTTGTCTTTGGCCCACAGGCTTTGGAGCATCTTGTTGCCCCGCTCCGCATTCAGGCGCTTTGCATCCACCTCGACCGCGCGTGCCTCCCATGGCACCAGCAGCGATGCGGACACGCCAAGGCCGGAGAATGCCGCAGTGAACAGCTTCGAGTCGAGCTTTTCTTCCACCGGCGATTCGGGTTTCTGGCGGCGCAGTCCGAAGAGTCCTGTCATTGCTCGCTCCATAAACATGGCCTTTTTCAGCCGGGGAAATTTTCGGGAATCTTGGCTTTTGAACGCGCTTCAGCCGCACTGATAATGTTGCGCTTGACCAGATCGGTCAAGTTCTGGTCCAGCGTCTGCATGCCCACGCTGTTGCCGGTCTGGATGCTGGAGTACATCTGCGCCACTTTGGCCTCACGGATCAGGTTGCGGATGGCGCTGGTGCCCAACATGATTTCGTGCGCGGCCACGCGCCCCGAGCCGTCTTTGGTTTTGCATAGCGTCTGCGAAATCACGGCCTGCAAAGATTCGGACAACATGGCACGCACCATTTCTTTTTCTTCCGCCGGAAACACGTCAATGATCCGGTCGATCGTCTTGGCCGCGCTGGACGTGTGCAGCGTGCCAAACACCAGGTGGCCGGTCTCGGCCGCCGTCATGGCCAAGCGGATGGTTTCCAGGTCGCGCATTTCGCCCACCAGAATGCAGTCCGGGTCTTCGCGCAGTGCCGAGCGCAGCGCGGCGGCAAAACTCAAGGTGTGCGGCCCGACTTCGCGCTGGTTCACCAGGCATTTTTTGGACTCGTGCACAAACTCAATCGGGTCTTCCACAGTAAGAATGTGGCCGTATTCAGTCTCGTTCAAATAATTCACCATCGCCGCCAGGGTGGTGGATTTGCCCGAACCCGTAGGCCCGGTGACCAGCACCATGCCGCGCGGCTTCAAGGCCAGATCGCCAAAAATCTTGGGCGCGTTGAGCTGCTCCAGTGACAAAATCTTGCTGGGAATGGTGCGGAACACCGCGCCCGCGCCCCGGTTGTGGTTGAAGGCATTGACCCGAAAGCGCGCCAGGCCTTCAATCTCGAACGAGAAGTCGATCTCCAGAAACTCTTCGTAGTTTTTGCGCTGCGTGTCGTTCATGATGTCGTACACCATGGCGTGCACGGCCTTGTGGTCCAGCGCCTCCACGTTGATGCGCCGCACGTCGCCGTGGACGCGGATCATCGGCGGCAGGCCCGATGACAGGTGCAAGTCCGAGGCCTTGTTTTTGACGCTGAACGCCAGTAGTTGGGTGATGTCCACAGATCCCTCGATGGTTTGGTACGCTTGCGCAGATTATGACCATGATTTCTTCCAATCTCCAGAGTGTGCACGCCCGCATTGCTGGCGCGTGCAAAGCAGCGGGCCGGGACGTGAAAGATGTCACGCTGCTGGCGGTGTCGAAGACTTTTGCGGCAGAGGCGGTGCAGGAGGCTTTTGCCGCAGGGCAAACGACGTTTGGGGAGAACTATGTTCAGGAGGCGGTGGAGAAGATCCAGTTGTTACGTCACCTGCCGATTCAGTGGCATTGTGTGGGTCCGATCCAGAGCAACAAGACCCGCCTGGTGGCTGAAAACTTTGACTGGGCGCACACGGTCGACCGCCTGAAAATTGCGCAGCGGCTCAGTGAGCAACGGCCATCACACCTGCCACCCTTGCAAGTGTGCATTCAGGTCAACATTGACGGTGGGCCGACCAAGGCTGGTGTGCCACCCGAAGATGCGCTGGCACTGGCGCACGCTGTGGCTGGCTTGCCCCGACTGGTGTTGCGTGGCTTGATGTGCATTCCTGAGCCTACTCATGATTTTGTAGCTGACTATGCAATATTGACTAGGGCTAGAGCCCTGTTTGACCATATTTTATCGGCAAACAGCGGGCTGGTGGCATCTGGGGCCGTAGTGGGCGCGGGGAATGGGCCCACACCCACACCCACACCCACACCCGCGTCCGCATCACCGATGCTCGACCGTTTTGACACCCTGTCCATGGGCATGACCGGCGACCTGGAGGCCGCCATCCACGCGGGCAGCACGATGGTGCGGGTGGGCACCGCCATTTTTGGCGGTCGCGCCAAGCGGGCTGAACAGCAAGCCTGAACCGAACTTGAACACCGTACGGATGGGTAGTTACCCCAAGAGTACCGCGGTCACAAATTCTCAAGACGGAACACATCGCCCCCATTACGCAGCGGGGCCATCTGTCAGAATCTTTTTTACCATGCGTTTGCCCACGATATTCAGACCCGCGTTGTGCGTATGGCTCTTCGCGGTTTGCGTATTTGCCCAAGGGCTACTGCCCGCGTCGGCGGCTGCAGGCGTGATGACACGCGTGCAGTTGCAGCAGCAGATGGGCGACTCCCTGCTGGTGGGCGAGCAGCTCACCGCCCTGCCGGTGTGGCCGGTCACGGCGGCAAGCCCATCAATATTCTGGTGGTGATGAACCCGGCGGGCAAATCATGGAGGCCGCCGCCCAAGTGGCCTACGCGCGCCTGGGCGATGTGCCTGTGGGCTTAGGTGTCAGTGGCAAAAACCATGACCTGCAAAATGACAAGGCCAAGGCAACAGTATTGAAACCGCAGCGGGCAAAACGCCGCCCAAGGTCATTCCCATTCAGCCGGTGAGCCCGTATGCATGAGATGAAATCCACCCAAATCCAAGCGCAAGCCCTTGCCGGGTTGGGCTGCGAGTTGCGCAACCGGCAGCAGTGCCACCGCCCCTCTGCAATGGAGCGAGCGCGCCTTGCTGGGCTTTGGCACGACCTTATGGTGGTGGACAAGGCGGGCCGCTGGCGGGCCAGCCCGGGGCTTAGCGCTGGGGCTTAAGGCTGGGCACCGCAGCTAATGTATTTGGCGTTTTATCCGTCATCCTGAGAGCCCGCCAGCACCCGCCGTACCGTATCGCCGCTAAAACCCCGAGCCGCCAGGAACCGCATCTGTTTTCCGCGCTCTTTGGGGTCGGTGGCGGGCTCGCCGAACTTTTTGCGCCACAGCTCGCGGGCGCGTGCCAGTTCGGTGGATTGCAGGCTGGCCACA
>JANYJD010000310.1 GCA_025358555.1 Rhodoferax sp.
CCAGCGGCAGTGCGGCCAATGCGGCTTCCAGGTCGCGCGCGGTCTCAAAGCGCGGGCTGATTTCGGCCAGGATCAGCGGGTTGATGATCAGCGGCGCTTTCTGGCTGCACGCATCCAACTGGGCCAATGACCAGTCAGCCCATTTCGGGTCGTCAGCCAGCACGTCAATCAGGGTGCAGCTATCTACCAGCGTGCCCTTGTGCGCTGCGGTTTGCAAATAGCGTGAATCCGGCTCACGCACTTCGTGACGCGATGGGGCTGCGCGGGAAGCGATTCTTGCCACCGATCAGCCGCCCAACCCAGCGCGACAGTCAGCCACGAAGGAAGGCCATGAATTCATCCGTGCCCATGCCTTTGAACTGCGCCGCGTTGGCGCTGCCGCGCACCTGCGCAAATGCTGCACGCACGCTGGACGCGGGTTTTTTGACGGGGCGGATGATGACCTCCCCACCGGGGCGCACTTCAAATTCAACCTCGCTGTGCGGATGCAGCCCGGCTTGCTCGCGCACCGATTGGGGAATAGTGACTTGGCCTTTGCTGGTGATTTTCATGATTCTTACCTTTTGAAGTAAGAATCTTACTGCGATATCTGGTGAATTGCAATTGCTAATTTGAAATGGGGACAAAGCATCCTCTCCTACGCTGATGTGTGAGGTCCGCAGCGACAATCTGGCCGAAATGATTTCCCACACCTGTTTGAGGCCCCCAACCCATGGCCCTTAGCCTGCTAGCTCTGCTGGACGACATCTCCACCATCCTGGACGACGTGGCCCTGCTCACCAAAGTGGCCGCCAAAAAGACCGCTGGTGTGCTGGGCGACGACCTGGCGCTGAACGCGCAGCAGGTGGCGGGTGTCAAGGCCGATCGTGAGTTGCCGGTGGTGTGGGCGGTCGCAAAAGGCTCGTTTCTCAACAAGGCCATTCTGGTGCCGCTGGCGCTGGCCATCAGCGCGTTCACGCCGTGGGCGGTCACGCCGCTCTTGATGGCCGGCGGCGCTTTTCTGTGCTTTGAAGGCTTTGAGAAACTGGCCCACAAATACTGCGGCAGCCGCGCCGATGAACCCGCCCACAGCGCCGGGCACAAAGCCCAAGTGGCCCAGGCGCTTGCAGATTCGTCCATCGACATCGTGGCGCTTGAGAAGGAAAAAATCAAGGGAGCCGTGCGCACGGATTTCATTCTGTCGGCAGAGATCATCGTCATTACCCTGGGCACCGTGCAGACGAGCCCGCTGCTCACCCAACTTGCCGTGCTCAGTGGTATGGCGGTGTTGATGACGGTGGGTGTTTACGCAATGGTGGGCGCGATTGTGAAACTGGACGACGTGGGCATTCTGATGAGCCAGCGCGGCGGCGCCAGCGGTTTCAGGCAGGCCGAGCGCAGCCTGGGGCGCGGCATTCTGGCAACTGCACCCTACATGATGAGGGCGCTGACGATTGCCGGCACAGCGGCCATGTTTCTGGTGGGAGGCAGCATTTTTGCGCATGGTATCCCCTGGCTGCAGGGCGTGATTGAGCATTGGAGCCAGATGGTCGGGCCTGCTCTGCAAACGGTAGCGTCGGCGTTGCTGGACGGCGCGGTGGGCATCGCACTGGGCGCTGTGGTGCTGGCGGCTGTGACGCTGCTTAAACGGGTTAAAAATCGGAAATAGCGGGTTTTTAAGGAGCAAAATAGTGCTCTAGCCCTCGTCCGTAGTGCATGAGCAGCTATTTATTAAATAGCGTAATGATTTTAGTCTCGTGCCGGGCGGTGCTTCAGGCTGGCCACGGTGCAGCATCCACCACCGGGAAGCTGCCTGCAAACCGGTCCAGCAATCCAAAAAACGTGACCAGCAAACGCGAATTGCCTGCAATCTTCAAACGGCCGTCGCCCACTGCCTGCATTGGCAGCAGTTGCTGCTGCAATAAGGCCTCCAGCGTCGGGCGGGCTAGGGCCAGCGACACGTCAGCCTTTGGAGCGTCATCCACCCGAATGCTGTTGAGCGCGCCGTTGGACAGCACCAGCAGCCAGTGCTCGTTCATGTCTGTGAAGTGCCAACTCATGGTGAACGCCTGCGCACCCGCTTTGGGCGCGTTGAGGCGGATTGCCAGGGCGTCAAACAGCATGGCATTGGTCAACGCATTCATCAGCGAATTGCCCATCGTGGCTTGCGGCGGGGGCGGTCCGTGGCGGTACTCGTGCGCGCCCAGCAAATAAGCGTTGCGCCAGGTGGCCGACTCGGCCTGGAAGCCCATCTGCTCCAGCGCTCTTGCGGCCAGCTCGCGCGCACCGGCGTGATCCGGCTGCGCGTACACGGCGTGCTTCATCACCTCGGCCACCCAGCGGTATTCGCCTGCGCCAAAGTCGGCCTGCGCGCGTGCCATCAGCGCGTCCATGCCGCCCATGTAGTCCACATATTTTTTGGCCACCGGCACGGGCGGCAGGTTGTGCAGGTTGGCCGGGTGCGCGTCGTACCAGCTCAGGTAGCGCTGGTACACCGCCTTCACGTTGTGCGACACCGTGCCGTAGTAGCCGCGCGCGTGCCAGCGCTTGGCCAGGCCGTCGGGCAGCGTCAGGCCCTCGGCAATCTCGGTCGGCTTCAGGCCATGGCTCATCAGGCGCACGGTCTGGTCATGCAGCACGCGGTACAGGTCGCGCTGCTCGCTCAAAAACCGGCACACCCGCGCGTTGCCCCAGGTGGGCCAGTGGTGCTGCGCCAGCACCACGTCGCTGCGCGCGCCATAGCGGTGCAGCGCCACGTCCAGGTATTTGGACCACGCCAAAGAATCCCGCACGGCCGCGCCACGCAACGGGCACAGGTTGTGCAAATTGTGGGTGGCGTTTTCGGCCAAGTTCAAGGCGCGCTCACCGGGGAAGAAGAAGTGCATCTCACTGGGTGCCTCGGTCTCGGGCGTCAGCTGGAATTCAATCTCGACGCCGTCAATCACATGCACCTCATGCGCTTGCTCAATCGTCATGGTGGGCGCGATCAAGCCTGGGCGGCCCAGCGGCATGGTTTTGCCCAGGCCCGCGTCTACCTGGCCTGTGACGCCCTTGGGCAGCGTCTGCCCAAACTGGAATTGCGAGCGCCGCGCCATGGCGACGCCGCCAATCACGTTCTCGGCCACCGCGTGGTGCATGAAGCCGCTGGGCGCGATGATCTGCACCTCGCCCGCGTCCACCTGTGCCTGCGTCACCAGGCCCGCCACGCCACCAAAATGGTCGCCGTGGCTGTGGCTGTACATCACGGTGTGCAGCTTGCGTTTGCCATCCGGGTCGCGGTGCTTGCGGTACAAGGCCAGGGCGGCAGCGGCGCATTCTGGCACGGTCAAAGCGTCCAGCGCTATCAAACCTGTATCACCTTCAATGAACGTGATGTTGGCAATGTCAAACCCGCGCACCTGGAACATGCGCGGCGTCACCTCAAACAGCCCGTGGATGCGGTTGAGCCGCGCTTGGCGCCACAGGCTGGGGTTGACGGTATCGGCAGGCTTTTCATCGTCAAGAAACCCATAGCCGCGCATGCTCCACACCGTGTGGCCCTTGGGGTGCAGCACCTCGGCATGCTCGACGGTGCCGATGAAACCTTGCTGTGCATCAGCCAAATCCTGGCCGTTGTCTACGGGCAAGTCGTTGGCGATCAGGCGGTGAAAGTCCAGGGTGGGCTGGTAGGCGGGCATGGGGTATCTCCGGGTTGTGTTTCGGCTTATTTGTCTTTGCTCAAACATTCTAGAGACGCAGGATGCCACCTGCATTCGTGCATGGGGTTCCGGATGCCCGCAGGGGATGCCAAGCGGCCAAGATACGTCTAAAACGCCGAGATTGGTGATAAAAAATGCCTCTAGCCCTTGTCCAGTATGCATGACTAGCTACTGATATTGTAGTAATTGGACTATAGGGGCTCCGCAGTTAAAAGTATTCTTCATCATCCAGCCGCAGGCAAGCCAGAACAACCACGATGACAAATTCCAAAGCAGACAGCAGCAGCGCCGCAGATGACGACGGCGACTGGCTGGGTTATGGCGCGTATGCAGATGCGCTGAGGGGCCGCATTCAGACGGCGCTCATCCCTGATCGCGGTGCCGCCTGAAATGCCACACCGCCAGCCCGAGCGACACCACCTGCAGCGCTGCGCAAAAGTAAAACGGCGCGCCAATGCGCCAGTCGCCTTTGGGCAGGTGCGACACCAGCGCCAAGAGCGGTGCGCCGATGAGGGGGGCCAGCACGGCCATCAGGCTGTTGAGCGCGGCCACGGCACCCAGGGTCTGGCCTTGGCTCTTGCTGTCGGCGGCGCTGGAGATCATGCTTTGCACGGCGGCGGTGACGGTGCCGCCCAGCAGGTTGACGGCAATCACTGCAAACATCATCCAGCCGGCAGTGGCTGCGCCCCACAGCGCGTACCCCAGCGCGCTGGATACCAGCCCCATCACCGCCAGGCGCTGCGGCGAAATGTGCTTGAGGAGCATGCCCAGCAGCACGCCCTGCACCAGCGCCTGCACCACGCCCACGGCGGCCAGGGACCAGCCGTTTTGCACGGGGCCCCAGCCAAATTTGAACGTGGTGTACAGCACCCAGGTGGTGTACAAAATGAACTGCGCCAGGCCGCTGAAGGCCACCACGCCCACCAGCGGGCCGACACCCTTGAGCTGCGATAAAGCGAGCAGCGCCGCAAACGGATTGGCCCTTTTCCAGTGAAACGCCTTGCGTTGCGTGGGCGCCAGGGATTCGGGCAAAACAAAAAAACCGTACGCCAGATTGAGCAGGGCCAGAGTACCGGCTGCATAAAACGGCAGTTGCAAATCAATGGCGCCCAGCAACCCGCCCATCACCGGGCCGATGATGAAGCCCGCGCCCGTCATCGCGCCCAGCAGGCCAAAGCGCTTGGCGCGCTGATCGGGTGCCGTGATGTCCGCCACGTAGGCGTTGGCAATCGCCGCGTTGGCTTGCATCGCCCCAGCCACCACGCGCACCGCCACCAATGTGCCCAAGCCTGCAGCCAAGGCCGTGCCAAAGAAACTGATGCCCAGGCCCATAAAGCCCAGCAGCAGCACCGGGCGCCGGCCATAACGGTCTGACAGCGCGCCGAGGATGGGCGAGGCAAAGAAATTGGCGATGCCAAATGCAAGCACCACCGCCCCATACCAATACGCCTGGTCGGCCTGAGAGCCGCTGAACTTGCCCACCAGGGACGGCAGCACGGGAATGATCAAACCAATGGCCAGCATGTCGATCAGCACCGTGACCATGATGAAGGGCATGGCGGCCTGGCGTGCGGAAGATTTTACGAACATGGAGCAAAAAATATTATATTCATAGCAAACTATACTTGCTAGACGAGGACTGTAGGGTTATTTTACGGTTAAAATAGTGGGCGGCAAAGTCGCAACGGCGTCGGGCGAGGCTCAGACTTTCAGTTCTTCATCTACGGAGTCGCCACCGCTGCATTGACGTAGTATCGTCAGTGTTGCAAAAATATTTTTTTCAAAGGAGAACTGGCAAATGAACAAGATTTACCCAAGCGCTGCCAAGGCGCTTGAAGGCATCGTCAAAGACGGCCAACTGTTGGGCGTGGGCGGCTTTGGCCTGTGCGGCATTCCCGAAGTGCTGATTGACGCCCTGCGCGACACCGGCGCGCAAAACCTCACCGCCATTTCCAACAATGCCGGCGTGGATGGCTTTGGCCTTGGCAAGCTGCTAGAGACGCGCCAGGTCAAGAAGATGATCGCCAGCTACGTGGGGGAAAACAAGGAGTTTGAGCGCCAGTACCTGGCAGGCGAGTTGCAGCTTGAATTCACGCCCCAGGGCACGCTGGCCGAGAAGCTGCGCGCCGGTGGCGCTGGCATTCCCGCCTTCTTCACCAAAACCGGTGTCGGCACGCTGGTGGCCGAAGGCAAGGAGCTGCGCGAGTTTGATGGCGAAACCTACGTGATGGAACGCGCGCTGGTGCCTGATGTGTCCCTGGTCAAAGCGGCAGTGGCAGACAAATCCGGTAACCTTCGTTTTAACCTGACCGCGCGCAATTTCAACCCGGCGGTAGCGATGGCTGGCAAGGTCTGCATTGTTGAAGTCGAAAAAATTGTTGAGGTCGGTGAGTTGGCGCCTGACGATATTCACTTACCCGGCATCTACGTGCACCGCATCGTCCTTAATGCGTCGCCTGAAAAACGCATTGAGAAGAGAACCATTACCGAATCCACCAAGATGAAAGCAGGGGTGTAACCATGGCCTGGACACAAGACCAAATGGCAGCACGCGCTGCGCAGGAACTCGAAGACGGCTTCTATGTGAACCTGGGCATTGGCATCCCCACGCTGGTAGCCAATTTTGTACCGGCCGACAAAGAGGTCTGGCTTCAGTCCGAGAACGGCATGCTGGGCATTGGCCCGTTTCCCACTGACGACAAAGTGGACGCCGACCTGATCAACGCCGGCAAGCAGACGGTGACCACCATCAAGGGCAGCAGCATTTTTGGAAGCCACGACAGCTTTGCCATGATCCGCGGCGGCAAGATCAACCTGAGCATTTTGGGGGCCATGCAGGTCAGCGAAAAGGGCGACCTGGCCAACTGGATGATTCCCGGCAAGATGGTCAAGGGCATGGGCGGCGCGATGGATCTGGTGGCCGGCGTGAAGCGCGTGATCATCCTGATGGAGCACGTCGCCAAAAAGAAGGACGGCACGGAAGACTTGAAAATTTTGAAGCAGTGCAGCCTGCCGTTGACTGGCGTGGGCGTGGTGAACCGCATCATTACCGACCTGGCCGTGATGGACGTGACCCCGCAGGGCCTCAAAGTGGTGGAGTTGGCCCCTGGAGTGACACGGGAAGCGTTGCAGGCCAAGACCGGGGCTGCGCTGATTTGACCTGATTGACTTGACCTGACTTGTCCCGACTTGTCCCGACTTGGCCGGCCGCCTTGCTGGTGCCAGTTGAAGTCAGCCGGCGTTATTTTGCGTTTTTGGCCACCTCGTCGGCTGCCAGGTTTTCAATCATGGTGAGCATGACCTTTCGCGCTGTCAGAAGGTCTGAGTGGCTCAAGCCATGGATGCTTATGCGGTTGGAGTCCTCGGCCAGGGGCACCAGTTTTTTCTTGAGCGCGCGACCTGAGCGCGTCAGGTATACATAGATATTTTTCCGGTTGGTCGGCAACTGGCGTCTTTCGATGTAGCCGCGCTCTTCCATCACTTTCATCGCGGCAAACGTGGTGGGCTCCATCACGCCAGCCTGTTCGCTGAGTTCTTTCTGGGTCAGGCCGTCGCGCTCCCAAAGTATTCGCAAGAACGCCCAATGGCCGAATGGGACATCATGCGCGGCCAGCCGCAGTTGCAAGGCGCGCCGGAACGCGCGCTCGGTATCGCGGATCAGGTGCGCCAGCCGGTCGTTGGGCACGGCCTCGCGCCAGTGCTGCAGGATGTTTTGCGTGGTATCAGTCACAAGGGGTGTCATTCATCGGCAGCCCACCTGGTGTTGCATGAAACACTCGGTATTGGTTCGGGCAGACGCAAGAACCTGAAGGCACACCTCCGTGGTTGCCCGCGCCCATGAGCCGCTGTGCACGGGCGCTACGTTGTGCACGACCGCCGCATAAAGTTCGTCAATGACCTCAGCGCGGGGAATGGTCGGGGAGGGCAGCGCCTCAAACAACGGCGCGTCGTGGGTGTCAATGGCAATGCCGAGCGGGCCAGGGCGCAGGTCGGCGCCGTCGCAGCTCACCACCAGATGGCCGAAGTGCTGGTGCGCCATCGCAGCGGGCAGGGCGGCTGCGCGCGAATACTGCGCACCGCCATAGTTGCGCGCAGCCTTCAGTGCAGTCTCTTGCGCGGCAGACGTGACCTTTTGCAAGCGCTTGCGGGCGGCTCCCTGGTCAGCAGGATTTTTAGCCTGCCCCATTTCACCGATGTCGCCCAGCAAACGGTCGCTGTCAAAGTGCCCGTAGCCGCTGTAGGTGGCACTGGCAAATGCACCGCCCTCAAAGGCCAGCAGCGCGCTGTAAGCACCTTCGGTGTTGCGGCTGGCGTCCCAGTTGCCGGTATGGGCGCGGACACTGGCGACGAAGCCGCCGCCCAGCAGCCGCACGATGTCAATCTGGTGCGCTGCCTGGCTGTAGATGACACCGCCACCAGCCTCTGTGTCCAGCTCCTCGGGTCGGCGGGGCCGGTACAGAAAATCGGTGTAGTTCATGGCGTGGATCATGCGCACTTTGCCGTAAATGCCGCTGTCGATGATCTCGCGCGTGCGGCGGATCGGGCTGTTGAAGCTGTGGCTGTGGCCCACCAGCAGGTGCACGCCAGCTCGCGTGCAGGCCTCAATCATGCGTGTGCATTCTTCGAGCGCTAGCGCCATGGGTTTCTCTACCAGCACATGCTTGCCGTGCGCGGCGGCAAGGCACACATGGTCCGCGTGAAACTGGTGCGGGGTGGCCACGTAAATCACTTGCACGTCGGGGTGCGCGCATACGGCTTCTACCGAGTCAAAAGCGGGGGCGTGGAAGTCAGTTTCAAACTGCATGCGGGCTGCGTCCAGCGGGTCTGCCGCAGC
>JANYJD010000288.1 GCA_025358555.1 Rhodoferax sp.
CGTGAGCTTGCAAAAAGCAGGTGTGGCAGGGCTGATGCGAGCGACAGGCGTAGGGCCCTGCGCCGCCACGGCGACCGGCGTTGCCGCCATCATGGCAGCAGAATCAACCGTCGCACCTTGGGTGGGCAAGCCGATGGCAGCGGCACCCACCGCGCCGACCAGTGCCGGGCAAGCCTGCGCAGGGTTCGCACCCAAGGCCATGAGCGCGTTGGGTGCGCCCGGCCCCATGGTGCCGCATGCGCCCAGCAGCAAGACCAGTGTGGACGTCCCGGCCAGTTTCAAAATCATCACATGCTCCTCGTGTTGTTGATCATCATTTTTATCTGCAGAAGTCCCTGTTGCGTGATCGGCGTTATTTCAGGGCAAACCGTGTTGCGGATGTAAGGTTGATCAGTCAGCCCAATACAAGCGGGTTGGATTGTCCACCAGCAGCTTGTCTTGCAACGCTTTGGTCACGGCAATCTGCGGGATAAAGTCCACCAGCAAACCGTCGTCTGGCATGTGGTCTTTCAAGTTCGGGTGCGGCCAGTCGGTGCCCCACAGCACACGGTCTGGAAAAGTTTCGACGATCTTGCGGGCGAACGGAACCACGTCCTGGTAGGCATTCTGCTCGCCGTTGAGCGCGGCAGGGCCGCTGACCGACAGGCGCTCCGGGCAGCTGACCTTGCTCCAGATGTTGCTGTGATCTCGCATCATCTTCATAAACAGCGAAAACTCCGGGCCATCCACCGGCTTGGCCACGTCCGGGCGACCCATGTGGTCAACCACAACCGTTGTGGGCAGCGCGGTGAAGAAGTCATACAGCTCGGGCAGGTCTTGCGCTTCAAAATAAATCACCACGTGCCAGCCCAGCGGGGCGATGCGCTTGGCGATCTCCAACAACACCTCACGCGGGGTGAAGTCGGCCAGGCGTTTGACGAAATTAAAGCGCGTGCCGCGCACGCCTGCCGCATGCATGGCGCGCAGCTCAGCGTCGCTAACGTTGCGGTTGACGGTGGCCACGCCACGCGCCTTGCCGCCCGAGCTTTGAAGCGCGTCCACCAGCGCCCGGTTGTCGCTGCCGTGGCAGGTGGCCTGGACGATCACGTTTTTGTCAAACCCCAAATGGTCGCGCAACGCGAACAGCTGTTCTTTAGAGGCATCACACGGCGTGTATTTGCGCTCGGGTGCGTAGGGAAATTCGGCAGCCGGGCCAAACACATGGCAATGAGCGTCCACCGCGCCTGCGGGCAGCTGGAACTTCGGTTTGGCCGGGCCGCTGTACCAGTCCAGCCAGCCGGGGGTTTTTGTGAATGTCTCGGGTTTCGCGGTTTGCATGCAGGCTCCTCAATCGATGTACTTCAAACCCGCCTTGGCCAGCGGCTCGCGCATGCTGTACATGTCCAGCCCGAGCACGCCACTGCCCAGCTTGGCGCGCTTTTCACCTTCATTGGCTTCGCGGGCGCGCGCAACTTCAAGCGTTTTTTGCGCCATGGCTTTGGGCACCACCACCACGCCGTCGTCATCGGCCACCACCACGTCGCCGGGGTTGACGATCATGCCGGCGCACACCACGGGGATGTTGACTGAGCCCAAGGTGGACTTGATCGTGCCCTTGGAGCTGATGCCTTTGCTCCACACCGGAAAGTTCATCTCCTTGAGCGTTTTCACGTCCCGCACACCGGCGTCGATGACCAGCGCACGCGCGCCGCGCGCCTGGAACGAGGTGGCCAGCAGGTCGCCAAAAAAGCCATCGCAGTTGTCGGCGCTGAGGGCGGCCACCACGATGTCGCCTTGCCTGATCTGCTCGGCAACCACATGCATCATCCAGTTGTCGCCGGGGTGCAGAAGTACCGTCACTGCCGTGCCACTGACTTGAGCACCGGCATAAATAGGCCGCATGTAACGCTGCATCAGGCCGACGCGGCCCATGGCTTCGTGGACGGTGGCCGAGCCCAGGGCGGCAAGGCCATCAGCGGCTGCGCGGTCTGCGCGGGTGATGTTGCGGTAAACAACGCCGAGTTCGTACATGGTGTTCTCCTGTGAAATGGGTGGAATCAGCGGCCCTTGGCCTTCAACGCCGAATTCAGGCGCGGAAACACGCGGCGCGAATTGCCTTCGTAAATTTGATAGCGGTCC
>JANYJD010000296.1 GCA_025358555.1 Rhodoferax sp.
GTCCTGACCATCGATTTCTTTGATCGTCTGGGTCTGCCCCGGCTCTCATGACCTCAACTTCTCGAACCGCCCGGTGCGGACCCGCATGCCGGGTGGTGTGGGAGGGGCCCGATCTGCGATGATCGGCCCCTATCCCGATTGGTGCGCAAGAATCGTTGTCTCAAGGAAGAGCTTGACTACCCCGTTATCCCCCAAACGCGAACTGTGGCTGCTGCTCACGCTGGCAGGCATCCAGTTCACCCACATTCTTGATTTCATGATCATGATGCCACTGGGTCCGCAGTTCACAAAGATTTTTTCCATTACCGACGCCCAGTTCGGGCTGCTCGTATCGGCCTATACATTCGCCGCCGGTGCTTCCGGCTTGATGGCCGCCACCTACCTAGACAAATTCGACCGCAAAAAGCTTCTTCTTGTGCTGTATGTGCTGTTTGGGCTGGCCACGCTGGCCTGCGGCCTGGCTCCCACTTACTACTCGTTGATGGCCGCACGGGTGCTGGCCGGCGTGTTTGGCGGCGTGCTGTCCGCGCTGGCGCAAACCATCGTGGCCGACGTGATTCCGTTTGAGCGCCGCGGCCGCGCCATGGGCGTTGTGATGACATCGTTTTCTGTAGCCACGGTGGCTGGCGTGCCGATCGGGCTGTTCCTTGCCGCGCACTTCAACTGGCACGCACCGTTTTTTGGCATTGCGGCCATGGTAGGTTTGCTGGCGATTGGCGCATCAATCACGCTTCCCCGGTTGCGTGACCACCTCAAAGGGTCTGGTCAGTCTTCGGCATTCGGGAACATCCGGCGCGTGCTGACCGATCCCAACCATCTCAAGGCGTTTGCATTCTCGGGCTTGCTGATGTTTGCAGGCTTCACCATCATTCCCTTCATCACCATCTACCTGACAGCCAACGTGGGCTGGCGTGTAGACCAGGTTCCGTATGTGTATCTGTGCGGTGGCCTAGTCACGCTGATAACTGCGCGCTGGATTGGCGTGCTGACAGACCGCAAGGGCAAAGTCGTGATGTTTCGCGTGATGGCCGTTTTGGTGATTGTGCCGATGGTGATCACCACACTGACGGCGGGTCTGCCGGTTTGGGCGGTGCTGATCGTTTCCACCTCATTTTTTGCCTGCATGAGCGGACGCATGATTCCGGGCATGGCCATCGTCACCTCGGCGGCGGCTCCGGCATTGCGCGGCACGTTCATGGCCTTGAACTCTGCGGTGCAGTCTGCGGCCATGGGTTTGGCGGCGTTCACGGGCGGCCACATCATCAGCCGCGACGCAAACAATCTGGTGCAACACTATTGGATCGCAGCGATGGTGGGGGCGACCGCCAGCCTTGCGGCGGTTTTCATGGCGGGCCAATTGAAGATGTACCAGTCGCAGCCCGCCAAGGTCTAATTCCATTTCTAAATCATCCGTGCAGGTCGTTGCACCTCCTGCCCGTGCTACAGCACTGTCTTCGTCGGTGCGCCTACTTCACGAATGATTTAGAAAAGGAATAAAACCGTCGGTGTCGTCAGGCCGAGGCGCTTTCCATCTCGCTCGACAGGCTCAGCCATTTCTCTTCCAGCCCCTGCAACTCGTCATTCACCAGCTTCAGCCGTTTGCCCAGCTCGGCAATCTCGGTGGGTGTCGGGCTGTCGGCCAGACGCACTTCCAGCGCGGCACCCTCGCCATTCAACACTGTCATGCGCGCGTCGACCAATTCGAGTTCGCGCTTGGCTGACTTTGGCTTGATGTTTGTCGTCTGGCTCTTGGCACCTGGATTGCGGGCGACGTGGCTGCCAGCTTTGTTGCCGGCGTTTCCACCCGCGCTGTCGCCATGTTTTCCGCCGTGTTTGCCAGCGTCCATGCGGCGCTGCTGGGCCTTGCTTTGCTCGTCAGCGGTGTGCGCTGCCGACTCCGCTTTCAGAGCTTGGCTTGCGGCCTTGGCAGCGCCGTTGGCGGCGTCTTTTATCAGCTCGCGCTGGCGTTTGGCTTCGTCCAGCAGATAGCGCTGGTAGTCGTCCAGATCGCCATCAAACGGGGCCACGCCGCCGCGCGATACCATCCAGAACTCATCGCACACCGCACGCAACAGCGCGCGGTCATGGCTGACCAGCATCACGGTGCCTTCAAACTCGTTCAGCGCCATCGAGAGCGCCTCGCGGGTGGCCAAATCGAGGTGGTTGGTGGGCTCGTCCAGCAACAGCAGGTTGGGGCGCTGCCAGACGATCATGCACAGTACCAGGCGGGCTTTTTCGCCACCGCTCATGCTGCCCACGGCTTGCTTGACCATGTCGCCGCCGAAATTGAAGGTGCCCAAAAAGCTGCGTAAATCCTGCTCGCGGGTTTGCTGCCCCTGGATTTTGCCGGCCGCCGTCATCTCCCGCACCAGCCGGATCATGTGCTCCAGCGGCGTGTCTGCGGGGCGCAGCACGTCCAGCTCTTGCTGCGCAAAGTAGCCGATGTTCAGGCCCTTGCCCTCGGTGACTTCGCCGCCCAAAGGTTGCAATGCACGGGCGACAGTTTTGACCAGCGTTGATTTGCCCTGACCGTTGGCCCCCAAGATGCCGATGCGCTGTCCCGCCAGCACCGACTTGCTGACGTTTTGTACGATCACCGTGGGCGGCACGTCATCCGGCACATTGCCGTTTTCGTCTGCCGGGGGCGGGTAGCCAAAGCTCACGCCCATCATTGACAGCATGGGATTGGGCAGATTGGCCGGTTCCTTGAACTCGAACGTGAAATCTGCATCGGCCAGCAGCGGCGCGATTTTTTCCATGCGGTCCAGCGCCTTGACGCGGCTTTGAGCCTGCTTGGCCTTGCTGGCCTTTGCCTTGAAGCGCGCAATAAACTTTTGCAGGTGGGCGATTTTGTCCTGCTGCTTGGCGAATGCGTTTTGTTGCAGCGACATCTGCTCGGCGCGCATGTCTTCAAACTTGCTGTAGTTGCCGCCGTAGCGCACCAGTTTGGCGGCATCGATGTGCAGGGTGACATTGGTCACCGCGTCCAGAAACTCGCGGTCGTGGCTGATGACGACCATCGTGCCTTCATAGCGCTTGAGCCAGGCCTCCAGCCATACCAGCGCGTCCAGGTCCAGGTGGTTGGTGGGCTCGTCCAGCAGCAACAGCTCTGACGGGCACATCAGCGCGCGCGCCAGTTGCAGCCGCATGCGCCAGCCGCCTGAGAAACTGTTGACAGGATTGGCGAGCTCGGTCGTTTTAAACCCCAGGCCGAGGATCAGCGCCTGCGCGCGCGCAGGCGCGTCGTGCGCGCCTGCATCCTGCAGGGCCATGTAAGCGTGGGCCATGCGGTCGTAGTCGTCAGTGGCCTCTGCCGCAGTGACTTCGGTTTGCGCTGCCAGCAAAACCGTGTCGCCATCCACCACAAAATCAGTCGCGCTTTGGCCGGTCTCGGGCATGTCCTGCGACACCTGGCCCATGCGCCATTGAGTGGGGATGTAGTACTCGCCTGCGTCTTCGTGCAGTGTGCCATTGAACAGGGCAAACAGCGAGGATTTGCCTGCACCATTGCGGCCAACCAGGCCCACCTTTTCGCCAGGGTTCAGGGTGACGGAGGCGCTGTCGAGCAGCATTTTGGCGCTTCGGCGCAGGGTGACGTTTTTAAGGGTGATCATCTGGAGGCAATGCGGAAATAAGGTTCGTGCTCGGTACTGCTGGCCCCAGTGGCAGACCCAAAAACACGAGCTGTGCGTGGGTGTGATTCTTAAAAGGGGCGATGGGCGCAAAGCCAAGCTGCTGGTACAGCGCCAGGGCCTGCACGTTGTGCGGCCAGGTGCTGATGGCGGCTGTATGGTAACCCCATTCTTTTGCCTGGGCGACAAGCGCCAGGGTCAGGGCGCGGGCCAGCCCCTGGCGGCGGAACCCGCTTCTGACATAAACGCGTTTGATTTCAGCCGTGCCTGCATGGGACGTGGCGGCAAACGCGCCGCAACCGGCCAGCGCATCGCCACGATGGGCGAGCAATGCGCCACCCGTGGGCGCGCCGTAGCGCTGGGGCAATTGCGTCAAGTCTTGCCAGATCGTGCTGTTCTTTGAATCGTCAAGGTCGTGCGCGGCGTACTCCAGCAGCAACGCCTTGAAGACGTCGTAGTCTGGCGCGGCTGACACTGGTTTCAGCGTGAAAAATTTGCTAAGAATCACGGTTTCGGCACGGCCAGCAGCGACTCCACCGTCACCAGCAGCACCTGATCCATACCTGCGCTGGTCGGCAGCCAAACCACTTCCAGCCTTGGGAAAGCGGCTTCAAAATGCGCGCGCTCATTGCCAATTTCAAGCACCAGCACGGCGTGTGGCGTCATGTGGTCGGGCGCATCGTGCAGCAGCACGCGGATGAAGTCCATGCCATCGCAGCCGCCGTGGCGGTTGCCGTCCAGCGCCAGTGCGGGCTCGGCCCGGTACTCGGCGGGCAACGCCGCCATGCTGTGGGCGTTGACGTAGGGCGGGTTGCACAGGATCAGGTCGTAAGGGCCCTGCGTTGAGGCCAGGCCATCCGACAGCAGCAGCGCAATCCGGTCCTGCAGCGCGTGCTTGGCCACGTTGATTCGGGCCACGGCCAGTGCGTCGGCGGAAACATCTGATGCGTCAACCTGCACCTCGGGGTAGGCCATTGCGGCCAGCACGGCCAGACTGCCGTTGCCGGTGCACAAGTCCAGCACGCGCCCGGTGTGTTCGCCCAGCCAGGCGTCAATGGTGCCGTCCACCAGCAGCTCGGCAATGTAGGAGCGTGGCACGATGGCTCGCTCGTCCACATAAAACGGCACGCCCTGCAGCCAAGCCTCATGCGTGAGGTACGCCGCTGGTTTCCGGGACTGCACTCGTGCTTTCAAAGTAGTAGCTACTTGTGCATATTCCTCAGGGGCTATGGGCCTGTTTGCCAGTGAAACTGGGCCAGAAATCGATTTGCGGGGACGCATGCCGAGCGCTGTGCCAAGTGGTGTCTCGGGTGGTGCGTCCAGGTTCGTATCCAGCGGCAATCCCAGTTGCCACAGCACCAGCCAAGCGGCTTCGTCAAAGGCGTTGGTGGTGCCATGGCCAAACACTGCACCTGCAGCTTGCAGCTCGGCGGCGCTCTGTTCTATCAGCTCTATCAGCGTCATGGCCCGCATCAAACCGGCGATGCTATCTGCGCTGTTGCAGGCGGCGGACTTTGCGCCGCAAGATTTTCCAGAACACGCCGGTAAATATTCTTCAGCGGTTCGATGTCGGCCACCGGCAGGTTTTCATTGATTTTGTGGATGGTCGCGTTGGTGGGGCCGAGCTCGATCACCTGTGGGCAAGTCTTGGCCATGAAGCGACCATCGCTGGTGCCCCCGGTGGTGGACAGCTCGGTGGCGATGCCGGTCTCGGCCAGAATCGCATCGCGCACCGCGTTGACCAGTGTGCCCGGCGTGGTCAGAAACGGCAGGCCGCCAATGACCCACGCCAAATCGAACTCAAGCGCATGCTTGTTAAGCACGGCTGTCAGGCGGTCTTGCAGGCCCTGCGGGATTGACTCGGTGCAAAAGCGGAAATTGAAATCAATCACCACTGCGCCGGGAATCACGTTGCCCACGCCGGTGCCAGCGTGAATGTTGCTCACCTGCCAGCTGGTGGGCTGGAAAAACGCGTTGCCCTGGTCCCACTCCATGCTCACCAGTTCGGCCAACGCCGGGGCCATCAGGTGGATCGGATTTTTGGCCAGATGCGGGTAGGCGATATGGCCCTGAATGCCTTTGACCGTTAGCTTGCCGCTCATGGTGCCACGCCGGCCATTTTTGATCATGTCGCCGGTTCGCTCGACCGAGGTCGGCTCGCCCACGATGCAGTAGTCAATTGTCTCGCCCCGTGCTTTGAGCATCTCGCAAACCACCACCGTCCCGTCGGTGGCGGGGCCCTCTTCGTCACTGGTTAAAAGAACGGCAATGTTGAGCGGTGCGCCGGGTAGCTTTGCGACAAACTCTTCAACTGCCACCACAAACGCGGCGATGGAGGTTTTCATGTCGCTTGCGCCGCGCCCATACAGCCGGCCGTCGCGGTGTGTGGGCGTGAACGGGTCGCTGTGCCACTGCTCCAGCGGGCCGGTGGGCACCACATCGGTGTGGCCGACGAAGACCAGCGTTTTTACCGCCGATCTGGCGACGGCCAGTCTGTGGTTTGGTGTTACTATTGAATTAATAGCTGACTTCGCACATTGGACGGGGGCTACAGGCCTTTTTGCCCATAGATTTGTGACGCGGAATGTGTCTGGCCCACTGACAATCGTCTCGATCACAAACCCCAATGGTTTCAGCCGCGCGCCAATGATCTCCTGGCAGCCACCATCATGTGGCGTGACCGAGCGGCACGAGATGAGTTGCTCCGCCAGGCGGATGGTGGGGGTCATAGGCAATTTCCCGCCGGGCCGCCCCTAGAAAAATTAGCCCCCATGGGGCTGAGGGCTGCGGCTCCAAATCCGCCTGCGCGGATTTGGACAGCCCAAAGAGCCGTTGCCTCAGGCATCTGCAGGTACAGCGCATTACACGAAGTGAAAAGCTTGGGGGTCATATTCAGTGGGTCACGTCCAGCGTAATTTCTGTAAACGACGGTTCGTCATCCGGATCTTCTTCCAAGTCAACAGGCGCAGCGGCTTTGACAAAATCGTTTTGCAGGCGCCACATCAAATTGGTGGGCGAGTCCGAATGCGCCAGGCCCTCTTTGCGGTCTACCGTGCCCTCCACAATCAGGCGGGCAATGTCGGCCTCAAAGCTTTGCGAACCTTCGGCCATGGATTTTTCCATCGCCTCCTTGACGCCCGAAAAATCTCCGCGCTCAATCAGCTCTGAAATCAGCTTGGTGTTGAGCAAAATTTCCATCGCAGGAGCCCGACCGCCTGCCGTGCCGCGCAGCAGCCGCTGCGACATGACCGCGCGCAGGGCCGCAGCCAGGTCGCCCAGCATGGTCTGGCGCACTTCTACCGGGTAAAAACTTAAAATGCGGTTCAGCGCCTGGTAGCTGTTGTTGGCGTGCATGGTGGCCAGGCACAGGTGGCCCGACTGCGCGTAGGCAATCGCCGCAGACATGGTTTCACGGTCGCGGATTTCACCGATCATGATCACGTCCGGCGCCTGGCGCAGCGCGTTTTTAAGCGCAACTTCAAGCGACTTGGTGTCACTTCCAATCTCACGCTGGTTGACCACGGATTTCTTGTTCTTGAACAAAAACTCCACCGGGTCTTCAATCGTCAGTATGTGGCCCGGCGTAGCCTCGTTGCGGTAGTCCAGCATCGATGCCAAGGTGGTGGTTTTGCCTGCGCCCGTGGCCCCCACCATCAACAGCAGACCGCGCTTTTCCATGATCAAGTCGCCCAAAATCATGGGCACGGACAGCGAGTCCAGCGGCGGAATGGTGTTGGGAATGAAGCGGATCACCGCTGCGATTGAACCGCGCTGGCGCATTCCGCTCACCCGGAACCTGCCAATGCCGGCCAGCGGAAAACCCATGTTGAGCTCACCCGTGTCTTCCAGCTCGACAATGCGCTCCGGCGGCAGCACCTCGGCCAGCAGGTTGCGCGGGGCGTCGGGTGGCAGCAGCTGGTTGTTGATGGGCACGCACTGGCCGTTGATCTTGATAAGCGCTGGCGAGTGGGCCGACAGGTACACATCCGAGGCGCGTTTCTCCGACATCAGGCGAAGAATGCGCTCCATCGTGCCGGGGGCTGCAGGGGTGGACATCGTATCGTTCCGTCTTTTTTTTATTGAATTGCTGGTTGGAGATCTAGTCGCGCAGCAAATCGTTCAGGCTGGTCTTGGCGCGGGTTTGCGCATCGACTTTCTTCATGATCACAGCGCAATACGTGCTGTACTTGCCGCCGGGTTTGGGCAGGTTGCCCGACACCACAACCGAGCCGGCCGGAATGCGGCCATAGCTCACGGTGTCCGTCGCCCGGTCGTAAATCGGCGTGCTCTGGCCGATGTACACGCCCATCGAGATGACCGAGTTTTCTTCGACCACCACACCCTCAACCACTTCGGAGCGCGCGCCAATGAAGCAGTTGTCTTCAATGATGGTGGGCCCGGCCTGCACGGGCTCCAACACGCCGCCAATGCCCACGCCGCCGCTCAAATGCACGTGCTTGCCGATCTGGGCGCAACTGCCCACCGTAGCCCAGGTGTCCACCATGGTGCCTTCATCCACATAGGCGCCGATGTTCACGTAAGAAGGCATCAGAATCGCGCCCTTGGCAATGTAGCTGCCGCGCCGCGCCACGGCCGGCGGCACCACGCGCACGCCGGTGGCTTTCATCTGCGCTTCATCCAGGTGGGCAAACTTGGTTTGCACCTTGTCGAAAAAGCCCAGGTCGCCTGCGCGCATGACGACGTTGTCTTTCAGCCGAAAGCTCAGCAGCACGGCTTTCTTGATCCACTGGTGCACCGTCCACTGGCCCACGCTCTCGCGGGTGGCAACGCGCAGGCGGCCCTTGTTGAGCTCGCCAATGACGTGCTCCACGGCGTCGGCCACTTCTTTGGGGGCCGAGGCCACGGAAATATTGGCGCGGTTGTCCCACGCGTCGTCGATGATTTGCTGGAGTTGTTGGGTCATGAAATGTTGCTTGTTGAATTGCTGAATTTCAGCTTCTGGATTTGACAAATCGGACGATGCGCTGCGCGGCTTCCAGGCATTCGGCGGTTTCAGCCACCAGCGCCATGCGGATTCGCCCGGCGCCTGGGTTATGGTCCTCAACATGGAGCGGCACTTCCTGGCTGGCCACATTGCCGTCGCGCGCCAAATACGAGCCGGGCAGAACCGTCACATTGTAAAGAGCGAACAGTTCCCGCGCGAACTCAACATCGTCGCCTGGTGCCGCGGTTGTGGCATTGTTCGCTGCGTTGACATCTTTTTTTGCCGGCACGCTGGCCCACAGGTAAAAGCCGGCGTCGGGCAGGGCCACGTCCATCACACTGGCCAGCACCGGGGTCACTTGCGCAAACTTCTTGCGGTACATGTCGCGGTTGTCCACCACGTGAGCCTCGTCAGCCCAGGCTGCAGCGCTGGCGCTTTGCACCACCGGGCTCATGGCGCTGCCGTGGTAGGTGCGGTACAGCAAAAACTGTTTGATGATGGCCGCGTCACCCGCCACAAAACCGCTGCGCAGACCAGGCACATTGCTTCGCTTGGACAGGCTGGTGAAAGAGATCAGGTTTTTGAAGTCCTTGCGGCCCAGTTTGGCAGCGGCTTCCAGCCCACCCAGCGGCGGCCCGCCTTTGTCGTCATCGCGGAAGTAAATCTCGCTGTAGCACTCGTCCGATGCAATCACAAAGCCGTGGCGGTCGCTCAGATCGAAAAGCTTTTTCCACTCATCCAGCGGCATCACGGCGCCGGTGGGATTGCCGGGCGAGCACACAAATAGCAACTGCGTGTTGGCCCAAACCGATTCGGGCACGCTGTCCCAATCCTGTGCAAAATTCCGGGATGCCACGGCAGGCACAAACCACGGGCGCGCGCCCGAGAGGATGGCTGCGCCTTCATAGATTTGGTAGAACGGGTTGGGGCACACCACGAATGGTTTCATGCCAAGCCCGTCAGCAGTTTTTGCGCCGGGGTCGATGATGGTCTGCGCCAGCGCAAACAGCGCCTCGCGGGAGCCATTCACCGGCAGCATCTGCGTCGCCGGGTCCAGCGCCAGGCCATAGCGGCGATGCAGCCAGGCGGCGAAGGCTTCACGCAGCTTTGCCGAGCCAGCGGTCGCCGGGTAGGCCGCCAGCCCGCTCGGCGCGTTGCGCACGGCTGCATCCAGTGCGTCCTTGATGAACGCGGGCGTGGCATGCTGTGGCTCGCCAATGCCCAGGCTGATGGGGCGGTACGCGGGGTTGGGGGTGATGCCGTTGAACAATTGCCGCAGCCGCTCAAACGGGTACGGCTGAAGTTGGGAGAGTAGGGGATTCATGCCCTCTGATTATCCCGCAGTCCGCAGCGAGAACGTGTCGGATGGAGATGCGCGGCGCGGCTGGCGCTGCTGGCGCATCCCGACAACCGGGCGGCCGTGCCCGTCAATCAGGCGCCAATCTGTGAAATATCTGTTGAGTAATGGTAAAATTGACCTAATGCCCTTGTCCTGTATGCGTAGTATGCTATTTAGTATATAGCATTGCACAGCCTGGATGTGCTCTATGTCCGTCAGCCTTCCAGCAACGGATTCCACACCCGGGAAAAGCCAAACTCGGAGAAATCCTTGACGTTGGCCGTGGCTAATTCAGTGACGCCGTGGAAACGCAGGGTCAGCCCCAGGCGGGCATCGATGATTCGCCTGAAACCGGCCTTGGTGCCTGCCGCCCACTGCCACAGCTTCTGGGACACGGCGGCGTCGTAGTCAACACAGCGCCAGGCCGGGTTCAGCCGCAGGGTTTGGCAATGCGCGGCTGATTCTTTGGCAGAGTAGGGTTTTGTAAAAATGGCGGGGTTGCGAAGCTGCATGTAAAGCTCCACCAGCACCAGTTCGCAGAGTACGAATTCAGCGTCTTTTTTGCCAACTTTTATGGCTGCGCTTTGCATGAATTGGCGCGCGCGGGTGTGGTGGGGCGAGTCGGGGTCGGCCGCATGGATGAAAAGGTTGGTATCTGCGGTCAGCCGGCTCATGGCCTGACCTTTGCCCTGGCTGTGGCCTTCCCGGACACAAAGCGATGCGCAATCGCGTCTGCTTCCGGCCTGACCGTGGCTGGATCGATCAGGTGGCCGCCACTGCCTCGCAATACGGGCAGAGTCCACGGGGTGGCTGCATCCACGGCCTCGGGGCAGGTTTGTATATACGCTTCCAAGCCTCGGCGTACAAATTCCGCCAGCGACCAGTCGCGCTGCGCGGCGATGCGTCTGGCCTGGATGAAAAGTGGCTCGGGAAGCTGGATTTGAGTTCTCAACATGAGGTCTATTTTACAGCGCTTACAGATTGCCATCAATTCAATTATCCCCTTCGGCTCTGCCTCCCTTGCGAAAGCAATACGCCACCAGTTATCATTGCGAGCAGGCCTGAACTGCTGGTAGTGTCAGTTTATTCATAAAAATCAACAGCTTAGAGAAGCTAACCGTCGAATTGTCCTTGCGCCGTGCGTCTAAATTCCATCAAGTTATCCGGGTTCAAATCATTTGTTGAGCCCACCACGTTTCACCTGCCGGGGCAGCTTGTTGGCGTGGTCGGGCCGAACGGCTGCGGCAAGTCCAACATCATGGACGCGGTGCGCTGGGTGCTGGGCGAGAGCAAGGCCAGCGAGTTGCGCGGCGAGTCGATGCAGGACGTTATTTTTAACGGCACCAACACCCGCAAGCCCGCCAGCCGCGCCAGTGTGGAGCTGGTGTTTGACAACGCCAGCCACCGCGCGGGCGGCCAGTGGGGCGAGTTTGAGGAGATTGCCGTCAAACGGGTGCTGACGCGAGACGGCACCAGCAGCTACCTGCTAAACAACCAGCCCGTGCGGCGGCGCGACGTGCAAGACGTGTTTCTGGGCACCGGCCTGGGGCCGCGCGCCTACGCCATCATCGGCCAGGGCACCATCAGCCGCATCATCGAATCGAAACCCGAAGAGCTGCGCCTGTTCCTGGAAGAAGCCGCGGGTGTCTCCAAGTACAAAGAGCGCCGCCGCGAGACCGAGAACCGCCTGGGTGACACGCGGGAGAATTTGACCCGCGTGGAAGACATCCTGCGCGAGCTCAATGCCAACCTCGAAAAGCTCGAAAAACAGGCCGAAATCGCGCAGAAGTACAACACGCTGCAGGCCGAGGTGACGCTCAAGCAGCACCAGCAATGGTTTTTGAAGCGTGCCGAATCAGAAGCCGAACAGGCCAAGGTGAAGGCCGATTCCGAGAGCGCGGTCAATGCGCTTGAGAGCCGCGTGGCTGACCTGCGCCACATTGAGGCTGAGCTTGAAACCGTGCGTCAGGCGCATTACGCCTCGGGCGACCACGTCAACCAGGCGCAGGGCCTGCTGTATGAAGCCAGCACCGACGTGGGACGGTTGGAGGCAGAAATCCGCTTCGTGGTGGAAGGCCGCCTGCGGGTCGAGCAGCGCCTGATCACGCTGAAGGAGCAGACCGCGCAATGGGCGGTGCGCCGGGACGATGCGCAGGTTGAAATCGAAAATCTGTCGGACCTGTCGAGCGTGGGCGAAGAAAAGTCCGGGTTGCTGGCCGCCCAGGTGCAAGAGCAGGCGCTGGCGCTGCCCGATCTGGAAGATGCGCTGCGCATCGCGCAAAAGGGTGCCAACGAGCAGCGCACCCAGGTAGGCCAAGTGCAACAGCAAATTCAGGTGTTGGCGGCCGACCAGCGCAGCATCGAAGAGCAATCGCGCCAGCTCACCGGCCGACGCGAAAAGCTCAGCGTGGACCGCAATGCGCTGGCCGCGCCCGACGAAGCCCGCCTGGTCAATCTGCAAACCCAATTGTCTGAGGCGCAAGAGTCGGCCAGCGTGGCCGATGCGCGCCTGCATGAGGTGCAAGACCTGGTGCCTCAGCTGGATGACACGCGCCGCACGCAGCAGCAAACCGCCAACACCGAATCTGCCCGGCAGGCGGATCTGTCGGCCCGCATGGAAGCCCTTAAGGCGTTGCAGGACAAGGTCCAGACCGACGGCAAATTGCGGCCCTGGCTGGCCAAACACGGGCTGCAGGGCCTGCACGGCCTGTGGAGCCGCATCCACATTGAGCCCGGCTGGGAGAACGCGCTGGAAGCCGCGCTGCGCGAGCGCATGGGTGCGCTGGAAGTGTCGCGGCTTGACATGGTGCGTGGCTTTCTGGGTGCGGGCGGCCAGGACGCACCACCGGCCAAGCTGGCGTTTTACAGTGCACCGCTGGCTGGGGCTGCCAACGCAGCCCCACCGAGTGGCCACGGATTCAAGCCCCTGGCAGATTTTCTGCGCCTGAACGACGCAGGCCAGAGCGCTGTGCTGGGCGACTGGCTGCGCAGCTGCTTCACTGCGCCCAGCATGGAAGACGCGCTGCAGGGGCGCGACAAACTCAAGCCGGGCGAGGTCATCTTCGTCAAATCAGGCCACGCCGTCACCGCCCACAGCGTCAGTTTTTACGCCCAGGATTCCGAGCAGGCTGGCCTGCTGGCGCGCGCCCAGGAAATTGAAAACCTCGCGAAACAGCTCCGCGCCCAGGCCATGCTGAGCGAAGCATCCCGCTCAAGCCTGGTCCGGGCCGAGGCCGCGTATGCCGATGCATCGCAGCGCCTGATTGCCGCACGGCGTGAAGCCACCGAGACGCAAAGCCGCGCGCATGAATTGCAGGTGGAGACCTTGCGCCTGACCCAACTGGCCGAGCAAAGCCGCGCCCGCAGTGAACAAATTGCAGGCGACCTGGCCGAAGTGGACGCGCAGCTAGATGATTTGCAGGAGCGCCGCGTTACCGCCGAGGCCCGCTTTGAAGAGCTCGACATGCAGCTCGCCGACACGCAGGAACGCCATGCCCAGCTGGACGAGCGCGTGATAGCCGCAGAGCGCAAACTGGTCGACTGCCGCGAGCAGCAGCGCAGCCTGGAGCGCCAGGCGCAAGAGGCCACCTTCACCATGCGCAGCCTGGATGCGCGGCGGGCCGAATTGTCACGCGCTATAGAAACAGCAGCGCAACAGTCAGACAGCATAAGGGCAGAAGAGCTAAGAGCCAATGACGAGCTGACACGCTTGACGGATGTGGCAGCCCAGGCTGGCTTGCAGACCGCGCTGGCCCTGAAGCTGGAGCGCGAAGTATCTCTGGGTGCCAAACGCAGCGAATACGACGACCTGACCGCCAAACTGCGCGCCAGCGATGAGCGCCGCATGACGCTTGAGCGCGAGCTGGACCCGCTGCGCCAGAAAATCATGGAATTCCAGCTCAAGGAGCAGGCGGCGCGCCTGGGCTTTGAGCAATACGCGCAGTTGTTGCTGGATGCGCAGGCCGATCTGGAAACGCTCGCCAAATCGGTTGAAGACGGCAAGGTGCGCCTGCCCGGCATGCAAAACGACATTGACCGGCTCAACCGCGACATCGCCGCGCTGGGCGCCGTCAACCTGGCCGCGCTGGACGAGTTGGCCAGCGCGCGCGAACGCAAGCAGTTTCTGGACGCGCAGACGGCGGACCTGACCGAGGCCATGACCACGCTGGAAGACGCCATCAAGAAAATTGACGGCGAAACCCGCGAGCTGCTCTCGGGCACCTTCAACACCGTCAACGAGCACTTTGGCAAGATGTTCCCCGAACTGTTTGGCGGCGGCAATGCGCGCCTGGTGATCACTGGCGAAGAAATTCTGGACTCTGGCGTGCAGGTGATTGCCCAGCCGCCGGGCAAGAAAAACCAGACCATCCATTTGCTATCGGGCGGAGAAAAGGCGCTGACGGCAATTGCGCTGGTATTTGCGATTTTCATGCTCAATCCGGCGCCGTTTTGCCTGCTGGACGAGGTGGATGCGCCGCTGGACGACGCCAACACCGAGCGTTATGCGAAACTTGTGCGCAGTATGAGCAAAGAGACCCAATTCCTATTCATCAGCCACAACAAGATCGCCATGGAAATGGCCGAGCAGTTGATTGGCGTCACCATGCAGGAGCAGGGCGTGTCGCGCATTGTTGCAGTGGATATGGAAGCGGCGGTGTCGCTGGCTGAAGCGGCGTGAAGCCCCCGGATTGGCATGGCTAAATCATGGTGATGAGCAACCTCCAACTCGGTTTGGCCATCGCAGGCGGCCTGGTGCTGGCCGCTGTGGTGGCGCATGGGGCCTGGACCTCCCGTAAAAATGCGCCCTTGCAGGCGCAGCCAGAGGACGACCGGGCGGGCCCGAAAACTGGCGCTGGCGGGTTTGATTTCAATGCCGTTGAGCACGCGAGCGGCGCGGGCGGCCCCGGCCAACTGGGCCAGGCCACAAATTCGGGTGAGGCAGGAGCCATCGACCCTGTGTTCGATGCCGGTCTGGAGCCAGCTTTTGGCGTCAGCAGTTTCGCCCGCGTGGCCGTCCTGAAAAAGCCCATGCTGGACGTGCTGATTGACGTCATCGCACCGATTGCGCTTGATGCGCCAGTGTCGGGCGATGCCGCGCTGGCAGCCATGCCCACCACGCGCCGCGTGGGCAGCAAGCCCTTTGCAATTGAAGGCTTCAACGCAGCCAGCCAGCAATGGGAATTGCCTGTGGCAGGCCAGCGCTACAGCGCCTTGCAGGCGGGCGTGCAACTGGCCAACCGCTCTGGCGCGCTCAACGACATTGAGTATTCCGAATTCGTCATCAAGACCCAGGCTTTCGCCGATGCCGTCAACGGCGCGCCGGAGTTCCCCGAGATGCGGGACGAGGTGTCCCGTGCCCGCGAGCTGGACAGTTTTGCGGGCGGCCATGATGGCCAGCTCAGCTTCACCCTGCGCGCGCGCCATGCCGCCTGGAGCCCGGGCTTTGTGGCGCAGCATGCGGCAAGGTTGGGATTTGTGGCGGGCGCCATGCCCGGGCGCATGGTGCTGCCCGCCAGCACGCCCGGCATGCCGCCCGTGCTGGGGCTGGGGTTCGATGCGCAGGCGGCAATGGCCGAAGACCCGGCACAGTCGGCGATTCGCGAAATCACCCTGAGCCTGGACGTGCCGCAGGTGGAGCGCGCCGAGCGCCCGTTTGTACGCATGCGCGAAAGCGCCAACGCCCTGGCGCAGGCCATGGACGGCGTGGTGACCGATGACAACGGCGCCGTGCTGCCATCAGACGCGATGGACGTGATTGGCTCCGAGCTGGAGCAGCTTTATGACACGCTAGACGCGCGCGACCTGTCGGCCGGGTCGATTTTGGCGCGGCGGCTGTTCTCGTAGCGGCACCTGGTTCGGGTGGATCTGCTCTGTCCGGGAGTAAATTAAAAGAGCGCATCGCCTTCATCCGGCTCCCTCAGACCAAAGATGACTTCTGCTGCGCGGCGCACATCTTCTAAAGTCGAGCCATCAAGCGCGAATGAAACCTCAACGTGGTTGTCACACCGAATTCGCGCTGTAGCAAGAGGTAGGGCCTAGCTGCTTCCAAGGGAGCATCCTCTTCGTCCCCTTCGGGGCTGAAGTTGAGATGATAGTAGTCGCCCCTCGCCGCGTGCACTTCGCAACAGATGCTACGACCTGCCAAGCCCAATGAGGGGCAGCTCGCAATGCACTGAGACGACTCGAATAGCGCTTGAACCAAGACGGCTTTGATCTGCGAAGGTCTGCCGTTGGACAAGTGCATTCAAAATCTGGTGACATCACCTGCAACAACGAATCGCGCGTTGTTGAACGCCTGACATAGCCACCCAAGCCGCCTTCACCGGCCGCTCGCCGCAGCCGAATTCTCGGATCAATCTACAGCGGTTTGTTCCCTTTTACACCCACTGCACGCACCCTCACCGGGCCTGTCCAACAAACGGACAGACAAGCGGCGAAGCGCGATCTATCCTTAATTCGTTATGTTGCATTGCGGTGAGGCAAATGCTTGCTGACGTATTGACGGAGCACACTGTCCATTCGTGCCTGCCACCCCTCACCCGTGGAGCGAAAGTACTCCACGACCTCTACGCTGTAGCGCACAGAAAGCAACAACTTTCTATTCTCGGATTTTGGCCTGCCGCGAACGCTGCGAATCGGCACCAATGCATCTAGCTGCGCCTTCGTCATGGGCTTCGCATCGGGGTCTGCTTTGGCCGCCGCTACGATTTTTGCGTTGTCCTTGACGGACGGCATTAGGATGACCCGCTTACTGGATGTTTTCAACATACTTCTTTACCTCTCGTCGCTCTGCAAGGCGCAGGCTGATGGTTCTGCGCACGTCACCACGGTCTACAAACGCCACGTAATACAAGGTGCCGCCCTCAGGAACCAGTCCAATCATTCGCAGCTCGTCGTACGAAAAACGTGGGTCAACCCAAACATACGCTTCATCCCAAGCTAGCTTTTCAGAGAACGAAAGAGACAGGCCATGGTTGGCCAAATTCAGTTTGTCTTTGTCAGGATCAAAGGTGAAGCGCACAATTTATTGTAGCTACCGATATTCATATGTCAAGCGCTACTATGGCACGAGCAACATAACGAATAGCGTTTATCTGCCGCGCGACGATGTTTGCAAAAGGCGAAGGACTCATAAGCGGCAGATAAACATTGTTGTCTCAATCCGCATAGCCTACCGAGACAGCCATTTCATGCAAATCCTTCTTCGCCGCTTCAAAAGCAGCGATTGCATTGCTTTCATTCGAGTGTGTCTTGACGTACTCCGCCAGGAAGCGAACCTCCGCTTGCTTGAGAGCAACTGTGAGGTCTGTCAGGACGTTGTTCACTGCTAGAGAGTGGACCTCCCAGCTTCGATTGAAGAAGTGGACTTGCCCCGTTTCCACGGACACATTTAAGCTTCTTGGGTTCGGCTGATTTGGTTGTCTGAATCTGTGTAGATTGTGAACGACGCAGGCTTATCCACGGCGCTTGCCTGTGGACAAGGCGACGGGCTCTCACTCAAGCCCTGAGGCGTCTTGTCCACAGGTGCGAAGCACGCGGTGGGTAAGCCGTGTTCGGGCAACCGTGTTGATGATGATGGTGTCGATTTCTGTTCCTTGTGTTTCCTCTCAAAGTTAATGGGCGACAAGTAGCCCAGTGCCGAGTGAAGCCTTTTGGGGTTGTACCAACCCTCGATCCAGGTAAAGACCGCCAGGCGTGCCTCGGTCTGCGTCTTCCAGACGCGTCGGTCGATCAGCTCACACTCCAGCGTGGCAAAGAAGCTCTCGGCCATGGCGTTGTCATAGGCGTCGCCCACGCTGCCCATCGATGGACGAACCCCCATTTGCTTGCAGCGGTTGCCAAACTCAATGCTGGTGTACTGGCTACCCTGATCAGAGTGGTGAATCACCGACTGCGGCTTTCGGGTCATCAAGGCCATGTCCAATGCCTGCGTCACCAGATCAGCCGTCATGCGCACGCCAAACGCCCAACCCACCACCTTGCGGCTGAACACGTCTGTGACCGCTGCCAGATACAAAAAACCTGCCCACGTCGGCAAGTAAGTCATGTCGGCCACCCATAGCTGGTTGATGTCGGTGGCCACAAACTGGCGATTCACCAGGTCAGGGGCCGGGCGCTGGCGTTTGTCGCGCTGGGTCGTCACGCAGTAGCTGCGCCTGCGGCTGATCCCGCGCCAGTGGTTGTGACGCATCAGGCGGGCTACGCGTTTGCGACTGGCCTTGATTCCTTCATCGCGCAATTGGGCGCGAATGCGTGGCATGCCGTAGGTTTCATCACTGGCAGTGAATGCGGCCTGGATTTGTACCGCCAGGGCTTCATTGGCTTGCTGGCGGGCGCTGGGTGCTCTGCCGACCCAGTCGTAGTAGCCGCTCTTGGAGACGTTCAGTGTTTCACACATGCAGCGTACCGGTAGTTCGGCCTGGTTCGCCCGGATCAGCGCGTAGACGCGGTGAGCGTCGGCTCGCTTTTGTTGGCAAACCAGGCCGTAGCCTTTGAGAGTATGTCGCGCTCCATTTGCAGTTGGCGCACTTTGCGGCGCAGCTCAATGAGCTCCTGACGCTCGCTGGCACCTAACGGCACTACCGGCGTGGCATCGCCTGCGGGCAGGTTCAGCCGGGCTTTGCGCACCCAACTGAGGATGCTGGTGACGTGGCAACCAAACTCCTTGGCCAGTTCATTGGGATTGCGACCGGCTTGGACAAGCTCGACTAACTGTTGACGAAATGCCGCCGAGTACGGCGGCTTGGGGGTATGGGGTTTGGACATCTCGGACTCCTTGTTGGTGAACAATACGGTGTCCGTGAAATGGGGTCAACTCCAAAGGGGTTCATGTAGTAGGGCACAGCATCGTATGGACCAAGGTCGTAACCGAGCGACTTGAGATGCTTTCGAACCCGTCCGTCTAGTTCGGCATCGCGACTTGCGAGGTCAGCAAGGATTTCGGCGAGGCGGGAAACCGACCTGCCGATCTCAGAGAACTGCTCAATGGCCGGAGACTGGACAAGAATTCTTACGGCGAACTCCGGTGCAACGTGATGTTCGGTGTTCGCTGTTTCAATCTCGGCCCAATAGGTTTGCATATCTGACTCGAGACGGAAGAGGAAGGCTTCGTTTACCTTGAAGGGCTTCTGGCCATGCCTGCTCTCATGATCGGACTTCATCGCACGCAGCACGTTCGGGGGAAAAAGCGCATCGTCATCGGTTTCCCGATGATGGCGATAGCACATCAGCAACAGATTGCAGAAGGACCGCCGATCTTCGTCGGTCGAGTCTGGGTTGTACCTTTGACCACCCGGGTTGGCTGCTTCGATATGGCAAATCTGCCCAACGAAGAGATTTCGCGCCGTGACCAAGTCGTGAGTGCATCCGGGGAATGCGCATATGTTGCCAGACTTGGCAAACAGCGCGACGAGAGTCTCTCGACTGATGGCGCGACGGGTCATGTCTTGAGACGTCTAACGTTGGAGCTGCCGGGCACGCAGCAAGCGCCGCGAAGCGGCATCCTGCGGCTGCGTGTCCGTGTCGAGCAACCTGTTGGACGGCAACTCGGTCACTTGGATTGTTCCTTTCTACATTGCTTGCACACCGTGAACTCGAACACGGTTTCAGGAATGGTGCCGAAGAGCGCTTCCGCATTCTTTTCAAAGAGGTGATAGCAGTACTCGAACACGCCTTGAATGTTCAGTGAATCGACGCCAACGTTCTCGGGACTATCTAAATGATGAAGCAGATCATTCGTATGCTCCCTCAATTCCTTCAGACGGGGAAATATGCGTTCCCGGATCACGTTCACGCCGAAGGTCGCTTCCCGGCATCCACGGCAAGCAATTGGCGGATTCTCGGAGATGTGATTCTGAATATCTCTCATCAACAGCGTGTCTGCTGAACGAGTCGCTAATGCAACGACATACGCAGTCGATAGCTTATCCATCCAGTCGCCACCGTCTCCGTAACTGTTGTACGCGCGAAGCGCTGCTGTCCGCTGGATGATCGCCTTCGAGAGCCTGATGCCTGCACGTTCACCTAATCGAATACCGACCGCATTTATCGGCTTCAAAAGAAAATCGACATTTTCGCCGGTACTCACATTGCCGCCCAACGTTTGACATGAGGGGTGCACGAAAGGCGCATCCTTTTGGGCATCCCCTCGATGGAAGGGTTCGGCGTCTTGTTCATCGAAGCTCTACGCCGCTTCAAGCAGAAACTCGACCTTCACCGCCTCGAATGGAAAGACGATGCCGCCATCTTCGGCACGATCGAGAACCCCCGCACTTAGTAAGGCAGTGATGTCCGAGTGAACCGCCTTTACATCGCGTTCAACACGGCGGGCGGCTTCGCGGATGGAGATTGGGCCGGCGCCGCAGAGAACCTTCAGCAGTCCCCAGCGTTTTGCAGTCAGAACTTGCCAAAGCAGTTCCGGGGTCGCAAAGCTGATTCGCGCTGACCGCTCAGGCTTTCCGAT
>JANYJD010000297.1 GCA_025358555.1 Rhodoferax sp.
CGCATACATCAAAGTCACCATGATGCGCGCGCCGCTCGCGCCAATCGGGTGGCCCAGCGCGCAGGCACCGCCGTTCACGTTGACGATGTCGTGGCTCAGCTTGAGGTCATGCATCAGCGCCATCGGCACGACGGCAAACGCTTCGTTAATTTCCCACAACTCCACATCTTTGGCCGCCCAGCCCGCTTTTGCCAACGCCTTGTTGACGGCGCCCAGCGGAGCCGTGGCAAACCAGTTGGGCTCCTGCGCGTGCGTGGCGTGGCTGACGATTTTGGCCAGCGGTTTCAAGCCCAGCCTGGCGGCGGTGGACGCGCACATCAGCACCATGGCAGCTGCGCCGTCGTTGATGCTGGAACTGCTGGCAGCGGTGATGGTGCCGTCTTTTTTGAAGGCGGCCTTAAGCGTGGGAATCTTGGCGAGCTTGATCTTGCCCGGCCCTTCGTCAATCGACACAATCACCTCACCCGCGCGGCCCTTGACTGTGATGGGCGTTATTTCTGCGGAAAAAGCTCCTGATTTTGTAGCTAATTGTGCACGCTGAACGCTGGCTGTGGCAAAGTTGTCCTGTTGCTCCCGGGTAAAACCGTACTTGGCCGCGCAGTCTTCGCCAAAGGTGCCCATGGAGCGGCCCGCTTCGTAAGCGTCTTCCAGCCCGTCCAGCATCATGTGGTCCATCACCCGGTCATGCCCGATGCGGATGCCACTGCGCCCTTTGAGGAGCAGGTGCGGCGCGTTGGTCATGCTCTCCATGCCGCCGGCCACCATCACCTCGTGGCTGCCGACCAGCAGCATGTCATGCGCCATCATCGCGGCCTTCATGCCCGAGCCGCACATTTTGGACAAGGTGACTGCACCCGCACTGATCGGCAAGCCGCCCTTGAACGCCGCCTGGCGCGCCGGTGCCTGGCCCTGGCCCGCCATGAGGCAGTTGCCAAATAGCACTTCGGTGACCAGCGCAGGCTTGACGCCCGCGCGCTCAACCGCCGCCTTGATGGCCGCGCCGCCCAGATCGTGCGCGGCCAGTGACGCAAAATCGCCCTGGAAACCGCCCATGGGGGTGCGGGCGGCACCTACGATGACGATGGGGTCAGGTGTGGGGACACTTCTTGTATCAGACATTGGTTTTTCCTTCAAATTGAAAATCTTGCACTGGGCAACAACACTTAGTCAGCGGGAACGCGCAACCAAATCGGCCTTGCCAAGATGGACCTCACGTCCCAGCGTCATCGCCTTTTTGACAAATTTTTTGTCGAATGTGTACAAACCTTCGTCTGCCTGACTCGATGCTGCATGCAGCGCATCAGCGAAGTCCATGCCCCGCGCGTGGTCCTGAAGCGCCTGTGCCACTTGGTCTTCGTTTTCAAGGTGCACATGCGCCAGGCCACAGAGTGTGTTCAGTGCGGTGAGGACCGCCGTCCTGGGCAGGTTGAACACATCGCGAAGCGCCCATTCGACTTCCAGCAAAACACTTTTGGAAATGAACACGCCTGCCGGATGGTCAAGCAGTTGCTGGGCCACGGAAAGCTGGCTCGCATCGTCCAGGGTGATGCAGCGCAGGAGCACGTTGGTGTCAAGCGCGATCATTTGCCTTGGCTTTTCAGATGCCCAAATTTGCGAATGGCAGCAGCCTTGAGCCGTTTGGCAATTTCCGCTTCGCTCAACTTGGGCCCTGTGTAGCGCCCGCACCCCATCACATCCTCAATGGTGGTCGGTGGAAACAATGCTTTTTTAACAGGCCGGATCAGCAGGCCCTGTGGCACTTCTTCAACGGTCAAAGCCATGCCCACGTGCCATTGCCGTGCATCACGCAACTCTTTGGGAATGACGACCTGGCCTTTGGATGAGAGGGTGGTTTCAGGCACTGGAACTCCTTCAATCTTGTTTGCGCCATTTTACCACGGTAAGACTCAGTAAGACTAACCGCAAAGTACACGAAACCCTGGCATTCGCACCATCAAGCCGGGTGAAACCGCTTCTCCTGCTCATACGGAAACACATCAAACACATAGCCCGACTGGATGCGCTCCTTGTGGGCCTGCCAGAAGGCGGCGTCCAGCAAATCGGCGTGGTGCTTCATGAAGACACTGCGCACGGCCGGGTTGCCCAGCAGGAAGGGACCAAAGGTCTCGGGGAACACATCTTTGGGACCGACTTTGTACCAGACCTCGCCGCTCATCTCGTCTTCTTCATTGCGCGGCGTGGGCACCTGGCGGAAATTGCAGTCGGTGATGTACTCGATCTCGTCGTAATCGTAAAACACCACCTTGCCGTGGCGCGTGATACCGAAGTTTTTCCACAGCATGTCGCCGGGGAAGATGTTGGCGGCCACCAGGTCCTTGATGGCGTTGCCGTACTCGACCACGCCGCGCTCGATCTGCTCGCGGGCGCGGTCTGCGGCTGGCCCCTGCGCAGTGGAGGTGGCGCCGCCCGCATCAAAGGCTTCCTGCAGGTAAATGTTGAGCGGGATCATGCGCCGCTCGATGTAAACGTGCTTGATGATGACCTCCACGTGGCCATCGCCATCGCGGTCGCTGATCTCCAGCTGGCTGGGGGCGAATTTTTCGATTTCGGCAATCAGCGCATCGTCAAAGCGGTCGCGCGGAAACGCCACCTCGCTGTACTCCAGAGTGTCGGCCATGCGGCCCACGCGGTCGTGCTGCTTGACCAGCAGATACTTGCCCTTGATCTGCTCGCGCGTGGTGTCTTTTTGTGGCGGGTAAAAGTCCTTGATGACCTTGAACACATAGGGAAATGATGGCAAGTCAAACACCAGCATCACCATGCCCTTGATGCCGGGCGCAATGCGGAACTTGTCGGTGGAGTGGCGCTGGTGGTGCAGAAAATCGCGGTAAAAAAGCGTCTTGCCCTGCTTGGCCAGGCCCAGCGCGTTGTAGATTTCGTTGCGCGGCTTGCGCGGCATCATGCTGCGCAAAAACTGCACGTAGGCAGAGGGGATTTCCATGTCCACCATGAAGTAGGCGCGCGCAAAGCTGAACAAAATCAGTAGGTCGTCTTCGCCGAACAGCGCAGCGTCAATCACCAGCTTGCCGGCGTCGTTATGCAGCAGCGGCAGCGCAAAGGGGAATTCGTTGAAGCCGTTGATCAGCTTGCCCACCAAGTAAGCGCCCTTGTTGCGGAAGAAAAGCCCGGTCAGCACCTGGATCTGGAAATTGGCACGCAGCTTGGCGTCCAGCAGCTTCGCCTTCATGACTTCCTGCACAAAACCGGCATCCCGCGCCAGGTCTTCAAACTCAACACGCAAGTCGAAGTCTTGCACCATCTGCTGCATCACGTCTCCCATGCTCTCACGCGTAGGGTAGTAGGCGCGGTAGGTGGGGCGGGCCTCGGACTCGCCGTTTTCGATGTACTCGGTGCTCACCGCTGGCCGCACAAAAATGAAGTCATTCTGGAAATAGCTGCGGTGCAAAATCTTGGTGGTGACCGAATTGAAAAACGTCTCTGCCAGCTCGGGCTGGTGGTGGTCAACCAGGAGGCCGATGTAATGCAGCTTGATCTGCTGCCAGATGTCCATGGGCTGGTCACCGGCCTTGAATTCACGTTCCAGCCGGTTAGAACATTCCTTCACCCGCAAGTCATAAAACTCGATGCGCTCGCGCTGGGCCCGCTGCTGGCCATGCCAGTCGGCCGTCTCAAACCGGTGCTTGGCACGGGCAGACTCTGTGCGGAACAGCCGGTAGTGGCGGTTGAAGCCGTCCATCATCGCCTTGGCAATGTCGTAGGCCAGGGTGGAGTCGAGGCGCTGGGGGAACATGGTCTGAAGTGCTTGGGTTTTAACTAACTACATTTATGATAGCTACCTATACACGTTGGACAAGGGCTACAGCACTGATTGCTGCCTTGTAGGATGATTCCAGGCCGTCATTGGCCGCCACCGTTAAACGCAGGTCTTTCAGCAGGCCATCATGGATGCCATAGACCCAGCCGTGCAGCGTGACATCCTGGCCCCGGCTCCAGGCATCGCGGAGCACGGTGCTCTGCGCCACGTTGACGACCTGCTCAATCACGTTCAATTCCACCAGCGCGTCATGCCGTGCGTGCTCAGGGACGGCGTCAAGCAACACACGGTGCCGGTCCCGCACGTCCTCGATATGACGCAGCCAGTTGTCGACCAGGCCAATGCGCGCGCCCTCCAGCGCCGCCTGCACACCCGAGCAGCCGTAGTGGCCGACCACCATAACATGCTGCACTTTCAGGCGTTCCACCGCAAACTGGATGGTGGACAGCGCGTTCAGGTCCGAATGCACCACCACATTGGCCACGTTGCGGTGCACAAACACCTCACCCGGCTCAAGCCCCGTGATCTGGTTGGCAGGGACCCGGCTGTCGGAGCAGCCAATCCACATGTACTTGGGGCTTTGCTGGCTCTTGAGGTTGGTAAAAAACCCCGGGCGCTCGCGCTCCATCTGGGCGGCCCAGGCGCGGTTGTGGGTGAAGAGGTCTTGGATGGAGGTGGTCATGGTCTGGGTTCAGGCAATCTGTCAGGCTTTGGCAAACATTTCCCGCAACACTTCAAGCGCAGGCTCGGGGTCAATGGCAGTCATTTTTTTGACCAGGCGCGACCGATCAACCATCCGTATCTGGTCCAGCGCGATGGCGCTTTGCTGGCGTTGCAGGCGAACCGTGATGCGGGTCGGCCAATCGCGCAGGGTGCTGGTGAGGGGCGCTGCGATCACCGTGCCCAAATGGGCGTTCATGTCGTCTGGGGACACAACCAGGCAGGGGCGTTTTTTGCTTATCTCCCGACCAACCGTCGGATCAAGGTTGACCCACCAGATTTCACCTTGCCGCGGGTAGGACTTGCCGGCCATTGTTAATCGTCCCAACCTTCAGCTACGGGCAAATCACCCCACAGGTTTTCCATCTGTGAATCTGGCAAGCGAGCCGCCGCAAACGCCTCGGCCCAATGCCTTCGCGGCGCCTTGATCGGCTTGAGCACGATGCTGTCCGCGCGAACCTGGATGCTCAGTGCGGATGCACGCACGAGGTGCAAAGACTCCAAAACGGCCTTGGGGAGCCGCAGGCCAAGTGAATTGCCGATGGGAACGATGTGAGTCTGCATGGTTAGACGATGTAATTACAATGTGGCTATTGTACGGTTGGCATCCAACATACCGTTTTAGCAAGTCTCTGCAAACAGCTCCCGCCCAATCAGCATGCGGCGGATTTCGCTGGTACCGGCGCCTATCTCGTACAGCTTGGCGTCGCGCCACAGGCGGCCGAGTGGATAGTCGTTGATGTAGCCATTACCGCCGAAAATTTGCACGCCTTCGCCGGCCATCCAGGTGGCTTTTTCGGCGCACCACAGGATGACTGACGCACAGTCTTTGCGCACCTGGCGCACGTGCTCGGTGCCCAGTAAATCGAGATTTTTGGCCACTGTGTACGCAAAAGAGCGCCCGGCCTGCAGCACGGTGTACATGTCGGCCACCTTGCCCTGGATCAGCTGAAATTCCCCAATGCTCTGGCCAAACTGCTTGCGGTCGTGGATGTAGGGCACCACGCTGTCCATCACGCTTTGCATGACGCCCAGCGGCCCGCCGGTGAGCACGGCGCGCTCGTAGTCCAGCCCGCTCATGAGCACTTTTGCGCCCTGGTTCAGCCCGCCCAGTACGTTTTGCGCCGGCACTTCCACATTGGTAAACACCAGCTCGCCAGTGGATGAACCCCGCATGCCGAGTTTGTCAAGCTTCTGGGCGATGCTGAAGCCGGGCATGGTTTTTTCGATCAGGAATGCAGTGACGCCCCTCGCGCCCAACTCTGGTTCGCTTTTGGCGTAGACGACCAGCGTATCGGCATCCGGCCCATTGGTAATCCACATCTTGTTGCCGTTGAGCAAAAAGTAGCCGCCTTTGTCTTCTGCCTTGAGCTTCATTGACAGCACATCTGAGCCCGACCCCGGCTCGCTCATGGCCAGCGCGCCCACGTGCTCGCCGCTGATGAGTTTGGGCAAATATTTTTGGCGCTGCGCGGGCGTTCCGTTGCGCTTGATCTGGTTCACGCATAAATTGCTGTGCGCGCCGTAGCTCAAGCCCACCGAGGCGGACGCGCGCGAGATTTCTTCCATGGCAATCATGTGCGCCAGGTAGCCCATGTTGGCGCCGCCGTATTCTTCGCCCACGGTGATGCCCAGCACGCCCAGGCTGCCCATCTTCTGCCACAAGTCCATGGGGAACTGGTCGGATTTGTCGATTTCGGCAGCGCGCGGCGCGATCTCAGACTGCGCAAATTCATGCACCGCGTCGCGCAGCGCGTCGATGTCTTCGCCGAGCTGGAAGTTGAGTCCGGGCAGGGTCATGGCAATCTCCTTGGGTTCATATTCGGGTTCATGTTCTGGATCAATACGTCTTTGGCACAGGCACCAGGGTCTGCTGCATCACAGCGCAGGTGCTTTGCTTGCCGTCAGCATCCACATGCACCACCTCGGCCGTGGCCACGATGATGCGTCGGCCGGCCTTGACCACGCGGCCGGTGGCGCGAATCTCTCCGGACTGGAAAGCCGCCAGAAAATTGATTTTGTACTCGACCGTGGTGACTTCCATGCCCTCGGGGGCCACGGTCAACCCGGCGTAGCCACCGGCAATGTCAGCCAGCGCGCCCACGGCCCCGCCATGGAAGCCGCCCTGCTGCTGCGTCACCTTGTCGGAGTAAGGCAACGCCAACTCGCACACGCCAGGCTCCACGCGCAGTAGCTGGACCCCAAGATGGCCCATCATGCCCTGGCGGGCCAGACTGTCATGCACACGCTTCCACAACAGTTCATGCGGCATGGTGTTGGGCTCCGGTGGTAGCAGTGGGGGTGGTGGCTTTCTTCTCGCTCTTGGCCAGCAGGGCGCGGGCTTCTTTCTCATGCGCTTTGACCTCGTCCAGATTGGCTTGCAGGTCGGCCATCTGCTCGTCGATCTGCCTTCTGTGGTCGCCCAGCACCAGCAGGAATTTTTTCAGCTGCGCGCCGCTGTCACGCGGGCTGTCGTAGACGTCGATGATGTCCTTGGCCTCGGTGAGCGACAGGCCCAGGCGCTTGGCGCGCAGGGTGAGCTTGAGGCGGGTGCGGTCGCGCGCGCTGTACACCCGGTTGCGCCCGCCCGGCCCCAGGCGCTGCGGTTGCAACAGGCCCAGGTCTTCATAAAACCGGATGGCGCGCGTGGTGAGGTCAAACTCACGGGCAAGATCGCTGATGCTGAAGGAAACGGTCACATTGGGCTCGCAGAAATGCGCACGGCATGGTGCACAGATTTTGTTCAAAAAGCACCGTCAAAAATTGGCTTGACGTGTGTCTGGCGGGGCTTGCACCTGGGCGCCTGCACACGCCGCCTGCCCCTCTACAATGCAAAAACCAGATTTACGTTTACGTAAACGTCAATCACCGCCTGAATTATGAATCAAAACACAACCGCCACAAACGTTCCCTCAAGCGTTCCTTCGAACGCGCCATCAAGCACCCCCATGAACGCGCTGGAGCGTGAACTCAAATACCCCATGGGCGACACCCTGCCCGGGCCCGGCACCACGCTGGCCGTGGCCCCCGGCATCAAGTGGATCCGCATGTCGCTGCCGTTTGCGCTGAACCACATCAACCTGTGGCTGCTGCGCGATGAGCTGGACGGCCCGGGCGGAAAGCTGCAAGGCTGGACCGTGGTGGACTGCTGCATCTCGCGCGATGAGTCCAAGGCGCAATGGCAGCAGATTTTTGACAATGAGCTGCAAGGCCTGCCCGTGCTGCGTGTCATCTGCACCCACATGCACCCCGACCACATTGGCCTGGCGCACTGGCTGTGCGAGCGCTGGACCACGCCCACGCACCAATGCCGCATGTGGATTAGCGCGACCGACTATGGGGTTGCGCGCCTGGCGTCGGTCAGCCCCACCGGGTTTGGCGGCGGCGACTACGCGGCCGCGTTTTATGCATCGCACGGACTGGTCAACGCCGACTACATCGCCCAGATCAAGGCGCGCACCAACTACTTCACCAACCTGGTGCCTGCCGTGCCGCGCACCTTCAGGCGCATGATGGACGGCGACGTCATCACCATCGGCGGCCGCGCGTGGGCCTGCATCAGCGGCTACGGCCATGCGCCGGAACACATTGCGCTGTACTGCGCCGAAGCGCGAATCCTGATTGGCGGCGACATGATGCTGCCGCGCATCTCCACCAACGTCAGCGTGCATGAGAACGAGCCCGAGGCGAACCCGCTCAGGCAGTTTCTGGACTCGATTGACAAGTTCAAGGCGTTGCATGCCGACACGCTGACGCTGCCCGCGCACGGCAAGCCCTTCACCGGCCTGTACAGGCGCATCCAGCAACTGCATGACCACCACGCCGAGCGCCTGGCCGAGGTGATGCAGGCCTGCACTGCGAAGCCGTGCAGCGCAGCCGACATCGTGCCCATCATGTTCAAGCGCGAGCTGGATTTGCACCAGATGACGTTTGCCATGGGCGAGGCGGTGGCGCACTTGCACGTGCCGTGGCAGGAAGGTCGGCTGCGGCGCACGCTGGATGCGGATGGCACTTACCGCTTTGGCACCACTGGCAACTGATGACGCCAGCCCGTGTGCGTTTCTGTGAACTAAGTCACAGGCCGCACCGCTGCTGAAACAGATGGCAACACAATTGGCCGTTTTTGTGCATTAAGTCCGCGGGTTTCTGGTGAGCGCTTTTAGCATCGAACCACGACCAACAGGCACGGATGCATGCACATGACTTTACGGAAATCACTTTTACCCATCGCGGCCAGCGCCGCGCTGATGGGGTTTGCCAGCCATGCGGCACCCATCACGGCAGACGGCAATTTTGCCGACTGGGGCATTCAGGCCAACGGCTCCACAACGGGCTGGACGCCAACGCCAAACGTCGGCATCCTGTACATCGTTGAAGACCAGGGCAACGCCAACAACGGATATTTGAGCCCCGGCTGGGGCGGCCAGGCCTACGACGCGGAAGCGCTCTACCTGACCTGGAACAAAAAAGCCGATGGCAAGACTTACCTCTACTTGGGCCTGGTCACGGGCCATAACCCTGACACGCCGTCAACGGGCGGCGGATTCGGTCGGGGCGACTTTGGCATTGACTTTGGCCGCGACGGCAGTTTTGAATTTGGCGTTCTGACCAAAAACAGGTCGGCTACCTTGAAGCAGGGCGATGTGGTGAACACCACCAATGCCGACTGGGCCACAGGCCTGTGGTCATCACCCGGCGTGCTGGCCAACGCCGGCAACCCTTCGCCCTACCTGACCCACGTCAACTCAGGCATCGACGTGGGCGACGCCATCGTCACATGGCAAAAGATTGCAGGGGCCATGGGCGCGCTGGGCGGTGACCACTGGTTTTACGAGGCGGAGATTCCGGTCAGCGCGTTTGGCAGCTATTGGGTGGGCGACAACCCGTTGAAGGCCTTTGATGTGCAATGGACCATGGACTGCGCCAATGACATCATCACGCTTGACCCACCCGGCATGGTGCCCGAGCCCGCCTCGGCAGCGCTGGTGCTGCTGGGCGCGGGGCTCATGGCGGGGCAGCGGCGGCGCAAACTAAAAACCACACCGAGTTGATGCTGCCAAGCGCTTTGCTCTGAACAGCGCCACGCTCACTGCCAGCGCGGCACGGATTCATCCTTGAGCTGGCCGCGCAACACCGCGTAATCGGGGACCACGCTGCGTACCGTGTCCCAAAAGCGCGGGCTGTGGTCCATCACGCGCAGGTGGCTCAGTTCATGCACCACCACGTAGTCAATCACCGCCTGCTTGAAATGCACCAGCCGCCAGTTCAGGCGGATCGAGCCATCCGCACTGGCGCTGCCCCAGCGCGTGCCGGCGCTGCTGAGTGACAGCTTGCGCCATTGCACGCCAAGCGTGGGTGCGAAGTGGTCCAGCCTCTGGGTGAAGATACGCCGCGCCTGGCGCATCAGCCAGGCTTGCACGGCGTCACGAATCTGCTCGGGCGTGGCATGGTGCGGCAGCGCCACGTGCAGCGTGAGGCGCGGCACGCCGGCCAGGGTGAGGTTGGTTGCATCGGCATCGGCATTGAGCACGGCACCCGCCACACCGCCACGGGGCAGGCTGCCCAACTGGCCGCTGGTTGTTGCCCCAACAACGCCGCCTGTCAATTCAGCGCCAATGCCGCCAAACGCATGGCGCGGGTCCAGCACCACAATCACCGGCTCGCCCAAAAACGGAATCGTGGAGCCGTCACGCCATTCAATGCGGGCCGATTCCAGGCGGTCATGGCGCTCGCGCACCTCGCCCAGCTTCTTGACAATCCACACGGCCTTCTCTTGCACCGCCTTGTCCACCTCGTACAGCGGCACCCACTTGGGTGCGCTCACCACCAGGCCGTCCGGCCCCACGCTGAAGCCAATGGTGCGGCGCTTGCCGCGTTTGAATTCATAGGCGACCGTCGCGTCTTGCAGCCGTGCATCCCGGTTGGCGCGGGGGTGGCGGAAATTGGCCGGTTGCAACGCCTCAGTCAACGTCTGGGCCGGCAGTGTTTCGTCAGATACTACCAATTCAGTAGCTGATTGTTTATATTCGACGAGGGCTACAGCCTGATTTGGCTCTGATTTGTCGCTCTTTTTGCCAGTTTTTTGCAGCGGAGGCGCTGCCGGCACGACCGGCTCCACGGCGGGTTCGAAATCAAACAGATCACGAGTGAATTGCAACAGGCTGCGCATGGACTGGCAGTTTAGCGCAGGGGCAACAGAATCAACGGTAAGCCTCGGGGTCGAGCCGCCGCATCTCGGCCTCAATCCAGTCCTGCACCTCGCGCATCAGCTCATCGGGCTGGCGTCCCACGCTGGGGATCGGTTTGCCAATGGACACTTCAATCGTGCCCGGCGTTTTGACCAGCCCCTTGCGCGGCCAGCATTTGGCGGATGTGACGGCGATGGGCACCACCGGAGCCCCGGTGTCCACGGCCAGCCGCGTGCCGCCTGATTTGTACTGCCCAACTTTGCCACGCGGGATGCGCGTGCCCTCGGGGAACATGATGATCCAGATGCCCTTGGCCAGCAGCTCGCGGCCCTGTTCCACGACCTTGGCAAAAGCCTGCTTGCCTGCCTTGCGGTCGATGTGGATCATCTCCAGGCGGCCAATGCCCCAGCCAAAAAACGGGATGTAGAGGATTTCTTTTTTGAACACGTAAGCCAGTGGACGCGGCATGATCAGCGGCATCAAAAAAGTCTCCAGCGTGGACTGGTGCTTGACCAGCAAAATAGCGGGCAACGGCTTGCCTTGCGCATCCAGCCCCGGCAGGTTCTCCAGCCCCATCACCTGCCATTTCACACCGCAGATGGCGCGCAAGCCATGCATCGCGCAGGCCAGAAAAAAATTGGCACAGCCCAGCAGGTATTTGGCACTGGCAAAAGGCGCGGTTGCCAGCATCCAGAAGGCAACGGGAATGACGGTGACCAGCATCCACAGCAAGTGGACGAATGAGCGAATGGCTGACATGGATAATAAAAAAGGCCTGTAGCCCTTGTTGGTATTGAATAGTTTGCTATATAATTAGAATAAAAGAGCGAGCAGCTGCCGCGCCGCAGCATTCACGCGGCAAGGGCTGGCGTGGCACGCGCACCGCGCGCCACCATCCAGTCGGCAAAAGCCGACAGGTCTTCATGCACGTGGGTGTTTGGCGGAAAGGCCTCGGGCAGGTCACGCCCCCGGTACGCGGCGCCGCTGCCGGTCAGCACCAGGTGCGGCTCGCAGCCCGCGCTGGCGCCGGCCATCACGTCGCGCAGCGCATCGCCCACCACCGCCACGCCCTTGAGGTCGATGCCGTAGCGCTCGCCAATCTGCTCAAACAGGCCCGGCTCGGGCTTGCGGCAATGGCATTTGTCATCGGGCGTGTGCGGGCAATAAAACACGGCATCAATGCGCCCGCCTACCGCCGCCAGCATTTTGTACATCTTGGCATGCATGGCGTTGAGCGATGCCACGTCAAACAGCCCGCGCCCCAGGCCCGACTGGTTGGACGCCACCACCACATGCCAGCCCGCATGGTTGAGCCGGGCAATGGCCTCCAGCGCGCCCGGCAGCGGCATCCATTCGTCGGGCGACTTGATGAAGTCCGCACTCTCAGCGTTGATGGTGCCGTCGCGGTCAATGATGACGAGTTTCATTCAGTAGCCTCCTGCGCGCGGCGCTGGGTCCATTGGGTGATTAGGGTCAGGTCATGCTTACGGGGGTCGAGCAGCGCAATACGCTCAATCAGAACATCCAAATCCACCAACTGGTCACGTAGCAAAACACGAACGTAGTCAGCATCTTTCTCTCTGGCGGCGGCACATTTCGAGACGGTCAAATCATGCAAGTCGGGGCAGATAGCGGTGACATCACCCACATAAGTCAACACCGCTCTGCTCATCCAGTCAGCAGGTAAGCTCGCGGTTTCAGGGGCAACGCCATCTGCATGGTAGCCAAACGTATCGTGAAAAGTGGACATTGCGCCGATTGCACCATCAATCAAATCTGCTTTCTCCAGTGCCGGGTACAGATCAATCTCGGTAGATCGCAGCAAATCTGGTGGCGGCTGGTCCAGCAGAAGTAAAACAGCTTGGCTACCAATCAGCACGAAGCTGGTTTCATTGGAAATAGCTGAGCTTGCGCGCAACACATGAGCGAGTTCGCTGCGTTGCATGGGCTCTAGAGAGCGCTCTGCGCGCGCAAGGTCTGGCGCTCTGAAGGAGTCAACACAAAACCCAGCGGAGAAGCATTGCGCAAGGTAGCTGCCGCATCGCTGTCAGCGCATACGCGGTCTCGAAGCACCGCCAAATCACCCCGCAGCAACACTTGCCATTCGTGCAGGTAGGGGTCAGACGCACTGGGGCCACGTTGCAAGTGCCAGCGCTGCAGCGTTTGCAGCGCGCGCGAAACAAGCTCAGGCTGCGACGCCAGTCGCGCAATGGCGGCCCGGTGAAACGCCTGTGTAAAAGCGTTGATCTGATTTTGCGTTGGCATGGGCTGATTATCAAACCGAACGTTCAACTTGCCAACTTGGACAAGTCAGCCACGCGGTTCATTGCTGCGTTGAGCGATGTCAGCAAGCCCAGGCGATTCAGGCGCAGGTCTAGCTCGTCGGCATTGACCATCACACTTTCAAAAAACGCATCTACCGGCGCGCGCAAGGCAGCCAGGGTTTGCAGCGACTCGGTGTAGTCGCCAGCGTCGAACTGCGCCTTGGCCTTGGGGGCGGTGAGTTGCATGGCGGCGTACAGCGCTTTTTCTGCCGGTTCTTTGAGCAGCATTTCGCTGACGTGCGCGTCCACTGCGTCGGTCTTTTTCAGGATGTTGCCGATGCGTTTGTTTGCCGCTGCCAGCGCGGGCGCCTCGGGCAAAGCGGCAAAGGCGCGCACGGCGGCCAGCCGGTCGGGAATCTCGCCCCACGCGGGTCGCAGCGCAACCACTGCGTCGACCTCTTGCGCGGTGTAGCCCAGGTCGCGCAAGTAGCCCGAGACCCGCTCATAGACAAAGGCCAACAGCAGCGCGTTGCTGGTTTTGCCATCGGCCAGCTTGTCACCCAAAGCATCGCTGGCCTGGGCCACCAGCTCGGGCAAAGACAAGGGCAAGCGCCGCTCAATCAACATTCGAATCACCCCCAGCGCGTGGCGGCGCAGCGCAAACGGATCTTTGTCGCCCGTAGGCACATTGCCCACACCAAACAGGCCAACCAAGGTCTCCAGCTTGTCGGCCAGCGCCACCACCAGGCCCGCGTCGTTGCGCGGCAATTCGTCGCCCGCAAAACGCGGTTTGTAGTGGTCTTCAATCGCGCTGGCGATGTCGGCGCTCAGGCCATCGTGCCGCGCGTAATAGCCGCCCATAATGCCCTGCAGCTCCGGGAACTCGCCCACCATGTCGGTCAGCAAATCGGTTTTGGCAAGCCGCGCTGCCGTTTCGGCTTGCTTGGCCAGAATGTCGCCGCCCAGCCGCTGGCCAATTGTTTTGGCAATCGCGCACACCCGCCTCATCCGCTCGCCCTGGGTGCCCAGCTTGTTGTGATAAACCACTTTAGAGAGGCCTTCCATGCGAGACGCCAGCGGTTTTTTGCGGTCTTGGTCAAAGAAAAATTTAGCGTCGGCCAAGCGTGGGCGCACAACCCGCTCGTTGCCGCCAATCACCAGGCTCGCATCGTCTGGCTTGATGTTGGAGACGACGAGAAACTTGTTGGTGAGCTTGTTGTTTGCATCCAGCAGCGGAAAGTATTTTTGATTCGCCTTCATGGTCAAAATCAAACACTCTTGCGGCACGTCCAAAAATTCTTTTTCAAACGCGCAGACCAGCACGTTCGGACGTTCAACCAGTGCGGTCACCTCGTCCAGCAACGCGTCGTCTTCAATCGGCTTGCAACCGCCACCCACCTGCGCCGCCGCAGCGGCCAGTTGCCGAACAATCTCTGCGCGCCGCTCGGCAAAATTAGCAATCACCGCACCGTCTTTTAGCAAGGTGGCGGCGTAGCTGTCGGCATGCGAAACCACCACGGGGTCAACCAGCGCCTCAAACCGGTGGCCGTGGGTGGTGTTGCGCGCTTTCAAGCCCAGCGCTTCTACGGCCACCACATCGGCCCCATGCAGGGCCAGCAGCCCATGCGCAGGCCGTACAAAGCTCACGCTGCTCCAGCCCGGCATGTCGCAATTCGCTTGCAGCTGGTAGGTCATCAGTTTGGGGATTGGCAGCTTGGCAATAGAGTCGAGCAGCGACTTTTGCAGGCCCTCGGCCAAAGTTGCGCCGGTGACGGTGCTGTCATAAAAAAGCGCCTCGGCCTTGCCATCCGGCGCGCGTTTCAGCCCGGCCACGCTCGAAACATCAGCACCCAGCGCAGCGAGCTTTTTCAACAGCGCAGGCGTGGCC
>JANYJD010000306.1 GCA_025358555.1 Rhodoferax sp.
CTGTCGGTCGGCATTGAAGATGCGGACGACTTGATTGCGGACCTGGAGCAGGCGTTGCAGTTGGCGCGCCGGTAATCCGGTCACCACAAGTGCAGTATTGAGAGATACATCGGATTACTCTATTTTTAATAGCATGTTATCCATGTTTCATTGGGATCTTAGGCCCTATTTATCCGCTCGTAACACGTCAAAAAGCACCCAGCTCCCGCAAGTATGGCGCCGTCAGCACCGGCGAAATCGCCTGCATGAACTGCACATCGCTTTCGGTGTAGTGGCCCGCCACGTCCAGCGCGTTGAGCGTGCCCAACACGCGGCCCATGGCCACGATGGGGATGTTGATGGCGCTGGCCAGGCCCAGGCTGGCGATCAGTGCATGGTCGGGGAAAGCCCAGCGGATGTCATCGGCGTTGCAGCCCAGAAAGGTCTGGCGGCGCGTGAGCACCAAGTCGCCCCAGGGCGTGGGCCCCATCCGCTTCTGGCCCGCCAGCGGATAGGCCTGCTCGTTACTGGAATACACGCGCTGCACGGCCTGCCCATTCTGGGTCAACACCAGCAGCGTAAACAGCTTGGCACCTGGGCCACGCGTCACCAGTTGCTCCACGGCGCGGTATACGTCGGCAGGCTCTTTGGCTTGCGCCATCGCGGTGGCAAGCGCCAGTGAATCGGCCATATTCAAAGTGTGCTTCAAGCGGTATGTCATGGTTTGGCTTTCTGGTTAAGTTCAGGCAGCAGGCCCGCAGGGCGCAGCCGCATCAGGATGAGCAAGGCCACGGCCACGGTGATCTCGCGGGCGGCAGCGCCTTGCACGGGCGTGATGCCGCCCAGTTGCTCGGCACCAAAACGCGTCAGCTCCAAAAAAGCCACCAGCACATAGGCACCCAGCACCGCGCCGGCCGGGCGGCCGTTGCCACCCAGGGTCACGGCCAGAAAGATGTAAATGGTGATCAGCGGCTGAAACATGTCGGGTGCCACATACGAGCCAAAGTGCCCAAACAGCGCACCCGCCAGGCCCAGGTTCACGATGCCGCCCATGCCCCAGCTTAAGCTCAGGCTTTGCGCCAGGAAACTGCCAATGATCAGGTTTTCTTCGACCGACAGCTTGCCGAAGATGTTGCGCTCCTGCGGCACAAAAACCATGCCGGAGCTCACCAGATCACGGGGCGACAGCCCGGTCACGTCCTGCCCGTTCCGCAGCACTTGGCCGCCAGAGGGCTTGAGCAAACCAGCCAGCAGCTTGAGCGCGGTGGACTTGCCCGCGCCATTCGGGCCGACGATAGGCGCAATGCATCCACCCCATCGACCATACGCGCAATCGACGTGTCGTCGCTGATCGCGCAGTCCGACTACATTGGCGTGCTGCCGACGACCCTCATCGACCGATGCCTCGAGCGCAGCAAGCTGCACCGGCGTGAGCCTCCGGTTCGCATGCCGGTACGCTCACTGGTCATGACCTGGCACCAACGTCACGACAGCCGACCTGCACATGTATGGCTGCGCAAGACCATTGGGGGATTGTTTACCACGACCTCCATGGCCAAAGAGGCACGGTCTTCTGATTAGCCACGCTCTGGCAACCCGATTTGCAATATCCAGGATACGCCAGTGCTAAACTTTCGCTATTCTAAAATGTAATAGCGATATTTTCCTCACTATGAGTTTGACGCTCCCTGCCGCCGCCTTTCGCCTCAACACGCTGCATGCCCAGGCACTGGCGGGCGCCCTGCTCGTCCTGGCGCAGTCTGCCATGCCAGGCTGGGCGCAGGCCGAACAGGTGAACATCGCGGTTGCCGCCAACTTCAGCGCGCCCATGAAAGCCATCGTGGCGCAGTTTGAAAAAGACACCAACCACAAAGCGACGGTCACCACGGGCGCCACCGGCAAGTTTTATGCGCAGATCAAGAGCGGTGCACCTTTTGATGTCTTCCTGTCAGCAGATGATGAAACCCCTGCGCGGCTTGAAAAAGAAGGCAATGCGGTGGCGGGGTCGCGCTTTACTTACGCCATCGGCCGTCTGGTGCTGTGGTCTGCCACGCCCGGTTTCGTTGATGCCCAGGGCCAGGTGCTTAAGCTCGGCAATTTCACCAACATTGCCTTGGCCGCGCCGAAGGTGGCCCCTTACGGACAAGCTGCGGTTGAAACCATGACCCGGCTTGGACTGTTGGCTGCTTTGCGACCCAAATTTGTGCAGGGCGAAAGCATCGGCCAAACCTACAGCTTTGTCGCTACCGGCAATGCGGCGCTGGGGTTTGTAGCGCTGTCACAGGTGTTTGAAGACAGCAGGATCAAGCGCGGATCGGGTTGGATCGTGCCAAGCAACCTGCACAGCCCGCTGCGCCAGGACGCCGTGGTTCTGGCGCGGGGAAAGGACAACCAGGGTGCGGCAGACTTCATGCGCTTACTAAAAACGGACAAGGCGCAAAGTGTGGCGCGCAGCTTTGGCTATGAAATTGCGCACTGACGGCCCGCCACCCAGGCGTACGACAGCAGTCTGCCGGACCGCTTGGCACGGAGCACCTCACCATGGCCCGCCATGAGCACTGACGCTGCACTGGCCGCAGTCGCCCTCACACTGAAACTTGCCGGGCTGACCACGCTGATCCTGCTGCTGCTGGGCACGCCACTCGCATGGTGGCTGGCGCGCACACGGTCGCTGTTAAAACCTGCTGTGAGTGCACTGGTGGCGCTGCCGATTGTGTTGCCGCCCACCGTGATTGGTTTCTATCTGCTGGTGGCGATGGGGCCGAACGGGCCGCTGGGGCAGCTCACGCAATGGATCGGCCTGGGCACCCTGCCCTTCACCTTTGCCGGGCTGGTGGTGGGCTCGGTTTTCTACTCGCTGCCGTTTGTCGTGCAGCCGATCCAGAACGCGTTTGAAGCGATTGGCGAGCGCCCGCTGCAAGTGGCTGCCACGCTGCGCGCCTCGCCGCTGGACACGTTTTTCAGCGTCGTGCTGCCCCTGGCCCGCCCCGGCTACCTGACGGCCACTGTGATGGGGTTTGCCCACACCGTGGGCGAGTTTGGCGTGGTGCTGATGATTGGCGGCAACATTCCCAACCGGACCCGCGTGGTGTCGGTACAGATTTATGACCACGTGGAAGCGCTGGAGTACGCGCAGGCGCATTGGCTGGCTGGCGGCATGCTGGTGTTTTCGTTTTTGGTGTTGCTGGCGCTGTATGCCTTTAATGCGAAAAGCCGCAGTCAGGGTGCCCAATGACGGCGGACATCTTGGCAGAACCCACGCTGGCTCCCCTCACCCTAGCCCTCTGCCCCAAGGGGAGGGAAAAAGATCCGCAAGCTGGCCCGCCGGGCATCACCGTGCGCCTCAAAATCAACTTCCCCGCCTTCGCGCTGGATGTAGATCTGACCCTGCCCGGCACGGGGGTCACTGCGCTGTTTGGCCCGTCCGGCTCGGGCAAGACCACCTGCCTGCGCGCCATTGCCGGGCTGGAGCACGCCGTCGCACTGCGCAGCGCCGCGCAGCGCAACGTCGTGACCATCAACGGCGAAACCTGGCAGGACGACGCACAGGGCGTCTTCGTTCCAACCCATTTGCGCGCACTGGGTTATGTTTTTCAGGAGGCGTCGCTGTTCGCGCACTTGAGCGTCGCGCAGAACCTCACCTATGGCCAGAAACGGGTCGCACGGATTGCAGGCGCACAGCAGAAAGTGTCGCTGGATGCCGCCGTCGAGCTGCTCGGCATTGGCCATTTGCTGGCGCGCCAGCCACACACCCTGTCTGGCGGCGAGCGCCAGCGCGTGGCCATTGCCCGCGCGCTGGCCACCAGCCCGCGCCTGCTGTTGATGGACGAGCCGCTGGCCGCGCTGGATGCGAAACGCAAGGCCGAGGTGCTGCCCTACCTGGAAATACTCCACCGCAAGTTGAACATCCCCATCCTCTACGTCAGCCACGCGATGGACGAAGTAGCGCGGCTGGCCGACCACCTGGTGCTGCTGGAAGACGGCCAGGCCATTGCCAGCGGCCCTGCCGCCGAAGTTATGACGCGCCTGGACTTGCCCCTGGCGCATGGCGATGCTGCAGGCGCAGTCATCAGCGCGACGGTAGCCAGCCACGATCCCGGCTACCACCTCACGCTGGTGCGATTTGCGGGCGGTGAATTCTCTCTGCCGCAGCAAGCCCTCGACGTTGGCCACACGTTACGTGTCCGCGTGCAGGCGCGCGATGTGAGTTTGACTTTGCAGCGGCAGACAGGCACCAGCATCCAGAACATCCTGCCCGTCACCGTCACCGCCCTGTCGCCAGATGCCCCCGGCCAGGTGATGGTGCAACTTGACGCGGGTGGCAGCGTTTTGCTGGCACGGGTCACCGCCCGCTCGGTAGAGGCCTTGGCACTGGAGGTGGGCAAGCCGGTGTTTGCGCAGGTCAAGGGCGTGGCGATTCTGGGGTAGCTGGCAGTGCAGCGGCTTTGGGGGGGGATCATCAAGCAGCCGTCACCGCCCCGCATTGGGGAAAAACAATTGTTCACCTTCAATTTTGTAGCTGGCAATCACTGCCTGGCCGGGGTTTGAAGTCACCCAGTCGACAAATTTTTGCGCCTCGGCGGCTTTGACGTGCTGGTGTTTGGCCGGGTTAACAACCATCACGCCGTATTGGTTGAACAGCCGCGTGTCGCCTTGTACCAGCACCGCCAAATTGCCCCGGTTTTTGAAACTGAGCCAGGTGCCACGGTCTGCCAGCACGTAGGCGCCGCTGCTGGACGCGATGTTGAGCGCCGGGCCCATGCCGCAACCGCATTCTTTGTAGCCTGTGCCTTTGCTGGCCGGCAGCCCCGCCAGCGCCCAGTAGCGCAACTCCGCTGCATGCGTGCCGCTTTTGTCGCCGCGCGAGATGACGCTGGCGTTGCTGGCCGACAATTTTTGAAGCGCCTCAACGATGTCTTTGCCTTTTGTTTTGGCGGGGTCGGCCGCCGGGCCAATCAGCACGAAGTCGTTGTACATCACGGGGAATCGTTTGACGGCCACGCCATCGGCCACAATCTTTTCCTCGGCTGCGGGGTCATGCACAAACAGCACGTCGGCATCGCCGCGCCGCGCCATGTCCAGTGCCTGGCCCGTGCCCAGGGCGACCACTTTCACATCGATGCCGCTGGCCTTTTTGAATTCGGGCAGCAAGTGGCCAAACAGGCCCGACTGTTCCGTGGAGGTGGTGGATGCCATCAGGATCGTCTGAGCATGGGACAGTGCGGGAAAACTGCAAAACGCTACTATATTAATAGCTGTCCATGCACTGTGGACGAGGGCTACAGGCCTAAATGACGGGTAATTTCTCACGAAATCTCCTGTTTGACGAAAAAATGGGCTGCAGGGTACTGCGTTTGCAGCAATGGCCCTTCAAAAAAATTGACCGTGGGCAAATCCGCCAGCACGCGGCCCTGCTCCAGATAGATCACGCGGGTCGCCAGGCGCTTGACCTGGCCCAGGTTGTGGCTGGCAAACACCAGCGTCATGCCGGCCGCCAGCTCGGCCAGCAACGCCTCCACCTCGCGTTTGGCATGCGGGTCCAGGTTGGCGGTGGGCTCATCCAGCAGCAGCACGTCAGGCTTGAGCACCCAGGCGCGCGCCAGCGCCAGGCGCTGCTGTTGCCCACCAGACAGCGTCCTGGCGCTGCGGCCTGCCACGCCCGCCAGCCCCACGCGCCGCAGCGCTGTGAGGGCCTGCGCCTGCGCATCGCGCCACCTCTTGCCGCGCAGCCACAGCCCCAGCGCCACGTTGTTGACGGCGGATGTGCGCAGCATGTAAGGGCGCTGAAACAGCATGGCTTGCGCTTGCGCCCCATCGTGGTGGACCTGCCCGCTTGAGGGCAGCACCAGCCCGTGCAGCAGGCGCAACAACGTGCTCTTGCCGCTGCCATTGCTGCCCACCAGGGCTACGCGCTCGCCGTGTTGAATCGCCAGGTTGATGCCAGTCAGCGCGGCCACGCGGCCGAAGCGCACATCGGCTGCCTCAACCCGGTACAACATCGCTCACACCCGCGCCATCCTGCCGCTCACGCCAGCGTTTGAGCCCGCCCACCAGCGCGTTGAGCAGCAGCACCACACCCAGCAAAATCAGCCCCAGCGCCAACGCCAGCGGCAAGTCGCCCTTGCTGGTTTCCAGTGCGATAGCCGTGGTCATGACGCGGGTGAAGCCGTCGATGTTGCCGCCCACAATCATCACCGCGCCCACTTCGGATATCGCCCGGCCAAACGAGGCGATCAGCACGGTGAGCAGGGCATAGCGCTCGTCCCAGGCCAAAATCAAGCTGCGCAGCAATGGCCCGGCACCAAGCGAGGTGATCTGCTCGCCATGCCGGTTCTGCGCGTCTTCCACGCACTGACGTGTGAGGGCTGTGACCACCGGCAGCACCAGCAGCGCCTGCGCAATCACCATCGCCTTGAAGCTGAACAGCCAGCCCAAAAATCCCAAGGGCCCGGAGCGCGACAGCAGCAGATACACCACCAGCCCCACCACAACGGAAGGCACGGCCAGAAAGGTATTGAGCAGCGCCAGCAATGCGTCCCTGCCCGCAAACCGCACAGCGCCCAGCCAGGCACCTGCCACCAGACCAAACGCGCAGGCAAGCAGGCAGGCCGTGGCGCTGACTGCAAGCGAGCGGCTCACGATGGCCAGCAAACCGGCGTCTGCCGAGGCGATGAGTTGAAGCGCGGTCGTGGCACTGTCAGTGAACGTGGTCATGGGGTGCGGTATGGTAGGGGACCCATGAATATCCTGCGATAGGCAACGCCGTGCATAGGCTCCAGTTCCACTACACCCTGTCAAACGACAGCGGCCCGGCGCAGGTGCGCAACCCGATGATTGACCTGCTGCAGGCCGTCTCGCAGGCTGGCTCCATATCAGCCGCAGCCCGCGCCATGAAACTGTCTTACCGCCATGTCTGGGGTGAGCTCAAGCGCTGGGAAACTGTGCTGGGCCACGAGCTCATCGTCTGGGAAAAAGGCCAAAGCGCCCGCTTGTCTGAATTTGCCAACAAGCTGATGTGGGCCGAGGCGCAGGCCCAAGCCCGCCTGGCGCCGCAGATTGAAGCTTTGCGCAGCGAGCTGGAGCGCACTTTCGCCGTGGCATTTGACGACAGCGCGCACGTGGTCACCCTGTATGCCAGCCACGACAATGCGCTGGGCCGCTTGCGGGAACACGCCCTGCACCACGGCAGTCAAGGCAAGGCGGGCCACAGAGGGCCGCTGCACCTGGACATCCGCTTCACCGGCAGCGTGGACGCCATCCGCGCACTGAATGAAGGGCGCTGCGTGCTGGCGGGTTTTCACACGCAGCAGCACCCTGCTGTGGGCTCACTGGCCGAACGCACCTACAAGCCGCTGTTGCAGCCCGGCCTGCACAAGATCATTGGCTTTGCAGAGCGCACCCAAGGCCTGATGGTGGCGCCGGGCAATCCGCTGGCGCTGATGAATTTACAAGATGTGGCCCGCAGCGCTGCCCGCTTTGTCAACCGCGCCCTGGGCACCGGCACCCGTGTGCTGCTGGACGAGCTGCTGGCAGAGGCCGGGCTGCCAGCGGACAGCTTGAAAGGCTACGCACATACCGAGCCATCCCACACCGCAGTTGCCCAAGCCATCGCCAGCGGCGCGGCAGATGTGGGCCTGGGCATTGAGCAGGCGGCGCGATCCAAGGGCCTGGATTTTGTTGCGCTGCTGCAGGAAAACTACCACCTGGTGTGCCTCAAATCCGCGCTGGAGCAACCCGCCATTGCGGCCTTGCGCCTAGTGCTGCAAGGGCCAGCGTGGCAGCAGACGCTGGCCAACATGGCGGGCTATGCGCCGTCAGACAGCGGCCAGGTGCTGGCGCTGAGCCAGGTGCTGCCGTGGTGGGATTTTAAGAGGAAAAAGAGGCTGTAGACCTCATTCCACTTGCACAAGCAGCTATTAATTTTATTGCATTGGGGGGGGGAGAAGAAGCTCTGGGGAGAATAAGCCCGTCAGACTTTTCGCCAATAGTTCGGTTGGCGTCGATGGTGGGTCACAGCCAAAATCCTCACTGTGCTGCCGTCTATATCGTAGACAACCGAGTATGGGAACCTGTGGAGAACCCGCCGCCGGTCACCCATATCGTCAGCGGCCTTGCCTAAAGGAGACTTACCGACTCGCTCAATGGCGTCGAAGGCTTCCGCGCGAAAGGCGTCGGCCATGAGCGCGCTTCGTTCGCCGCACCAAAGCACCGCGTCCTGGATATCGCTTTCGGCAACTGCCGCTACTTCTACACTGTAGCCTCTCAAAGCGCAGCCAAACGAGCACGCGCTTCAGCCCAAGGCACCATCTTAATGGCTCCTGTGCGAATCCCCTCTTTGCGGCGCTGGATCTCCTCTTGCCAAGCTCTTGCGACCAGGGATTCGTCCTCCCCGTCCAGGCTGTCAAGTAGAGCGAGCACAACTGCATAACGCTCTTGGGGGACAAGAGCAAGCGCTGCATCGATGACATGATCTACGCGAGCATTCATAACAGGTGAGTTTATCAGTGTCTGCACAATATGCGAAATCACCTGCGGCGCTTTTAACTGTAGAATAAACTGGGCTGTAGCCCTTTTCCCGATTGCATCGTACGCTATCAATAATATATCAACTACAACGCACAAGAACGAAACCCACAAAACAAATTATCCCGCTGTGGCAGGCAGAAATTGCGGAATTTTGGATGCTTCATGCGCGCCCGCGTGGCAAATGAGGCACCGCGCAGCACTTTGTGGGAACCAAAAAAAGGCTGCGAATAATCCTGCCACGGGCCTGCGTCAAAACCAGGGTAGCCCCGGAACGTGGTGCCGGTCCATTCCCACACATCGCCCCAGCGCCAGCCCCGGCGCAGCGCCGTGTGCGCCGCCACTTCCCATTCCACCTCGGCGGGCAAACGGCGCCCGGCCCAGCGCGCCCAAGCGTCCGCCTCCCACCAGGTGACGTGCGTGGCGGGCTGGCCGCCCAGCATGCGCATCGGTTTGCCAAAGCGGGTTTGCATCACCGCGCCGCTGGCCACGCCAATCTGGTCTACATAGCGGGGGCCGCGCCGGCCACCGTCCTGGCTGGCATCGGCGGCCTTGTCCTGCAACCATTGCCAGCCCAAGGGGTGCCACAGCTCGGAGCGATCGTAGCCGCCGTCGTCGACAAACTCGACAAACTGCGACCACGTCACCGGCTGCGCGTCGATCTCAAACTCGGGCACGGACACCTCATGCATCGGCTGCTCGTTGTCAAAGGCAAAGCCTTGGTCTGGCTCCAAGCTCCCGATGCCCATACGCCAGCGCACCGCCGGCACCAGCATCGGATCGCGCGGAGCCTGCGACTGCGGCATCACCAGTTGCAGTGGCAAACCCAGCGTCTGCGCCAGCACAATCAGCTCTTCGCCGCGCATGTCTTCATGGCACAGCGCCAGACGGTAAAAATACAGCGCGTCATCTTCATCAGGCGTTTTCTCCAGCAAATCCAGCGTGGCTTCCAGCGTTGCCAGTAAATACCCGCGCGTGCTCGCCAGGTCCGGCAAATCCAGCGTCCAGCGGCTGTCGTGCGGGGCCGCAGCCGGGTTCCACCAGTGATCGGCGCGTGGCTCAATCGATGCCAGCCGCGTGGCCGCAGGGTCGGCGTCGGCGCCCCGGTGGCACTGCAGGTTGCGAGCAATCCACCATTCCTGAAACCAGCCGATGTGGCCGAGAGTCCACAGCGGCGGGTTGAGTTCGGGCTTTATGGGCACCACCACACCACCCGTACCGGCACGGCCCACGGCGCTCTCCAGTTGGCCCAACAAATGCAGCGTGTGGTTACGCGCGTCCATCAGCGCCAGCGACAGCACGTCCCGTCCGCCATGGCGCATGGTGGGCGAGTCAATGGAGGCGAACGGCGCGGGTTTGGGACCTGGCAACGGCGCCGGTTTGGAGGGAAGCGAAGCATTGGACATGCCCCATTATTCACCCAGACCGTTCGCGCTACGGGATAACACGGTGGGGCGAACAAGTAGCGGGAGGTATAGTCACGCCAGCTCGGTGTATGCGCCTCCGGCGCATTCTGTCCTTGGCAAAGATTTCATGATCTCAACCTCAAACCCCGGTGACCGGGATTGTCATTTTCTGCGGGCACGCCTCTGCACCCGCTATCGGAGTACTTCACCGTGAAGCCACTTTTGACGCTTTCCCGTGCCATCGACTGGCTCACCGACATGTTTGGCGGCTTTGCAAAATGGGCGGTCATTTTGTCCTGCTTTATCAGCGCCCTCAACGCCGTGATCCGCTACTCCTTCGATTACAGCTCCAACGGCTGGCTTGAAATCCAGTGGTACCTGTTTGCCGCCTGCGTGATGCTGGGCGCCTCGCAAGTGCTGCGCGTCAACGAGCATGTCCGGGTCGACGTGCTGTACGGCATGTGGTCCGCGCGCGCCAAGGTGTGGATCGACCTGTTCGGGCTGGTTTTTTTCTTGATGCCGGTGATGACATTGATGCTGTATTACGCGTTTCCGCTGTTCGTGCGCATGTACGAGACCCATGAAATGTCCAACAATGCAGGCGGCCTGATCCGCTGGCCGGCCATGCTGATGCTGCCCTTGGGATTTGCGCTGATGCTATTGCAAGGCCTGTCCGAAATCATCAAGCGCGTGGGCTGGCTGACCCACACCTACGAGATGGATCTGCACTACGAAAGGCCACTGCAATGACGATGGAAAGCTTTGCCCCCATGATGTTTGGGGGGTTGATCCTGATCATGCTGATCGGTTTTCCAGTGGCGTTTTCGCTGTCTGCGCTGGGCTTGTTCTGCGGTTTTTTTGCCATCCACATGGGCTGGTTTCCCGCCAGCTTCATGGCCAACCTGCCACTGAACGTCTTCGGCATTCTCTCCAATGACCTTTTGCTGGCCATCCCGTTTTTCACCCTGATGGGCTCGATTCTGGAGAAGTGCGGCCTGGCCGAGGACATGCTGGACTCCATGGGGCAGCTGTTTGGCCCGATCAAGGGCGGCCTGGGTTACTCGGTCATCATCGTGGGTTTTATCCTGGGTGCCATCACCGGCACCGTGGCCGGGCAAGTGATTGCCATGGCAATGATCTCGCTGCCCGTCATGATGCGCTACGGCTACAACATGCGATACGCCACCGGCGTGCTGGCCGCGTCTGGCACCATCACCCAGCTGGTGCCGCCATCGCTGGTGCTGGTAGTGCTGGCAGACCAGCTGGGCCGCTCGGTCGGCGACATGTACAAGGGTGCGTGGGGACCGTCGATTTTGCAGGTTTTGATTTTTGCGCTCTACACCTTTTTCCTGAGCCGTTTCAGGCCCGAATATGTTCCAGGCGTTCCAGCGCAAGCGCGTACGCTGGAGGGCTGGCTTCTGTGGAAAAAGTGCCTGCGCGGCATCATCCCCTCGGCCATCCTGATCTTCGCCGTGCTGGGCAGCATGGGCGGCCTGCCGGGCATTGACACAGCCGTTGCAACGCCCACGGAAGCCGGTGCGATGGGCGCAGTGGGCGCCTTCATCCTGGCCGCGATTCACGGACGTCTGAACTGGGCGCTCATCAAGGATGGCATGACCGGCACCATGCGCATCACCGCCATGGTGGTGTTCATCCTGATTGGGTCACGCGTGTTTTCGCTGGTGTTCCAGGGCGTGGACGGCGGCAAATGGATCGAGCACATGCTGACCAACCTGCCGGGTGGGCAGACCGGGTTTTTGATCGTCGTCAACATTTTCATTTTCTTCCTCGCGTTCTTCCTGGACTTTTTTGAGATTGCCTTCATCATCTTGCCCATGCTGGGGCCGGTTGCAGACAAGATGGGCATCAACATGATCTGGTTCGGCGTGCTGCTGTGCGTCAACATGCAGACCAGCTTCATGCATCCGCCGTTCGGGTTTGCGCTGTTCTACCTGCGGGGCATTGCAGACACGCTGTTCAAGAACGGGGCCATTCCAGAAAAGGTGCAATCGCGTGACATCTATCTGGGGGCCATCCCGTGGGTGCTGTTGCAGCTGGTGCTGGTCGTGATCGTGATTTTCTTCCCGCAAACCGTCACCGTGTTCCTGGACAAGGAAGTCAAAATTGACATTAACAAGGTGCAGATCGAGGCACCCATCAACACCGAAGAAAGCGCTACCCCCGCTACGGCGGCTGACGACGAAAAGAAAACCGAAGACATGTTCAAGGATGCTGCCAAGAGCGACGCCGCCAAGGCGCAGGCAGGCAAAGCCGCCCCGGCAGCAGGTGAAACGGCCAAGTAACATGGCGTTGCAATCTCCGCCCGGCGTACTGCCGAGTCCAGTGCCCAGCGCATTGCCCAGTCCACCGCAAGACCACTGGCCGATCAGCGGCTCGGCCGAGGGGGCCGCCTTTCCCGTCATGGTCAAGGCGCTGGCAACACTGCTGATGGCCGCGTTGACAATCTGGGGCGTGCGGGTGGCAGGCCAGGTGATGGCCACCGCATGGTCGCCCGCTGCAGCGGCCTTCCTGGTCACGACCCTGGTCGTGATCGTGGCCTGCTACTACTGGATTCTTTGCAGCCGCACCACCATCACCGCTACCCACATCGAGCAGACCTGGCTGTGGCCAAAAAGAGCGGCTCTGGCCGACATCACCCAAGCGAAATTCATCTACCTGCCCTACCTGGCATGGCTGATTGCCCCCAGGCTGGTAGTGCGCGTGCAGGGGCGCGGCATGTTTGTATTTCACGCGGCAGATCAACGGGTGCTGCAGGCGTTTGCCCGGCTTAGCCTGGGTCCGGTCATCGCAACGCTGATGCAGCCCGCAACGCCATGAAAAAGGCCCTGTAAAACAGGGCCTTTTTTTATGGGACAGGTCAGAGTTCCTTCAGCTTCGACTGCATGAAGCTGTCAAACTTCATCTCGGTGAACTGGAACCACAGGTTCTGGTCTTTGCGAAAAGAAGAGTAATCTTCGTAGACTTTTTTCCAGTTAGGGTTCTTGGCGCTGAGTTCTGAGTACAGGCTCATGGCTTCCTTGAACGCCAGTTCCAGCACGTCTTTGCCGAACGGCAGCACCTTGGTCTTGTTGCCCACCAGCTGCTTCAGCGCAGTGGGGTTTTTGGCGTCGTACTTGGCCTGCATTTCAACGTGGGCAAAGGATGCTGCGCACTCAATGATGGCTTTGTTGTCGGCGGACAGGGCCTCATAGGCCTTGGCGTTGACAAACAGATCCAGCTCCGGGCCACCCTCCCACCAGCCGGGGTAGTAGTAGAACGGCGCGACCTTGTTGAAGCCCAGCTTCTGGTCATCGTACGGCCCCACCCATTCGGCGGCGTCAATCGTGCCTTTTTCCAGCGCCTGGTATATCTCGCCGCCGGGAATGTTTTGCGGCACGCCGCCCATTCGCTCCAGCACCTTGCCGGCAAAGCCGCCAATACGCATCTTCAGGCCCTTGATGTCGTTGGCCGATTTGATTTCCTTGCGGTACCAGCCGCCCATCTGGCAGCCCGTGTTGCCCGCAGGGAAGTTGACAATGTTGTAGCCCTTGTAGAACTCGCGCATCAGCTTGAGGCCATTGCCCTCGTACATCCAGGCGGTCATCTGGCGGCTGTTCAGGCCAAACGGAATGGCGCAGCCCAGCGCAAAGGTCTCGTCCTTGCCAAAGAAATAATAGGGTGCGGTGTGGGCCGCTTCAACCGTGCCGTTCTGAACGCCGTCCACCACGCCAAAGGCGGGCATCAGCTCGCCCGCTGCGTGGGTGGAAATGGTGAATTTGCCACCCGACATCTCGCTGACTCTCTTGGCGAAGGTATCGGCAGCGCCAAAAATGGTGTCCAGCGACTTCGGAAAGCTGGAAGCAAGGCGCCAGCGAATGGCAGCCTGGGCATGCACAGCAGGCGCTGCGCCTGCGGCCAGCACGCCGGCAATGCCTGCGTGCCTGATGATGGAACGACGATCCATGGGGTTAACTCCGAAGATTTTTGATTGAAGATCTTGCCGCGCGGATTTGCGCTGCAAGCACAGGTAAAAGCCAAGGTTGATTGTAGAAAGCTGGGCTTATCACAAACGTGGGGGTAAACCCTGTCGGGAATGACCATGGCCCTGGCTGGCAACGTGACTATGACCCAACCACCTTGAGGGCCGGGCGCGGCAGATACGGGCCGATCTGAGAAGTCGACATTTTTGATCTTCCATGACCTCACGCCTGGATTTTTTTCTGACAGCCTCATCAGGCTTCAACGCGCTACGCCGTCAGTTGCATGTGCCTGCAAGTCACGCGCAAACAAAAACGCGGTGGCGGCTGGTGAAGACCAGCCACCGCTTCAGCGGTTTAGCCCAGCGTTTCCCTGATGGGCGCTCAAGATGTCTAAAGCGATGCATCCATAGATGCAAAACGTCGTTGCCAATCACAATCCACCTCGGCGATTCTCGGCATCAAATACGTTGAGTTGCAAAAGTAGTCGCTTGGTGTCAATCGCTATCCTGCCACCTGCACTTTGTGAGTGGACGCATGTGTGATCGTGGCGAACGCTTGCTCAGCTAATTCCTGTTTGCTGCGAATCAGCAATTCGATTTCAGATGATGTCAGCCGTCTCAGTTCTGGCGAGGTACCTAGCCTCTGATTCAGTAAGCGCGTCGAAGGGGTGAGCGAATCTTTCGATCCACCAACTTTCAAGGTCTGTTCCATGTTTGAGCCTCAGTTCAGATAAGCGTTCGAGGGACAGGGTGAGTTTTGCGGAGTGGGGTTTGCCTGTCAAGGATACCGCAGCAAGTACTTTTCCACCGCTCGACTCGATGTAGCCTTTCAAATTAGCTAACGTGCCACCCATGCCCACAAAGTCGTCAACCAGCACGTATTCACAACCCGGCTGAATCACACCCGTAAATTCAGCCTGCCGAGCCAAGCGAGAGAATCCATCTGCGCCCGTATGAGCGACTACGTTGACTTGCGCTACGACGATATCGTGCGGCCAGCCTGTGGCTTTGCTGATCTCTACTGCAAGGGCCTCTGGAATGGCATTGATGCCTTCGCGCTCGTAGGCATGGGCGCTCACCAGCGTAGGACGATGCCCACGGAGTAAATCAGCTAAGCGCTGATTTTGCTCCCCACTCATCGTGTCGTTGACCAAGATGGTTGCTGAAAAGCCATTGCCCGCCTTTGCAGCTTGATAGGCAGGGTGCTGCTTCACAGCCGATTCGTTGGCATGAATGAGCACCTGAGGGAAACTGTTCCACGCTGTGCGAGGGGGTTGGGGAATCGCGCTCATTGTTCTCATTTTCACACGCAAATATTCCAGACACATTGCAGCATCCGGCGCAAACCATTGGGCGGTTGAACTGAAAGGTTTTGGGTTTTACACCGCTGGTATACCCTGCATGATCGAATACCAACGGTGCGTCATGAGGCGAAAGCCCCAAAAATTTTCAGGGCGACTGCACCACGGGCAATCTCCTCACGGGCCTTCAGCTCCGGCTGTTTGGCAGGCACCTTGACCGTCATGGTGAAGACCAGCCACCACGTCCGCGGTTTACTGCAACGCAAGGGTCGATGCCAGAAGCGCGGCTAAAACAACAGTCAAGCCACAGACTTCAGCACCGGCCGCGCAGTCTCCGCGGGCACCGGGAAGCGCTTTTCGATGGAGGCTTGAACGCCCGCCGCGTCCAGCCCCTGCATGGCCATCAGCTTGGCGGGGTCGCCGTGTTCGATGAAGGTATCGGGCAAGCCCAGTTGCAGGAGGGGCCGAAGCACGCCAGCAGCCGCCAGCGCCTCTGCAACTGCACTGCCCGCGCCGCCCATGATGCAGGCATCTTCCACAGTGACGAGGGATTCATGCTCTGCCGCCACTTGCAGCAGCAGCGCAATATCCAGCGGTTTGGCCCAGCGCATGTTGACCACGGTGGCGTTGAGTATTTCTGCCGCTTGCAGCGCCGGGTAAAGCAGCGTGCCAAACGCAAAAATGGCAATGCGCGGACTGTGCGCGGGCACGTGTGCAATGGCCTGGCGGCGAATCTCGCCCTTGCCATAAGGCAGCGCCTCCAGCCCCGCCGACATGGCGGTGCCGACGCCTGCGCCGCGCGGGTAGCGCACGGCCACCGGGTGATTTTGTGCAAACGCGCTGGACAGCAGCCCACGGCATTCGGATTCGTCCGCCGGGCAGGCAATGCCCATATTGGGGATGCATCGCAGGTAGGCAATGTCATAGGCGCCAGCGTGGGTGGCCCCATCGGCCCCGACCAGACCCGCACGGTCCAGCGCAAACACTACAGGCAGGTTTTGAATCGCCACGTCGTGGATCAACTGGTCATAGGCGCGCTGCAAAAAGGTGGAGTAAATCGCCACCACAGGCTTCAAACCCTCACAAGCCAGGCCTGCCGCAAACGTGACCGCGTGCTGCTCGGCAATGCCCACGTCAAAGTAGCGCTTGGGGAAGCGCTGCTCAAACTCGACCATGCCCGAGCCTTCGCGCATGGCGGGAGTGATGCCGACCATGCGCGCATCGGCAGCGGCCATGTCGCACAGCCACTGGCCAAACACCTGGGTGAACGTGGCCTTGGGTGGCACCACGGGCTTGAGCAGCCCCACGGCCAGGTCAAACTTGCCGGGGCCGTGGTAGGTGACCGGGTCTGCCTCAGCGCGCTTGTAGCCCTGCCCTTTTTTGGTGACAACGTGCAGGAACTGCCGGCCCTGCAGGTGCTTGATATTCTCCAGCGTGGGGATGAGGGAATCCAGGTCGTGGCCGTCAATCGGGCCAATGTAGTTGAAGCCGAATTTCTCGAACAGCGTGGCAGGCACGACCATGCCCTTGGCGTGTTCTTCAAAGCGCTTTGCCAGTTCAAACAGCGGCGGCGCGCCTTTGAGCACGGTCTTGCCGACGTTTTTGGCGGCGGCGTAAAAATGCCCGCTCATGAGCTGCGCCAGGTAGCGGTTGAGCGCACCCACGGGCGGGCTGATGCTCATGTCGTTGTCGTTCAGGATGACCAGCAGGTTGCAGTCGGCCACGCCGCCGTTGTTGAGCGCCTCAATCGCCATGCCGGCCGTCATCGCGCCATCGCCAATGATGGCCACCGCACGCCTGTCTTCGCCCTTGATTTTGGACGCCATCGCCATGCCCAAAGCGGCCGAGATGGAGGTGCTGGAATGCGCCGTGCCAAAGGCGTCAAACTCGCTCTCGCCGCGCTGGGGAAAGCCGCTCAAACCGCCCAGCTGACGCAGCGAGCCCATGCGGTCGCGCCGTCCGGTCAAAATCTTGTGCGGATAGGTTTGATGGCCCACATCCCAGACCAGCCGGTCATGCGGTGTGTTGAAAACGTAGTGCAGCGCGACTGTCAGCTCCACCGTGCCGAGGTTGGAGCTTAAGTGCCCGCCGGTTTTTGACACGGTGTCCAGCAAATAGGCCCGCAACTCGGCGCTGAGCTGGCCGAGCTGGGCGCGGGGCAGATGCCGCAAATCTGCCGGATCGTTGATGGTTTGCAGCAGCGGGTACGGCGTGGCTGAGAGGGTATTTGGCATTTACTATATATTTTGTAGCTAACTATGCACGTTGGACAAGGGCTACAGGCTATTTTTACAGCTAATTATCAGTGCGGGCGGCGTTTTATGCCTGAATTCACCCTGATTTGACCTCAAATTCGCTTTAAGCGTGGCGATCCACCACCATGTGGGCCAGCGCGCGCAATGCCGCAGTGCGCGCCAGGCCGCTGGCATCCAGCGCGGCCAATGCCTCCAGCAGCAGCTCCTGGGCATGCGCGCGGGAGCGTTCCAGCCCAAGCAACGACACGTATGTGGGCTTGTCGCCAACCGCGTCCTTGCCCGCCGTTTTGCCCAGCGTGGCAGAGTCAGCCGTGACATCCAGAATATCGTCCACCACCTGAAACGCCAGGCCTATGGCCGCGCCGTAATTTGCAAGCGCAGCGTGTGCTGCAACCGCTTGCTCACGGCACGCCGCAACCTCGGCGCAGGCGGCTCCCATAAGCACACTGCCCTGCAACAGCGCCCCGGTTTTGAGGCGGTGCATTTCGCGCAACTGGCGCTCGGTCAAGGTGTGGCCGACGCTGGCCAGGTCAATCGCCTGGCCGCCCGCCATGCCCGCGCTGCCCGCCGCCTGGGCCAGCAGGCGGCACAACCGGGCCTGCAGCACGGCTGGAATGCCCGCCTCATCGGGGGTGAGAATTTCAAACGCCAGCGCCTGCAGGGCATCACCCGCCAGCAGCGCCTGCGCCTCGCCAAATTTGACGTGTACCGTGGGTTTGCCCCGGCGCAGCACGTCGTTGTCCATGCACGGCAAATCATCGTGCACCAGCGAATAAGCGTGGATGAGTTCGGTGGCGCAGGCGGCGCGCAAGGCAGCCTGCGGGTTGCCGCCCACCGCCTCGCAACTAGCCAGCACCAACAAGGGCCGCAGCCGCTTGCCGCCGTCCAGCACGGCGTAGCGCATGGCGTCCACCAGGGCGGCAGGGGCGCCGTGGTCCAGGCCGTGCGGCGCGTCTGCGGTGACCCAAACGTCCAGAGCCTGCTCCACGCGGGCCAGTTGGTCCTGGCTCCAGCCGGCGAAGTCAAAGCCAGTGACTGACATCGACGCGGGTCTCACCCGGGGGTCCATGTTTTCATCACACCGTCATCCAGCACCTTGATCTGATTTTCAACCGTTTGCAACTGGTCACGGCAAAACGCCAGCAGCTCGGCACCGCGCTGGTAGCCGGTCAGCAGTTGCGCAAGCGGCATGTCGCCCGATTCAAGCTTGCCCACCAGAGCCTCAAGTTCGGCAAGCGCTGCCTCGTAATTGGCGGGTGGCGGGGAAGCTGCCGGGGCGGGAGCAGAAGCGGAAGCAGAACCAGCGGAAGCAGTAGAGGCAATTGCCTTGGCCATAAAACGTACGGTTGTGTGCAATCCTTGATTTTAGGCGGTAGATTGTGCGGGCGACGACCCGGTGCGCACGGTTGCATGCCAGACGCAAACCCAACCAAGTCAAAATAGGAAAATACCAAAAAGCTATGTTTTAAATAGCTAACTATGCAATATTTACTAGGGCTACAGTGCGTTTTATCGAATTTCTGGCAAAGTGCGCTGCCACCATGCCCAGTTGCACCAAAAGACCCGCAGTTACAATGAAATTTACAATGCCAGCGCTTGAAACCAAGCCTGGCCGCGCCCCATTTGCCACGTCAACCTGCCAGTCACCTGAAGTCAGCTAATCTATGTCTGATTTAAGTTCCCAGCTCCAACAAGCCTCCAGCCAGCTTTCCGTATCAAGCTACTTTGATGAAGCGCTTTTCAAGCGCGAGTCAGGCAGCATTTTCACGCGCGGCCCGCGCTATGTGGGCCACCAGCTCAGTGTGCCCCATCTGGGCGATTACGCCGCCCTCCCGCAGGAATCGGGCGGGCGCGCACTCGTGCATACGCAGGCGGGCGTGGAGCTGATCTCCAACGTCTGCCGCCACCGGCAGTCGCTGCTTCTGAAGGGCCGGGGCTCGCTCAACGCTGCTGGCAATGGACAACCCAGTGGCAATGGCAATATCGTATGCCCGCTGCACCACTGGACCTACAGCGCCAACAGCCCCACGGAAGGCCCCGGCAGCCTGAAAACCGGCACCCTGGTCGGCGCGCCGCATTTTGCGCAAGACCCCTGCCTGAGCCTGAACAACTACCCGCTGCAAGCCTGGAACGGCCTGCTGTTCGAGAAAAACGCCGCCAGCCGCGATGTGGCGTTTGATCTGGCCCACATGGGCCCGCTGGCCGACCTTGATTTCTCAGGCCACGTGCTGGACCGCGTGGAGATGCACGAGTGCAACTACAACTGGAAGACCTTTATCGAGGTCTACCTTGAGGACTACCACGTCGGCCCCTTCCACCCCGGCCTGGGCAGCATGGTGAGCTGTGAAGACCTGCGCTGGGAGTTCAAGGAACACTACTCGGTGCAAACCGTGGGCGTGGCCAACCGCCTGGGCCGGGCCGATGCCACGGGCGGCTCGCCGGTGTACGAGCGCTGGCAAAACGCGCTCTTGAAATACCGCAACGGTGTGCCGCCAAAGTACGGCGCCATCTGGCTCACCTGCTACCCCGGCGTGATGGTCGAGTGGTACCCGCATGTGCTCACGGTCTCAACCCTGCACCCCATGGGGCCGCAGAAAACCATGAACATGGTGGAGTTTTATTACCCCGAAGAGATTGCCGCCTTTGAGCGCGAGTTTGTCGAAGCACAGCAGGCCGCCTACATGGAAACCTGCGTGGAAGACGACGAGATCGCCCTGCGCATGGACGCCGGCCGCAAGGCGCTCATGCAGCGCGGGGACAACGAGTTTGGCCCCTACCAGAGCCCCATGGAAGATGGCATGCAGCATTTTCATGAGTGGTACCGGCGGCAGATGAAATCTTAAATGCTATATTTATAATATCATTTCAAGCACTATTAGCGGGGGCTACATCTCAATCAGTATGTGTTGACTGACTTGCCTCAAGCGTTAAATTGATGACCGCAACCGGCTGGTTTGCATAGGCTTGGGCCACGTCGCTCTTGAGCTTGGCCAGGGCCGCTGCAGAAAAATACTTGCCTTTCAGAAACATCCCCGAGATTTTGGACAGGTTCGCCGCGCTGTCCACAGGATTGGCGTCCAGCAGCACCAGGTCGGCATTCTTGTTTTCATCAACTGTGCCCATGGTGGCTTCCCGGTTTAAAAATTGCGCGCCGTTCAAGGTGGTCATTTGCAAAATATCAAGCGGCGTAAGCCCGGCCGCTGCAAGCAGGGCAAACTCCTGATGCAGCGCAAAGCCCGGGATCACCCACGTGGCACTTAGCAGGTTGCTGATGCTGGTGTCAGAGCCAGTCAGCATCTTCACACCGTTTTGCTTCATCAATTTGGTTATGCCAACCTCCAGGCCGTGGTACTGCTGGAAGGTGGCCCGAACCGGTGCTGGAAAGGCGGCCAAACGCTGCACCGCTGCGGCTTCCCACGTCGCCCGGCTGACCTTGCTGACGTAGATCAGGTTGGGGTCGGTGCGGTAGACCGAATCTTCGAGGAAACGCCCGGTGCGCACGCGGATAAGCGTGGGGACGTGCCAGGTCTCATTTTTTGCGAATGTCTGCGCCAGAGCCTGGCATTTGCTGGCGTCATAGGTGTTGAATACGCGCTGAAAAAGAGGTGCGTTCAGCACATTGGTTGCAAAGCTGGGCGGGTTGGGCGCCGGGGTCACGCCGTTGCCGCTGAGCAGCGTGGCGCGAATGCTGTCCTCGTCGGCCGAACAGTCAAGCAGCGCGCCCATGCTGGACCCCAGATGCTCGACCGCCCTCCAGCCCGCGTTGGATGACTCTTTTGCGCTGAGCGAAGGGTTGAGGTGACCGGCCACACCCAGTCCCTGTGTTTTGGCTTCAGCAAGCATGGCCAGGCTGGCGTCGCGGGAGGCACCAATCGTTTTGATGAAACCCACCCCATAGGCTTTTTGCGCCTGCACTTCCAGCGTTGCAGCCGCAGCCGATACAGCTGCCGCTGGTGGCGCGCCGCCGTCAAACCCGGGGATCGGCGGAAAGCCGATGATGCGCCCCGGAATCTGCAAAATCTCGGGCGCATCGAACTTGCCGGCCGCCACATCTGCGTTGTGTTGCCTGGCACGCGCCACAAAATCGGGCGAGCCCCCCATTTCACGGATACCGGTAATGCCATTGGCGATGAACAATTTTTGAAGCAGCGGCAGCTCTGGATCAGCCGGGGCAACATTGAACAGATGGGTGTGCATGTCCAGATAGCCCGGCACAACGAACTTGCCCGTGGCGTCAATCGCCTGCGCAGTCCCCGTGGCCCGAATGGAGGAACGGGTGATCTTCAGGATTTTTGTTCCGTCAATCACGACATTCATACCTGTCAGCAAAGTGCCATCACGCGTATTGACGACATTGACGTTCTGGATGACGCTGCCACTCGCAATGTCAATCGGGTCGCTGCCGCCGCAGGCAACGATGATGAGGCCGAGTACCGCTGTTGAGGTGCCAGCGAGTGCAAATTTTTTGAGTTTCATGGTGTGTCTCCGTTTAATGAGGGTGTTGTTGAGTGAGGGGCTGCGGGACGGGTAGCGACGAGGGAACGAAAAAAAAGGTGAGCGAACAAGGCGCTTGAATCTTTGCGCCAGTCTTTGCGTCAAGCCGCAAATGGCAATTCGTCGGGCTCAGGAATCACGGTGTTCTGGATGTAGCCAATGCCATCAATCTCGACCCGCATTACGTCACCCACTTTCAGCCATGAAGGCGGGGTCATGGCCACACCGACGCCTGAAGGCGTGCCGGTGGCCAGCAGGTCGCCTGGCTCCAGCGTCATCACGGTCGAGAGGTAGGCAATCTGGTGGTAAATGTTGTAGACCATCTCGCTGGTGTTCACCGCCTGACGCACCTGCCCGTTGACCAGCATGCGCAGGTTGAGGTTGTGCGGATCGGCAACCTCATCGTCCGTCACGATCCATGGGCCAGTTGGGCCGGTGGTGTTGAACGATTTGCCCAAGGTCATGGTGGCAGAGCGCTTTTGCCAGTCGCGTACCGACACGTCGTTGCAGACCATGTAGCCGGCAATCACCGAGCGCGCCTCGGCCACCGGCACATGACGGCAGCGCTTGCCGATTACCACGCAAAGTTCTGCCTCGTAATCCAGGTTGTCGGACACCCGGGGCATATGCACGGCGTCGAACGGGCCGTTGACACAGGACACCTGTTTGTTGAACCAGACCTGGCTGTCGGGAACCTGCACGCCGAGCTGGCGCGCCTCTGCGGCGTGCTTGGCGTAGTTCATGCCAATGGCCAGGAACTTGCTGGGGTTGGGCACAGGTGCCTCCAGCCGCACGTCGGCCAGTGGATAAACCACGCCAACATCCGCGCTGACATCGCGGGCCCGGCGCATCATGGCCGCGCCGCCAGACAGAAGTTCTCGCATGGTGCGGGGCAGGCTGTCGTCAGATGCTGGAAGATCCACAACCTGGTTGCCGACCACTTTGCCGATGGAGCGGTGCTCGCGGCACGAAAAAGTGATGAGTTTCATGATGATTTGACGTGTAGCGTGTTGGGTTCAAACGGTTTCTGGGGCCGGTGCTGGCGCCGCCACCGTGAGGCCCTGCATTTGGGCAAAAACTGCCGGCGGCTGGTGGCCCCAGATGCTGATGCGGTTGTACTCGCGTACATCGTTCCAGTTATCCGTAATCTGCCGACCGGTAGCACCCACCTCGACCTGCCAGCCATCCGGCCCGATGCTGTAAAAACTCACCATGCCGTCGTTCTCATGCTGGCCCAGCATGTTGGCAAGCGGCGTACCCGCAGCCAGCGCGCGCTCAAAGGCCGCGCCCACTTCTGCGACCCGCTTGACTTCAAAGTTGATGTGGTGCAGTTTTTGCGGAACTTCGGGCGCCGGTATCTGGGCGATGGCAAGTGAATGGTGTCTGGCGTTGCAGTGAAAGAAGGACACTTTCAACTCGACCGGCCCCATCGGCATGCGCAGGGTGTCAGACAGCTTCAAGCCCAGGCCTTCCAGCGCAAACTTGCGTGAGGCTTCGTACGCGTCAGCCCCGGCAACGCCAAAAACGAAATGGCCAAAGCCCTGGTTGCCCGTCACAAAGCCATTGGGGTACATCGCGCTCTTGAAAGGCGTGGCGGCGTTCTCAAGCCCCAGCACCACTTCAACCTCCACCCCCCAGGGCGCGGGCACACGGACCATCTCGGCCACGCGGCGTTCCTTGTTCTGGGCAGCGGTTCCCGGCACCGGATCTAGATCCAGCTTTCGCAGGCGCGTCACAACGCCGTCGAAGGCCGTGCGGCTGCTGACTTCAAAGCCGATGCAAGTGGCGTCGTTGGCCGACCCCTGGGCCAGCACCACACGCTGGGCCTTGCCGTCGGCCCGCCAGGTGACGGCGCCGCCCGGCGTGGGCGCGCCGGGCATCAGGCCAATGACCTCGCCCAAGTAGGTATTGACGGCAGCCGGGTTGCGGCTTTCCAGCACGATGTAGGCAGATTCAATCTCGGTGTTCATGATGTTTGCTCGTGTAGTTGTCGCTGTGTTTCGGGTTGTGCATCGGGTTGTGCATCGGGGGGCGCATTGGGGGGCGCATTGGGGGGCGCATTGGGTATGGGCGCCTCCCTGTTGGCAGACTCCTTGGCTGTGGCTTCTTTCTCAATCATTGCGGCCACCAGTTTGCGCGCATGCACCAGGCCCGCGTCAGAGGCAATCATCACCAGGGGCACTCCGCCCTGCCTGTCCAGCGACGCCTGCTGCGCCTCTACCACCACCTTGTCTTCTGCAAATGTGGGTGGCAGGCTGGTCAGCAGCTTGTTGCGGCCCTCGGGCTCGTCTGGTGAATAGGTACGCGCACCCGACCAGAAATAGTGGGTGCTCTTTTCGGTCTCTGGTGTCTGCAGGTTCAAGCCCCTGAAGGCCAGGCCGCCTTCGCGGTTGCCCTCGCGCGCGCCGGTGCCCACGTCTTTGGCGCCGGTGTGAATGCGCACCACGGCGGGCGGGAAGAAGTCAATCTCCATCCAGCGGTCAACCGTTGGCGTGTTGAACTTGTGCCCGGCCGTGTAGGCAGGCGGCGGCACAGAGTTCATCATCCAGCGCGTCACGTTGACGCTGGCGTCAGAGCGCGTGGTTTGGGTTTCTGCTTCTGAGTGCGCCTGCGGTGTGCCGCCTATGGTGCGCTGGTGCACATAGCCCACATGCGTGAGGTCCATCAGGTTGTCGGTGATCAACTGGTAGTTGGCGTTGATGGAATACCTGTCCTTGATCCAGGCCCAGCCGGGGTCGTTGTGCCAGGGGTGGCGAATGATCAGCGCCGGGTCGGCCAGCGCGGGCTCGCCCATCCAGATCCAGAGCATTTCATCCTGCTCGACAACCGGGTAGCTCCTGACCTTGGCCTTAAGCGGCACACGCTCCTGCCCCGGCACCTTGACGCAAACGCCCTGGCGGTCATAGACCAGCCCGTGGTAGCCGCACTGAAGCTGGTCGCCAATCACGCAACCGTGCGACAGCGGCAAGGCGCGGTGGCAGCAGCGGTCTTCCAGCGCGAGCGCGGTGCCGTCTTCGGTGCGGTAAAACACCACCGGCTGGTTCAGCAACACCCGGCCCAGGAGACCTTGCGGTTTGATTTCATCGGCCCAGGCACCCAGGTACCAAGCGTTGTAGGCGAACATGTCATGTCTCCAGTCAGTGACGGGTGGGCGAGCTGCTTGCGCTGTGCTTATTGCGGCTTCGCGCCAACATCCTGCAGCACTTTTTCCCAACGCAGGCGATCGTCCGTCCAGTACTTGCCAAATTGGGCCGGTGTCATGCTTTTTGCATACACACCAAAGCTGTCAAAACGCTCGGTCAACTCGGGTTCACGCACCACTTTTGCCACATCCAGATTGATTCGCTCAATCGCTTTGTCGCTCGTGCCTTTGGGCGCTACGATGCCGAACCAGCCGTTCACCACCATGCCGGGGTAGGTTTCGCTCACTGCCGCCGTCTGCGGCCGGTTGGCCATGCGGCCGTCGGAAAACAGGGCAATTGCCTTGAGCTTGCCGCCCTTAACCATGGGCTCAATGGGTGGAATCCCGTCAATGATCAGTTGGGCGTCGTTGTTCATGACAGCGGCGATGGCGGCACCGCTATTGGTATAGGGCACAGACCGCAGGGGCACACCCGCTGCTTTCGCCAACACCTCGACCGTCAGGTGCGGCACAGAATAGATGAACGGCGAAGTGACGACAAACGTGTCAGGACTTTTGCGGGCCTGAGCAATCACGTCGGCTACCGTGTTCATGGCAGACGTTGCGTTCACCGCCATCATCATCGGGCCTTCGGCCACCAGGGCGACCGGCACAAAATCACGCACCACATCAACCTGGGTGCTTTTGAACATGTAGGGCGTCAGCGTCAGCACCGAGGCCGGTACAAACGCGAAAGTGTGGTCATCCTGCGTACCGCTCTTGATGGCTCCAAGTCCGATGTTGCCACCCGCGCCGGGGCGGTTCTCGACGATCACAGGCTGTCCCCACAGTTTTGACAGCTTGTCGCCCATCACCCGGGCCACGATGTCGGGCGCGGTACCGGCAGGCGACGGCACCCACAGGCGAACCGGTTTGGTGGGCCAGCCAGCGGGCGCTGCCGTCTGGGCCTGTGCTACGCCATTGGCCAGCAGGGCTGCGGCACAAACAGCAAGGGCGGTACGACGTTTGAGTGAGGTCATGGGTTTTTCCTTTGAGGTTTAACGAAAACTGAATTCAGGTCACAGGTTCAAGTACTTTGCCGGTGGCGCGCGCCAGCATGTCCAAAGCGCCATCGACGCTGTTGCCACACCAGGCGATGAAGTGGTCGGGGCGGATCAGCGCGTAATCGCAGCCATACAGCGCATTGAGTTTCTTCAGAGGCTGGACAAGCAGCGTGAGCGGCATACCCAACCCGGCGGCTGCCTGCACCAGCGGATCCGCCGCTTCAGCCGCGCTTTGCGTGGTCACCAGCAAGGTAAAACCGCCGCTCGAGAATTGGTCGTACAGCGACGCGCCGTTGGCGCTGCCCGCATCAAGCCACATGTGCGGTGCCAGGCAACCCGGCCTGGCCAGCGGGGTGTAGTCGATAGAGTCGGCCATGTCGCCCGCAAGGTTCGCGGGGCTTGCCAGCACCGGCGATTGCCGATACCGGCTGCCCAGCACCACGCCCAGCGAATAAAACTCGCGGCGCTTGGTCGCGGCTATTGTGGCCCCAACGCCAGCCCTGATGGCGTCGGCCGCATCGCCCGCGTCCTCTATGCCTGCAACCACCAGCTTTGCGGTGCTCACAGCGTGGTTGGCCACCGACTCTTCAATCACGCGCTGATGCACCTGACGCCGTTCAATCTCGTAACTCGGCAGCAGGGCGTCCCCTGCCCAGCCGGACAGCACGGCGGACAACTTCCAGCCCAGGTCCAGCGCGTCGCCGATGCCCATGTTCATGCCGTAGCCGCCAAAGGGTGGATGCAGGTGGCAAGCATCGCCGATCAGGAAGGCGCGGCCGCTGCCATAGCGCTCGGCGATGAGTTGGTGTGCGGTCCACTCATCGCGGGTCAAGATCTCGATGTCCATGTCAAAACCCAGCGCCTTGCGAATCAGCAAAGCCGGGTCTTGGGAGGTGTCGTCCAGGATGGGGCAGGCAAAAGTCCAGAGATCGCCCTTGTCCAGCGGAGCGACGACGGACGGCACTTCTTCATTGACCAGCCAATACATGATCGCTCGGCCCAGCCCATGTTGCGCGGCCAGCCCCGGCGCGCGGAAGATGATGTTGTGGTTATGCGAGAGTGGCGAGGTGCCATTCATCTTGATGCCGAGCTTTTCCCGCACCGTGCTGCGCGCGCCATCTGCGCCAACGATGTAGGCCGCTTTAACGCTTGTCTGCTTGCCGGTCTTGACGTCACGCAGCACCGCCATGACGTGATCGCCGCGGTCGGTGAACTCTTCCAGTTCAACCTCGAAACGAATCTCCACGCCCGGCAACTCGCTGGCCCGCGTTTTGAGCACGGCTTCCACCTTGTACTGCGGAATCCACTGTGCATGCTCCGAATAGCGCTCGTCCCTGGTCGGGCTGCCGTTGAACGCGTTGGGGAAACGGTGCAGCTCGTACCCGTTCATGCGCGTGGCAAACACCACGTCGGGAGGGTAGTCCACACCAAACGGCGATTCTGCCGCCAGGCGGTCGGCAATGCCCCAGCGGCGAAACAGCTCACGGGTGCGCACGTTGCTGGTTTTGGCGCGGGGGGCGAAGCCCACATGCTCGTGCCGCTCGACCACGATGCAGCGCTGGCCCTGTGTGCCAAGCTCTACAGCCAAGGACAGACCGGCGGGCCCTGCACCGATGATGAGCACGTCAGTGTTTTGACCTGTGACGCTGTCTTGCAGATTGTGCGATTTGTTCATTGTCTCCAAGCTGGCGGGAGCTGCCCAGCCCTTGCTGTTGTACGGCGGGGTGTGGTGACTTTAAGCACATGCGGGATAATTAGATAGATCATTCGTTGAATACAGGTCATGAGAAAATTTGATAACCCTCAACCCGAGCTTGCCGACCTCAAGGCCGTCATGGCGTTGATGGAGCACGGCACCGTGACACGCGCCGCGCAGACGCTGGGCACCAGCCAGTCGGCACTGAGTTACCAGCTTGACCGCATGCGCAAACGCTTTGGCGACGCGCTGTTTGTGCGCATCGGCAATCGCATGGCCGCAACGCCTTTCACCCAGCGCCTGGCAGAGCCCGCCGCGCGCGTGCTGCGCATCATGGAGACCGAAATCGGCGGCTTGCAGAGTTTTGATGCTGCCACCACCACACGGGAATTCCGCGTCGGCATGAACGAGCTGGGTGCCATCACGCTGGTGCCCAGGCTGGTCAAGCGCCTGGCAGCGCTGGCGCCCCATGCACTGCTGTCGCCAGTGCAATTGGGCTCCGAGGACCTTAGCGCCGGGCTGGAATCGGGGCAACTGGACATGGCGGTGGGTTTTTTTGCGACATCCGACCCGGGGCTGTTCCAGCAGCGGCTTTACCAGCGCGACTATGTGTGCATTGCGCGCAGGGACCATCCGCAGGTGGGTGCAACGCTGTCATGGCAGGCCTTTAGCCTGGCCCGCAAGGTGCATACCGGGGCCATCCCCGTGACCACGGCCTGGTTGGAAACGCAGTTGCGCAAAGCCAGCTTCGCCCCCAGCGTCACCATGAGCATCCAGCACATCGCGGCGATTCCCTTTATTGTTGCCGCCAGCGACATGGTGGCTGTGGTGCCGCGCGAGTTGTACGAGCTGCTCTCACCCATCGTCGCGCTGAAGACCGTGCGCCTGCCCAAGGCCATTCCGGCCATCACAATCCGCCAATACTGGCACCCCAGAATTGCCAGCGACCCGTCGGTGAAATTCCTGCGGGAACTGGTGTACGACGTTGCGCGCGAACCGCAGGCCAAATTTGACAAATAAAACCGTGATGCAGGCAGTGTGGATGGTGTTGGCCTCGCTGCTGTTTGCCACCATGGGCGTCGGCGTCAAGATCGCTGCTGGCGCGTTCAACATCACCGAACTGGTGTTCTACCGCGGGCTGGTCAGCGTGGTCTTCACCGCATTGCTGCTGCGCGCGCAGGGCACGCCGCTTCGCACGCCCGTGCCCATGATGCACGCCTGGCGCACGCTGGTGGGCACACTGTCGCTGGGGGCGTGGTTCTACGCCATTGCCTACCTGCCGCTGGCCACCGCCATGACCTTGAATTACATGAGCAGCGTGTGGATTGCGGCCTTCATCGTGGGCGGTGGCCTGCTGTATGGCAACCTGCCGCGCCAGGGGCCACTGCTGGCCACAGTGCTGGCCGGGTTCGCAGGCGTGGTGCTGACGCTGCGCCCCACGCTGGACCAGAACCAGCTTTTTGCGGGCGTGATTGGCCTGCTCTCCGGCATTGGCGCGGCGCTGGCTTACATGCAAGTTACTGCACTTGGCCGACTGGGCGAGCCCGCCGGGCGCACTGTATTTTATTTTGCCCTGGGTGCGTTAGTGGCGGGAGCGGTGGGCATGGCCTTTACGGGCTTTACGCCGTGGCATCGGGTGACTTGGCAAGCGGCCGCCTGGCTGGTGCCGATAGGCATGCTGGCCTCATTGGGCCAGTGGTGCATGAACAAGGCCTACAGCGGCGGCTCCACGCTGGTGGCTGCCAATTTGCAGTACTCTGGCATTGTGTTTGCGTCGGTTTACAGTGTGCTGCTGTTTGGCGACAAAATACCCTTCATCGGCTGGCTGGGCATTGCCGTGATAGTGGCCAGCGGCATTGCGGCTACCGTGCTGCGGTCACGCTCGCTGCCCAATACGCCAGCGGAAGACCACTGACAAGGACCCACAGGACTGACCCATGACCCAACATCCGACATACACCACCCTGATTTCCGCAGACCAGTTAAAGCTGCTCACCGCCAGCGACCAACCCCTCATGGTGTTTGATTGCAGCTTTGACCTGATGAACCCGCAAGCCGGTGAAGCGATGTACCGGGAGGCCCACATTGCCGGCGCGGTGTATGCGCATCTGGACACGGCCCTTAGTGATAAGTTGAGTGACAAGTTGAGTGACAAATCCAGGCCACCAACAGACGAAGCCCAGCTGCCTGACAACGAACGCCCCGCCAGCGGTGGCCGCCACCCGCTGCCCGCGCGCGAAAAGTTTGCCGCCTGGCTGGGCAGTGTCGGGTTTGCCAATCGAATGCAAGCGGTTGTCTACGACCGCCAGGGTGCCAACTACTGTGGCCGCCTGTGGTGGATGCTGAAGTGGGCGGGCCATGACAACGTGGCCGTGCTGGACGGTGGGCTGCAGGCCTGGCAGGCGGCTTCTGGCAATGTTTCTGGCACGGTCTCAGGCGGATTGTCCAGCGCTGCAGAACCTGCAAGATCACCCTCAAAATTCGCTCTAGCCCCCGTTGTTGCTACATTATTAACTACAAAACAAATAGCAGACAACCTGGGTCGTCCCATCCAGACCGTGCTGGACGCACGCGCCGCACCGCGCTTTCGCGGCGAGGTGGAGCCGCTGGACCCGGTGGCCGGCCACATCCCCGGCGCGCTGAACCGGCCGTTCACCCAGAACATCGGCGCAGATGGCAAATTCAAACCCGCATCAGTTTTAAAAACCGAGTTTGAAGCCCTGCTGGCCGGGCGCGACCCCGCCACCGTGGTGCACCACTGCGGCAGCGGTGTGAGCGCCGTGCCCAACATCCTCGCCATGGAAATCGCCGGGCTGGGCCGCACAGCGCTGTACGCGGGCAGCTGGAGCGAATGGTGCAGCGACCCTTCGCGGCCCGTTGCGCGGGGGTAGCACCGAATGTCGCCTGGCGTTTTAGCAGTTTTTCAAGGGTAGTTACCAAGGCTGATCCAGGCCGATCTGCGGAAAATCAAAACCAGCCGCAAAAGCAACCCCACCACCCCAAGGAACAAGTCCATGCCCTCACCCGTCACCCTGTCCCCCAGCGACCTGCAACTGCCCTCGTTTTACCGCTGGGAGCGCGAGCGGGCGGACAAGATTTTCCTGACCCAGCCGCTGGGCGGCGGCGGCCTGCGCGACATCACCTGGGCGCAGGCGGGCGACGAGGCCCGGCGCATCGCCACCTGGCTCACGGCCCAAGGCTGGCCGGCAGGCAGCAACGTGGCCATTCTGGGCAAAAACAGCGCGCACTGGATTCTGGCCGACCTGGCCATCTGGATGGCGGGCCATGTGTCCGTGCCCATTTACCCGACCTTCAACGCGCAAGCGCTGCGCTACATCCTTGAACACAGTGAGGCCCGCGCCTGCTTTGTCGGCAAGCTGGACGACACCGACAGTCTGGGCGATGGCGTGCCAGGCGGCGTGCCCCTGATCGCCTTGCCGCTGTCGCCAAATGGCGTTGCCAAAACCTCATGGGACGCACTGCTTGCCGCCAATGCGCCGCGACAAGGCGAGACGGTGCGTGACGGCAACTCCCTGTGCACCATCATCTACACCTCGGGCACCACCGGCAACCCCAAGGGCGTGATGCAGACGTTTCACGCCATGGCCTGGAGCCTGGCCAGTGCCACCCGGCGCGTCACCATGAGCAGCGAAGACCATTTTCTGTCGTACCTGCCGCTGGCGCACGTGGCGGAGCGCATGCTAGTGGAGCAGGGCGCGCTGAAATTTGGCAGCCATATTTTCTTTGCCGAATCGCTGGACACTTTTGTGCATGATTTGCAGCGCGCCCACCCCACCATCTTTTTCTCGGTGCCCCGCCTGTGGGTGAAATTCCAACAAGGGATTTTTTCGAAAACACCCCAGAAAAAACTCAATTTCCTGCTCGGCCTGCCAATTGTCGGTGGCCTGGTGCGGCGCAAGATTCTCAAGGCGCTGGGGCTGGACCATTGCCGCCTGGCCGCCGGTGGCGCAGCGCCTATGCCGGCCGAGATGCTGCGCTGGTACCGCGACCTCGGGCTTGATTTGATCGAGGCCTACGGCATGACCGAAAACTGCGGCGTCTCGCACGCCACGGTGCCCGGCACCAGCCGGCCCGGCACTGTCGGCCTGGCCTATGACGGTGTGGAAACCCGCATTGACCCCGAAAGCGGCGAGATTCAGATGCGCAGCCCCGGCGTCATGCTGGGTTACTACAAAGACCCGGTGCAGACTGCGGCCAGCTTCACGGCAGACGGCTGGTTTCGCACCGGCGACAAGGGCCAGCACGAAACGGACGGCTGCCTGCGCATCACGGGCCGAGTCAAGGATCTCTTCAAGAGCAGCAAAGGCAAATACGTGGCTCCTGCTCCCATTGAAGACCTGCTGGTGAACCATCCCGATATCGAAGCCTGCGCCGTTACCGGTGCCAATTTTGCGCAGCCTCTGGCTCTGGTGATGCTGTCGGCCGACGCGCTGGCGCGCAGCAAGACGCCCGATGGCAAGACCGCATTGACCACGTCATTGACCGCCCATCTGAAAGCCGTCAACGCGCAACTGGAAGCGCATGAAAAGCTCGATTGCATGGCGGTGGTCGCCAGCACCTGGTCGCCCGAGAACGGCTTTGTCACCCCCACCTTCAAGGTCAAGCGCAACCGGATTGAGGACGCGTATGGCGAGAAGTACGAGGGCTGGCTGAAGCAGCGCAAGCC
>JANYJD010000325.1 GCA_025358555.1 Rhodoferax sp.
CAACATCGTTAAAACCTCGGCAAGTCCGGGTGCTTGATCTGCCCGCCGCGCACCAGCATCCGCCCATACTCCGCACAGCGTTGCAGCGTGGGGATGACCTTGCCGGGGTTGAGCAAACCTTTCGGATCGAACGCGCGCTTCACGCCAAACATCTGCTCGTTCTCGGCGGCAGAAAACTGCACGCACATGCTGTTGAGCTTTTCCACACCCACACCGTGCTCGCCGGTGACGGTACCGCCCATGGCCACGCTGGTTTCCAGAATCTCGGCACCAAAAAGCTCACAGCGGTGCAGCTGGTCGGCGTCGTTGGCGTCAAACAGAATCAGCGGGTGCAGGTTGCCATCCCCCGCGTGAAACACGTTGGCACAGCGCAAGTTGTATTTCTTTTCCATCTGCGCAATGGCTATCAATATGTCGGCCACGCGCTTGCGCGGAATGGTCGAGTCCATGCACATGTAGTCGGGGCTGATGCGGCCACTGGCGGGGAAGGCGTTTTTGCGGCCGCTCCAGAATTTAAGGCGCTCGGCTTCGCTCTGGCTCACGGCGATGGCGGTGGCACCGCAGCGTTGCAGTACCTCGCTCATGCGGCCAATTTCTTCTTCCACTTCTTCTGCCGTGCCATCGCTTTCACACAGCAAAATGGCGGCGGCGCTCAGGTCGTAACCCGCGTGCACATAGTCTTCTACCGCTGCCGTCATCGGCTTGTCCATCATCTCCAGCCCGGCCGGGATGATGCCTGCCGCAATCACCGCCGCCACCGCATCGCCGGCCTTGCGCAGGTCATCAAAACTGGCCATGATGCAGCGCGCCAGTTGCGGCTTGGGGATGAGCTTGACGGTGACCTCGGTGGTCACGGCCAGCATGCCCTCGCTGCCAATCACCACCGCCAGCAAATCGTAGCCCGGCGCGTCCAGCGCGTCGCTGCCAAACGTGACGGCCTCGCCTTCCATGGTGAAGCCTGAGACCTTCAGCACGTTGTGCACCGTCAGCCCGTATTTAAGGCAATGCACGCCGCCCGAGTTTTCGGCCACGTTGCCGCCAATGGTGCAGGCAATCTGGCTGGACGGGTCGGGCGCGTAGTACAGCCCGTGCGGCGCTGCGGCTTCGCTGATGGCCAGGTTGCGCACACCGCCCTGCACCACGGCCGTGCGGCTGACGGGGTCAATCTTGAGTATCTTGTTGAACTTGGCCAGGCTGAGCGTCACGCCCAATGCATGCGGCATGGCCCCGCCCGAGAGGCCCGTACCGGCCCCGCGCGCCACCACGGGCACGTTCAGCGCGTGGCAAGTCTTCAGCACCGCCTGCACCTGCGCATAGGTTTCGGGCAGCACCACCATCAGCGGGCGCTGGCGGTAAGCGGTGAGGCCATCGCATTCGTAGGGCGTGGTGTCTTCGTTGTGCCACAGCATGGCATGCTTTGGAAGATGGGGCTCCAGCCGTTGAATCAATTGGCTTAACAGCTCTGTTTTTTGCAGCGATTGTTGCTGCGCGGCGGAGACGGGTGCGTTCATGCGGTGATGCCTGATGAATGGCCGGACAGGTGGCCGAGTAGACGGAACATGCTCTACTTTACGCCAGTACAATGCCAACCGATTTGTCACGCGAATTGGCACTCCGACCGTCACGGCATTCAACACGGCACTTGTCAAAACACTTGCCACATGAGGCATCCATCTTGTCAGAATCGTCCAAAGTGTGGCTGCAGTACCTGCTGCCCAAGCAGGCCATCACCACGTTTGGCGGCGTGGTGGCCTCGGGCCGATGGGGCGGCATCACCACCCGCATCATCCAGTGGTTTGTGGGCAAATACAGCGTGAACATGGCCGAGGCGGCCAACCCCGACATTGCCAGCTACGCCAGCTTCAACGACTTCTTCACCCGTGCCCTGAAGCCCGGCGCCCGCCCGTTGGCCCAGGCCGATTGGGTCTGCCCGGTAGACGGCGCGATCAGCCAGTTTGGGCGCATCGAGCGCGACCAGATTTTCCAGGCCAAGGGACACCACTACAGCACCACCGCGCTGGTCGGCGGCGATGCAGCCTTGGCGGCGCAGTTTCAGGACGGCCACTTCGCCACGCTGTACTTAAGCCCGCGTGACTACCACCGAATCCACATGCCGTGCGATGCGGTGTTGAGGCGCATGATTTACGTGCCGGGCGACCTGTTCTCGGTCAACCCCACCACGGCGCGCGGCGTGCCGGGGCTGTTTGCGCGCAACGAGCGCGTGGTGTGCGTGTTTGAATCGATGAGCCCCGCTGGCAAAGGCTTGTTTGTGCTGACGCTGGTGGGTGCCACCATCGTAGGCAGCATGGCCACCACGTGGCACGGTGTGGTGAACCCGCCGCGCGGTGGCGCGGTGCGCGAATGGCGGTACGATGGTGGCGCTGCGGGTGACGGCAAAGGCGAGAAAGGTGGCGCGCCGCCCGCCTTCAAACAGGGCGATGAGATGGGCCGGTTTTTGTTGGGCTCCACCGTGGTGATGCTGTTCCCCAAAGGCGATTTGCAGTTTAACCCGGCATGGGCCAGCGGTGCGGCGATCCGGCTGGGTGAGACCATGGCCGACAGGCTGTAGCCCTTGTCCTGTATGCATAGTTAGCTACTTAAAACATATTAATCTGAAAGTTGGCCCGCCATGCCCCAAACCCTGAAGTACAACGATCTGCTGCTGTCCACCGACGGCCCCATCACCACCATCACGCTGAACCGCCCCGACAAGCGCAACGCATTGGCCATGCCGATGCTGCTGGAGCTGACGCGGGCTTTCAATGAGGTCGGCAACACCGATGCGCGCGGCGTCATCCTGGCGGCGAATGGCCCGGTGTTCAGCTCGGGCCACAGTTTTCATGACATGGTGGGCGTCACGCTGGCCCAAGCGCGCGAGCTGTTTGATGTGTGCATCCGCATGATGGACACGCTGCAGGCCATGCCGCAGCCGGTGGTTGCCAAAGTGCATGCGCTGGCCACGGCGGGCGGCTGCCAGCTGGTGGCCAGTTGCGATCTGGCCGTGGCTGCGGACACGGCGGCGTTTGCCATCCCCGGCGGCAAGGCCGGCCAGTTTTGCCACACGCCGCTCGTCGCGGTGGCGCGAAACATGGGCCCGAAGCGCGCGCTGGAAATGGCCATGACCGGCGACCCGATCAACGCCGCCACGGCAGCCCAATGGGGCCTGATCAACCGCTGCGTGCCCGCCGACCAGCTCGACGCCGCCACGCTGGATTTGATCCAGCGCGCATCACGCGGCGGCGCATTGTCCAAAGCCATGGGCAAGCGCGCGTTCTACCAGCAGATCGGCATGACGCAAGACGACGCCTACGCCTTCGCCGCCGGCGTCATGGCCGACGCCACCGTCACCCCCGACGCGCAGGAAGGCTTCAACGCGTTTCTGGAGAAACGGCACGCGCATTTTATGCAGATGCCTGCTGGCAGCGCAATTCTGACACGCTGACTTGGAGGGCGAAGCGGCGAGCAGCGTGCACACGTTCTCCGGTTCACTCGCGCAGATATTTTTGTAGCGCGCCGCCTTTGCTTGCGTGACAGCGACGGTTGGCGAACCCGCCGTTGTAGCATGCGCGAATAGGCCCTGCGCGCGTGTGCACACTACTCGCCGCCTTGGCGGGGTTTGGTTGGCGCGTTGGGGATGTTTCGGAGCCGTTTTCGGCAGGATTTGACAGTCAAAATAGATTGTAGCCACTGCTGGATATGCATTTGTAGCTACAAGTTATGCAGTATTGATTACTCGAGTGAAACTTTCGGGTGGATTTTTTCCGGCCGCTGGCTTATACTGCGGTCGAAGGGAGTTCCCTTCGTTCGATTTCAGCGCCCGTGCCCTCTTAGCCAGCGGCCTCGGTTTCTGCAATTGTCATGAATCACGAGGAGAAGGAAATGTTCAACCCGACGCAACCAACGCACTTCCAGCCTGGGGAAGGCAAGACTTTCAAGATCGGCCGGATGAGCATGACGTTCAAGACGACCGCTGGCGAGAACTGGAACGCATATACCGTCTGCGAAGCTATAGAGCCACCCGAGTCAGGTGCGGGCTACCACCGACATCCCACCTACGACGAGACGTTCATCATCTGCGAAGGGCACTACGACTTCCGCCTCGACGGAAAGTTGTTGAAATTGGGCCTTGGTGACGTGATATTTGTTCCACGCGGCACACCACATGGTTTCGTGAGTACCGGGCCGGAAGTGGGTCGTCAGATCATCATCAGCTCGCCCGGAGGCGTCTTCGATGCAATGATCGCCGAGGCGACTATGCTCGATACGGGAAGTCCTAACCGAAGCGCCTCAGAAGAAGCCAAAGCCATCGCGACGAAGTATGGGCTGGAGTTTCTTCCCGGCTGAGCATGGGCAAGAGCTGCTACGAGCAAAATGTCGGCGTTGACGATCCAACCCCCGTGCGAAGCACCCCACCAGATCAGCAGGCGTGCCGGGTGGCTGTGGAGGATCGCAGCGCAGGATTTGCGCATGCTACATCGCTGGGTGCGCCAACCATCGCATTCGCGCCACTCAAACAGCGAACTACAAACACATCTGCGCGAGCTCGTAGCGGAGAGCAGCCACGGACGCCCGGCGCGTTCGCCTACCAAGCCAGCGTGGCGCTAGCTCACCCCATACAAAGCCATCCCGAAGACCAGTCCGCCAAACTCAGTCAGCCCAGCCTCAATCCGCATACCCCGGCAACTCCCGGTCCAGCACGCGCATCATGGCTTCAAAGTACAGGCGCTCGCGCTCTTCACGCGGATGCAGATCCAGCGGGTTGTTGGCTTGCACGCGGGCGGCTACCTCGTCGCTCAACACCG
>JANYJD010000323.1 GCA_025358555.1 Rhodoferax sp.
CAGCAGCAGGGCGTGAGCCCGTCCACCGTGGTGGCGGCGTATGACCAGCTGCTGGCCCAGGGCCTGGTGGAGGCGCGGCGCAACCGGGGTTTCTTTGTGCGCGAGAGCGCGCAACCAGCCGTGGCGGCCAAAAAAGCCCTCAATGGAGGTCAAAACAAGCCTCTAGCCCTTGTCGGAAGTTCACAAGAAGCTACTAATAATGTAGCAAATTTCCTGCCTGACGCGAGGCACGTGCCGGTCAACGCCACGGCCCTGATCCGCGGCATGTTCCAGGGCCACGGCGACAAGCCGCAACCCGGCATGGGCGTTTTCCCGCCCGACTGGCTTCTAACCACCTTCATGCCCGCTGCCGTGCGCAAAGTGTGCAGCGGGCGCGCGCTGCAGGCGTTTTCGCTGCAATACGGCGAGCCCGCAGGCGACAGCGCGCTGCGCCAGTCGCTGTCAAAAAAGCTGGCTTTGTTGAACGTGCAGGCCTCGCCCGCGCAGATCATCACCACCGTCGGCGCCACCCATGCGCTGGACATTGTGAGCCGCACGCTGCTCAAGGCCGGCGACTGTGTGATGGTGGAAGAGCCCGGCTGGGCCATCGAATTTGCGCGGCTGGCGGCGCTGGGCATGCGCATTTTGCCGGTGCCGCGCGGCGCAGATGGGCCTGATCTTTCGGTGATGGCCCGCTACTGCGAGCTGCATGCGCCCAAGCTGTTTGTGAGTGTCAGCGTGCTGCACAACCCGACCGGTTTCTGCCTCACGCCCGGCAGCGCCCACCGCGTGCTGAAACTGGCCAACCAGCACAATTTTCATATTGTTGAAGACGACACCTACAGCCACCTGGCGCCTGAGCACGCCACACGCCTGTGTGCGCTGGACGGCTTGCAGCGCACGATTTATGTGAGCGGCTTTGCAAAGATCCTGGCCCCCGGCTGGCGCGTGGGCTACCTGGCCGCGCCGCCCGCGCTGTACGAGCGCCTGCTGGACACCAAACTTCTATCCACGCTGACCACCCCGGCCCTGCTGGAGCGCGCCCTGGCCGCCTGCATTGACCAGGGCCAATTGCGCCGCCACGCCGAGCGCATCCGCTCCCGGCTGGACGCGGCCCGCACCCGCAGCGTGCGCTTGGGCTTGGCGCATGGCTGCACCTTTGCCGCGCCGCCCGCTGGCCTGTTTGGCTGGGTAGACACGGGCGTGGACACCGACGCACTGTCTCAGCGCATGCTGGATGAGGGCTATCTGCTGGCCCCTGGCGCGCTGTTTCATGCTGAGCGCCAGCCGAGCACGCTGATGCGCATCAACTTTGCAACGACGCAGGAGGCGCAGTTCTGGAAGGTCTTCTCAAGCGTGCGCGCAGCGCAATGATTGAGCCTGTGTCAGGGCGGGATCGGCAGCGTGTAGGGCAAACTCTTACGTCAATATCGTTTTCAGTACACGCGTTGCAGGCTTGCGGCAGGCGCACCCGGCGGCGAAAATATCGGGTACAACACGAGTGGCCGCAACGGCCCGCTGCAAACACCCCAAAGCCACAAACCCAAGCAACAAACCTGAGCATGCAAAACTGGAGTGCCACTGCGGATGACCGGCATTGAACCCCTGAAGCGGGCGGACCCATGGTCTGTCGCGCAGCGGCTGGCGGCAGAGCATCCGCAAATCGTCGCCGCCATACTGGTGCATCTGGACCCTGAGCTTGCCGCCGGCGTCCTGAAAATCTGCGCCGAGCGCCTGCGCAATGACGTAGTGCTGCGCATCGCCACCATGAAGGCGATTCGCCCGGCGGCACTCAAGGATTTGCGTGATGTCATGCGTACAGTTCTTGCCGAGCCTCTGCAGGAGCGTGAAACGGCGCTGGGCGGCATTTCGGCAGCCACGGAGATCATCAAATTGATGGGCGCGGCGCTGGAGCCGTCAGTGATGGCATCGCTGCGTGAGAACGACCCTGACCTGGCGCGCGCCATAGCTGCCCGTGCCGAGCGCCATGGCCCTGGCAGCAGCGGCAGCAGCGGCAGCATTGTCAATAAAAGCAGTGTCCGTGGCAACATCGGCGGTGTGAGCCGGTGAACACGCGTGACGTCATCTCCCAGGCCGAGGTGGATGCGCTGCTGGCAGGGGTGCTGCCCGCCGCCGACCCACGCGCCTCGGCCGGCAGCCATCAAAGCAGGGAAGGCGCACGCTCGGCGGTGCAACCGCCCGCGCTGTTAAATTATGCAGAGGTCCAGCCATTAGACATTGCCAGCCTTGACCACATTGTGCGGGGCAAAATGCCGACACTGGAACTCATCAATGAGCGATTTGCCCGCCATCTTCATGCCGGGCTTTTGGAGTTGACCGGCCAGAGCGCTGCGATTTCTGCGGGCCAAGTGGCAGTGCAGAAATACAGCGTGTTTGCCAGCACGCTGGGCGTGCCGTCCAATTGCAACATCGTCGCCATCCGCCCGCTGCGAGGCAACGGCATGGTGGTGTGCGACCCGATGCTCATTTCTGCGGTGATTGACCTGCTGTACGGAGGCAGCGGCAAACTGCTGAACCGGCTCGATGGACGCAATTTCTCCGACTCAGAGCAGCGCGCCCTGAACCGGCTGGTGGGTGTCATCACCGATGGCTACAACAAGGCCTGGCATGGCATCTGCCCACTGGAGCTGGTGCACCTGCGCTCTGAGGTGCAACCGGAGCTTGCGAACATTGCGGTGCCTACAGGGCGCGTCATGACGACCTCATTCCAGCTTGAAATCGGCGAGGCCTCGGGCGAAATTCATTTCTGTTTCCCCAGTGTGACGATGGAGCCGGTGCGGGACATCCTGCAATCGACGACGCATGCGGACTTCATCCAGGCAGACCGCCGTTGGGTTAACCAGTTGACACGCGAGATTCAATCGGTCGATGTCACGCTGGTGGCGCAGCTTGCCGTACTGGACACCACAGTGGCGCAATTGGTGTCCATGAAAGCGGGAGATTTCATCGGCCTGAAAGTCGAGCCGCAAATCAGCGCCATGGTGGACGGCGTGCCGGTGTTTGCCTGCCAGTATGGGACGGTGAATGCAAGGCATGCCATCCGGATCAATAAAAGTTTGAGCCGCGACGGTTTGGGTGCATCAGGGGTCAGAGATGGCGGTTGACGACAAGCCGTCCAGCGACAAGCCATTCACTGACAGCCGACCTGGCTGGTCTGAGGGGCTGCCGCTGCCGAAAATTTTGGCGGGCAATGGTGCAGTCGCCCCAGCCACCCCAGCAACGGCAGCCACCCCAACCGCCGCAGCAAGTCCGCCTGCTGCCCGCCCAACACGGGAAGAGCCGCCGCGCACAGCATCGCCTGCGCCTGCGGCATCCCCGCCTGCCAGCCCCAGCGCGCCCGCTGTGAATCTCAATATGGTGCTGGACATACCGGTGCAGCTGTCGGTGGAACTGGGCCGGACCAGGGTGCCGATCAAGCAGGTATTGCAGCTCAAGCCCGGCTCCATCGTCGAGCTGGATTCGGTGGCAGGCGAGCCGGTCGACGTATTGGTGAATGGCTACCTGATTGCGCACGGCGAAGTGGTGGTGGTCAATGGCAAATTTGGCATCCGGCTAACCGATGTCGTCACCCCGTCCGAGCGCTTCAAGCGCGCTGGCAAGGCGTAGCAGGCCTGGGTTGGCAGGTCAAACCAGCTCGTTGCGGATGGCGTAGACGGTCAACTCTGCATTGTTTGACAATTTGAGTTTTTCGAGCACGCGCGAGCGGTAGACGCTGACGGTCTTGGGGCTCAGCATCAGCTCTTCAGCAATGTCCGCCAGACGTTTGCCCGAGGCAATTTTGAGCAGGGTTTGCAGCTCCCGTTCAGACAACGACGCATGTAGCGCCTCGTTGGATGGCGATGACAGGTTCTCCACCAGCATCTGTGCCACTTCGGGTGTCACGTACTTGCGCCCCTGCATGATGGCGCGCACGGCGGCCACCATTTCTGCCGGGTCGCCCGCCTTGTTCAGGTAGCCCTGCGCGCCCGCCCGCAGGCAGCGGATCGCATATTGATCCTCCGGGTACATCGAGACGATCAGCACCTTGACCGATGGGCTGGACTCCCGCATGCTGGCCAGCACTTCGAGCCCGCCACGGCCTGGCAGGTTTAAGTCCAGCACCAGCACGTCGCAGGAGTGGGACCGCAGAGCCTCCCGCACCTCCGAGTAGCTTCCCGCCTCGGCCACGACCTGGATGTCTGCCGCCTCTGACAGCGTGTCACGGATGCCCCGGCGCACCAGGGCGTGGTCGTCACAAAGAATAACGCGAATCATTGAAGGGTTCCTGGTTATCGGCGTGCTCGCCTGTGCCTAGCGGGACCGAGAGGATGATGGACGTCCCAAGGCCTGCGCGGGTGCTCACATCAAGCCAGCCGCCCACGGTCTTGGCACGTTCGTGCAGACCCCGCAGGCCGTACGCCTTGGGCTTGTCAACGTCAGCAGGCGCGATGCCGCAGCCATTGTCTGTGACCTCCAGCGTCAACACGCCGCGCGCGTCTGACAGCTCAATGGTGACCTGGCTGCACTGGGCGTATTTTGAGATGTTGGTGAGCGCTTCCTGTGCCGTGCGGTACGCGGTGAGCTGGATCGCCTTGTCCAGTTCGTTGTCTTGCGGCGCTGCCCGAAACAGGGTCTTGATGCCCGTGCGCTTTTCAAACCCTGTGCACAGCCAGTCCAGCGCCGCCACCAGGCCCTGGTCGAGAATGGCCGGACGCAAGTTCATCATGATGCGTTGGCTGGCGCCAATGGCGTGTCGCAGCATCTCGCTGGCCACGTTGACGTGTTCCAGCATGGCAGGGTCCCGCGAATGGCGTGCGATCCAGGCCAGGTCGAACTTGATGGCCGCGAGCGAGCCGCCGATGTCATCATGGATTTCGCGGGCAATGGCGGCGCGCTCCTGCTCGATCGTCGCCTGCAGATGCTCGGCAAAGTCGGCCAGCCGCCGCTCGGACGCGGCCAGCTCGGCGTCGGCGCGCGCTTTGGCCAGGCGGGCCTTCTGGATTTCGATGGCGCGCTGGATGACGTGCGCCAGCTTGCCCATGTCGCCCTTGGGCAGATAGTCGCTCATGCCCAGCTTGATGGCCGCAACCGCAGCGGGCTCGCCAATAGCACCTGAAAGAAGGATGAACGGGGGGCGTTTCTCCAGACCCAGCACGATGTTCCAGGCGTCAATTGCGGTAAAGCCGGGCAGGCGGTAGTCGGCCAGAATCACGTCAAACGATGCCGAGTGAAAGCTGTCCTGCAGCGCCTGCAGAGTTTCGACCCGCTGCATGGTGAATGCAATGCCCGATCTCTCCAGGGCGCGGTGAACCAACTGGTGGTCAACGGCAGAGTCTTCCAGATGCAACACCCGGATGGGCCGATACAGGTGCTGGGTGTCTGGCATGGTCAAACTGGGGATGGCGATGACTGCGACGAGAGTGACGAGAGGGTTTCCCAGCGGGTCAGTGCCGCGTGCAGTTCTTCCTCAATGGCGGTATCGCGCTTGGCCATTTCCTTTGCCCGGCCAGGGTCGCGCGTGTAGACGCCGCCGTCGGCCAGCTCGCGCTGGATGGCGGCCTGCTCCTGCTCCAGGGCGGTGATGCTGGCGGGCAGGCCGTCCAGTTCGCGCTGTTCCTTGTTGCCCAGCTTGCGTGGGGCCTGGTTTTGAGCCTTTGGCGCGCTGTCTGAGCCGTTTTTGGCATTATTTTGGCCTGTAGCCCTCGTGTTATATGCATAGTTAGCTATTGAATTAATAGTTATCTGCGTTTTTTCGCCCAGCGCCTTCTTGCTGCGGCGAGACTGGATCAGCCAATCCTGCACGCCACCTTCGTATTCGCGCCACAGCCCGGTGCCTTCAAACGCAATGGTGCTGGTGACCACGTTGTCAAGAAAAGTGCGGTCGTGGCTCACCAGAAACACCGTGCCTTCGTAGTTTTGCAGCAGGTCTTCCAGCAGCTCCAGCGTGTCAATGTCCAGGTCGTTGGTGGGCTCGTCCAGCACCAGCACATTGGCCGGGCGCGCAAACAGGCGTGCCAGCAGGAGGCGGTTGCGTTCCCCGCCAGACAGCGAGCGCACCGGCGAGTTGGCGCGGGCCGGTGAAAACAGGAAATCGGTCAGGTAGCTCTTGACGTGCTTGCGCTGGTTGCCAATCTCAATCCATTCGCTGCCGGGGCTGATGAAGTTCTCCAGCGTGGCGTCCAGGTCCAGCGCGTTGCGCATCTGGTCAAAATAGGCCACCTGCAGGTTGGCACCCTGGCGCACCTTGCCGCTGTCGGGCAACAGCTCGCCCAGAATCATTTTCAGCAGCGTGGTCTTGCCCGCGCCGTTGGGGCCAATCAGGCCCACTTTGTCGCCGCGCAGGATGGTGGCGGTGAAGTCTTTCACGATGACG
>JANYJD010000370.1 GCA_025358555.1 Rhodoferax sp.
TCCATTTCGCGCCGCACCTTGTAGGCATCAGTCGTGGTGTCCATCGCCACATCTGCCCAGCTCAGGCTCTGGCCTTTCTTCACGGCGCGAACCACCTTGACCTGGTGTGCCAGGCCCAATGGCAAGCCGCCTCTTTGCGCATCGTACAAACCACTTTTTTGCGAGTCGTGCACGCCGCCGCCGAGTTGAACCGACGTCTCAGCAGGCAACAACTTGCCCCACACCGTGTAGCCGCCTTCACCGTCCAGCATGTCACCGGGCTTCAGGTCCTTCTTCGCGGTGGCGACAACATCGGCATTCCAGCAGGTGGCCACACCCGTCGGCTCACCCCGCAGCGCGACCGACGCGACGGAAACACCCACTTCCAGCCCAATCAAATGCCAGCGCTTGTACAGCGTGAAATAGCGCCCGCTTGGGTCGGTGTGCGCGTTGTATTCTTCAAAGCAGTTGCGGATGTAGTCCGTCTCGCCTTCCACTGTCACCCACACGCCCATGCGGATGTCATATGGGATTTTTCGGCCGTCGGCTTCCAGCGACGAGATCACCTCGACCATGCCTTTGCGCTCCAGCACCCCGCCATCAGAAATGGGCCGTGTGACAAACGGAATGTCTTCGACACTCGCTGGCGGGTACAGCAGGCCGTTGCTGGGCACGGTCAGGCCCGTGGCGTTGGCAACGGCCGTGCTTTCAATCGATGGCTTGGAGCCATCCAGAAAGCTGTTGAACATCTTGGGGTTGAGCCCACCGCGCTCGGCTTGCTCGGGCGTCAGGCCGTAGTTGCCCCACACCGTGTCAGGCGTTGATTCGCAAAAGTGAGGCAGCCATTTGTGGCCCCGGCCTGCGGCCACCACAGGAAAGCCGCAGGTGCGCGCCCAGTCCACCAGATCGCAAATCAGCGCGGGCTGGTCGCCAAACGCCAGCGAATACACTACGCCCGCATCGGCTGCTTTGCGCGCCAGCAGTGGGCCGCAGAAAGCATCGGCCTCCACGGTGACGTTGACCACATGCTTGCCGTGCTTGAACGCCAGCAGGCAATGCTCAACGGCCGCCACCGGGTTGCCGGTGCATTCGACGATGATGTCAATTTGCGGGTGCGTCACCACGGCCTGCCAGTCGTCCGTAATCCAGGTTGATCCTGTTTTAATAGCTAATGATGAAGACGGGACAAGGGCTGTGGCCATATTCCATCCCACACGGGCCAGATTTGCACGGGCTGCGTCGGGTGACAGGTCGGCAATCGCCACCAGATGCACGCCGGGTGTTCTGGGGATTTGCGCGAGGTACATCGAGCCGAATTTGCCGGCGCCGATGAGGCCGATGCGAACCGGTTTGTTGTCGGCTGCGCGTTGCTGGAGTTTTGCGTAAAGATTCATCACGCGGCCTTCTTCATTGCGGCCATCGGCTCCATCGACGTCTGCATCGCCGTAGCAGGCACGCCGTCTTTCCACGGCAGATCGACCGGATAGTCTTTCACCAGGCAATCGTCTGGCAGGCACGTAATCGGCGTGAAGTCGCGGTGCGCAATGTACTCAGGCCGCTTGTGGCGGCGGATGTGGTTGCTGACGGCGCACAGGCTCAAGTAAACCGCCACGCGGTTGAAGGGCGACAAATTGCTGCCCGACGCGTGCACCAGGCAGGAATGGAACAAGATCATTGAGCCCGCAGGGCCCTTGGGGCTGACGATGCCGCCCCCGACGCTGTGGCCATCAGCGTCGTACCTGCCTTTGCCGCCGCCGCGCTGCACTAGCTGGCGAATCAAGTCGTTATCGACCGTCCACAGCGGGTAGCTGGTGGTGGTGAGGTCATGCTTGGCATCGACCACGCCCTTTTTATGGCTGCCGGGGATGAACATCAGCGGGCCGTTGTGCTCGTTCACGTCGTCCAGAAAAATCGCGATGTTCATGGCGCGCTCGGTCGGCATCATGTCGTCGTTGAGCCAGGTGCCGTAGTCCTGGTGCCACTGCCACACGTCGCCTTCAAAAGCCATCTTGCCGTTGATTTTGAACTGGTGCATGTAGAGCTGCTCACCGAGCAAATCTTCCACGGGCTCAATCATGCGCGGATGGCGCGCCAGCTTGGCAAAGGGCTTGCTGTACAGGTGCGCGGCAAAGTTGGTGCGCACCGCGTCTTTGCCCTTTTCGCGCACGTTGAAATCTTCGCGGCGGCTGTAAAGCTCGGGCACGGCGTCGTTCAGATTCTGCGTCTCTTGCGGCGTGAACAGGCCGGGGAAGAACAGGTAGCCATCGCGGTCAAACTGGGTGCGTTGCTCGGGGGTGAGTTTCATGAAGTGTCTCCTCGGGTTTGAAGGGGTGAGTTGGATTGCAGCGTGTGAAAGTGGCGCGGCGCGTGGTACAGGCTGCCCTGTTATTGCGCGCTTTGCAGGGTAAGGGCCCGCGTGAGCAAGTCGGCCAGGTTGTGGGCGGCGTCTTGGCCATGCTGGCGGATCAAAGCTTCTGCCAGGTCTTCGTTGCCGAGCGAAATGGCATTAACGATGGCGGCATGTTCGTCCCAGATCGATTCGCGCATGGTCGACACCTGCAGCACTGCGCCCATGGCGCGGCGAATGTGCTGCCAGTGCAGTTGCGCGCTTTGAGCGATCAGCGGGTTGCCCGATGCGGCGTAAATGGCAGCGTGAAAGGCCTCGTCAGCGGCCATCATGGCCTTGACGTTCTTGTCGCGCGCAGCCGTGCGGCCCTGGCTGACCAGGCGCGAGTCAATCGGATGCCGCGCAGCGGCGGCCAGACGCGCGGCCAGCGCATCCAGCGCGCTGCGCACCTGGTAAATCTGCACCAGCCGCGCCACGTCCAGCGGGGCCACCAGCACGCCGCGGCCTGGCGCGTCCAGCACAAAGCCGTCTTTCTTAAGCAGCCGCAACGCCTGCAGCACAGGCTGGCGCGACACCGCAAGCTGCACAGCAATGTCTTCCTGCATGATGCGCGCGCCGGGCGCCATGGAGCCGTCGCTGATCGCGTCCAGCAGGCTG
>JANYJD010000126.1 GCA_025358555.1 Rhodoferax sp.
CGCGCGGGGTCATGGCCGTGGCGCACAGGTGGGTCATGCCCTCCAGCGCCTCATCCAGCGTGTCGACAATGCGACACTTGTCCAGCACGTCTAGCGCGCCGCTAGCCCGCTGGATCGTTTCTTCCCGGCGCAGCACATTGGCCCAACGCGGTGCCACCAGCACCAGGTCGTCAAACCCCATCACCTTCATGGCACGCGCCGCAGCCCCTACGTTGCCCGCGTGGCTGGGGTTGATCAGGATGAATCGTGTTTTGAAGTGGGCTTGAAATGCCGATTGCATTGCGAGAGGTAATGGGCGGGTAAAATCGTGCCATTGTCGCTGCCTGCATCGATTGATGTTTAGATGCCCCTGGTCTTTTGCACCGATGGGGCTTTTAGAAATTCAATTCTCGGGATGCAGGGTTAGTGCAGTGTTGCACTCTGTCTGGCACATAAAACGGTGCCTTTTCGGCCATGGCGACGTTGCAAATCCGCGCGATACCCACTGGTATCGCTGTGGTTTGCGCCTTGCCCTGACCAAAAATCCATCCGTTTTATTTGTACCATCCAGAGTGCAACACTACACTTGGCGCACGGAGCGCAGGACACCCGAATGCACTTCGGTGCGTGAGGATTCCGAGCACCGCGCAACAACGCCATGCGCCCGAAAATTGGATTTATAGACGCCCCATATGCCCTCCCCAAATCTGCACCCCATGATCAACGTGGCCATCAAGGCCGCGCGTGAAGCCGGAAAAATCATCAACCGCGCGGCGCTGGACGTTGAATCGGTCCGCGTCTCGCAAAAACAGGTCAACGATTTTGTGACCGAGGTGGACCAGGCGTCGGAGCAGATCATCATCGAGACGCTGCTCACCGCCTATCCCGGCCACGGCATTCTGGCCGAAGAATCGGGCCAGGAGCACGGCGCCAAAGACTCCGAGTTTGTCTGGATCATCGACCCGCTGGACGGCACCACCAACTTCATCCACGGCTTTCCGGTGTACTGCGTCAGCATTGCGCTGGCGGTCAAGGGCAAAGTCGAGCAGGCCGTTATTTACGACCCCACACGCAACGACCTGTTCACCGCCACCAAAGGCCGCGGCGCCTACATGAACGACCGGCGGCTGCGCGTGTCCAAACGCATCCGTATCCAGGACTGCCTGATTGCCACCGGCTTTCCGTTTCGCCCCGGCGACGACTACAAATCCTATATGTCGATGATGAGCGACGTGATGCAGCGCTGCGCCGGCCTGCGCCGCCCCGGCTCGGCCGCGCTTGACCTGGCCTATGTGGCGGCCGGCTTTACCGATGGCTTGTTCGAGAGCGGTCTGTCGCCCTGGGACGTGGCTGCCGGCTCGCTGCTGGTGACCGAGGCCGGCGGCCTGGTGGGCAACTTCACCGGCGAGGCGGATTTTTTGCATCAAAAAGAATGCCTGGCCGCCAGCCCGAAAATCTACGCGCAGATGGTGTCGCTGCTTTCCAAATACAGCAAATTCGCCAGTGTCGGCGACAAGGCGCTGGTGCCGCCCGCCTGACCAGCCTGAAGGCAATGGCAAGGGCTCAAATCAGGAACTCGGTCACCACAAAGCCTGGCGAGCGCCCCAGCAGGTCAAGCTCGTGTGCCGGCACCGGGTGCCCGAACAGGTAGCCCTGAAACGATTTGCATCCGCTGGCCAGCAGAAAGTCACGCTGGCCTTCGGTCTCCACGCCCTCGGCCACCACAGAGAGCCCCAGGCTTTGCGCCAGCGCCACAACGGTGCGCGCGATAGCTGCGTCGTTGGGATCAGTCAGCACGTCGCGCACAAACGATTGGTCAATTTTTAGGTGATCCAGCGGCAGGCGTTTAAGGTACGACAGGGATGAATATCCGGTGCCAAAGTCGTCCAGCGAAAACCGAACCCCCATTGCCTTGAGCTGCTCCATCTTTCGAATCGCGTCCTGTACATCAGACAGCAGCAGGCTCTCGGTCAGCTCCAGCTGGAGCCGCTTCGGGCTGGCGCCGGTTTTGCGCAAGGTTTCAATGACCTGCGTGGCAAACTCAGGCTGGCGGAATTCCCGGGCGCTGACGTTCACGGCGATGCTCACCTCCTGCGTCGCCGGGTCACCGCCCCAGGCCACCAGCTGGCTGCAAGCCGTTTGCAGCACCCACCGCCCCAAAGGCAGGATGAGGCCGGTTTTTTCTGCCATGGGAATGAAGTTTGCCGGGGCCACCATGCCACGCTGCGGATGCACCCACCGCGCCAGGGCCTCAACGCCCGTGACCGTGCCTTTTTCGTCCACGATGGGCTGGTAGAACAGCACTAGCTGGCCGTGCTCCAGACCGTAGCGCAGGTCGGCCTCCAGCGCCACCCGGTCTGCCACAGCGGCCTGCAAGGCGGGGTCAAAAAAGCGCAGCGTGTTGCGGCCTGCCGCCTTGGCCTGGTACATGGCCAGGTCGGCCCGCTTGAGCACCTCATCCATGCTTTGCTGTTGGCCGCTGAACACGGCAATGCCAATGCTGGGGGTGCTGTAGCGCTCCTTGCCGGACAAATCGAACGGGCGGTTCAGGGCCGCCAGAATTTTTTCTCCTACCACTTTGACCTGATTGATGGCACTGCCCACATCGGGGTTCAGCTCTTCCACCATGACCACAAATTCGTCTCCGCCGAAACGTGCCACGGTGTCACCTTGGCGCACACAGGCGACCAGCCGGTTGGCCACTTTTTCCAGCAGCTTGTCGCCCAGATCGTGCCCCAAGGTGTCGTTAAGGTCCTTGAAGTTGTCCAGGTCAATGAACAGCAGGGCAGCCTGCTGGTGATTTCGTGCCGTGGTGACCAGCGCCTGTGACAGCCGGTCCAGCAGCAGGCGGCGGTTGGGCAGGCCCGTCAGCGTGTCATAAAACGCCAGGCGCTGGTTCTCGTCTTCATTGCGCTTGTGCTCGGTGATGTCACGCCCGATGCCGCGGTAGCCCCGGAACACCTCCTGCGCGTCAAAAATCGGCATGCCGCTGATGGACGTCCATGACATCATCCCTGTCACACCGGGCAGTTGCATCTCGAAGTTGCGGAAGGTCTGTTGCGACGCCAGCACCCTTTGGTGCTCGGCCCACAGCGCCTGGCTCACGCCATGGTCGCCGCCCTCCCAGCGTGTGCGCCCAATGTAGGCAGTCTTGGCGACCTCGCCACTGTCAAACGCACTGCCGTCCACCCGCACAAACCGGAGTTCTTCGTCCTGCTCCCAATACCAGTCAGACGATAGCGCGGTCAGGCTGCGAAAGCGCATTTCACTTTCATGCAAAGCGGCCTGGGCTTCCACAAAATGGGTGACGTCTGCATAAGTGCGCACCACGCCGCCTGCGGGCAATTCGCGGGTCTTGATTTCCAGGGTGCGCCCGGAACTGCTGGTGCGGATGTAGCGATCGGGCGTGTCACGCACCACGCCCGCTGCAATGTAGTCACGCGCACCCGGCTCTACCAACTCGTTATGGGCTCCAAAGTCGCCCCGATCCATCTGATAGCGTGCCAGGTCTGACCCGCTCACCTTGCCACCCTGTAGCAGCGACAGAGGAAAGTCAAGAAACTCCAGAAAATTGCGGTTGAACAGGGTGATGTTGGAATCTGCATCCAGAGTCATGATTCCCTGCGACATGTTGTCCAGGGCAATGCGAAGCGCCTGCGCCTTCTGGGCCATCTGTTCGCGCGTTTTCAGAAGCTCCTCATGCTCCCGCTTGCGCTCTGTGATGTCGGTGAAGGCCCCGTGCCATAGCACCGATCCATCGGCCTGGCGCTGGGGCAAGGCGTCGCCATACATCCACAGGACAGCGTCCTTGACGTGGACCACCCGAAACTCATGGCGCCAGGGCGTGAGGTCACGTGCTGACGCGCTGACGGTGTCCCACATGCCCTGGCCATCGTCGGGGTGCACTGCGGCAAAGGCTTTGGCGGCGTCTTCCATCAATTCCTGCGGGGACACGCCAAACACGTCCCGCGCGGCCTGTGTGGCGTAGGGGAAATGCGCGCTGCGGTCAGCCCGCAGCCTGAACTGGAACAACATCACGGGCACGCGTTGGGTGAGCTGCTGGATGAAGTCGAGCTTTTCCTGCAACACCTGCGCAGAGTCACGCCGCCCGGTGATGTCGCGCAGGTAGCCCAGCATGAGCGCCTCGCCATCCAGCATCAGCCGGGTGCCGTCAATGCGGACGGCACGGCGCCCGCCTCCCTTGGCATGCAGGGTGGCTTCCACCTGCAGGCTGGCGGCACCATCCACCATCGGTGCCAGCAACTCATGGCGCGTCGTGGAGGAACCCCAGATGCCCAGCTTCACTGTGGTGGTGCCGACGGTTTCATCGCGGGAATAGCCGGTCAAGGCAAGCCACGCCGGGTTCACATCCACCAGCAGCCCATCGCTGATGCGGGTCAGGGCAACCGCCTCAAGGTGCTGGTAAAAGACCGCTGAAAACAGCGCCACGCCGGGCTGGTTTGGCAGCAGGCTGCTGGGGTTTGGGATGGACACGGTCATGGAGCGCAATTTCGCCGCCGATTATCGGTGAATGCGCCGCCCGCCAGATTCACGGCCACAAAGGCAATAATCGACTCGACATCCATCAATGGGCAGCCACTCCAGACTGCCCAAAAAATGAAATTTGCGAGTTTTCAGAGAGTTTTGCAGAATGAGCGACAAAGGCGAGCAACACACCCCCATGATGCAGCAGTACCTGGGCCTCAAAGCCGGGTACCCCGACACCCTGCTGCTGTACCGCATGGGGGATTTTTACGAGCTGTTTTATGCCGACGCCGAAAAAGCCGCCCGCCTGCTGGACATCACGCTGACGCGACGGGGCCAGTCTGCCGGCCAGCCGGTGGTGATGGCGGGCGTGCCGTTTCACTCGGTTGAGGGCTATTTGGCCAAACTCATCAAGCTGGGTGAATCGGTTGCGGTGTGCGAGCAGGTAGGCGAAGTCAGTGGCAAGGGTCCGGTTGAGCGAAAAGTGGTGCGCGTCGTCACCCCCGGCACGTTGACGGACAGCGAGCTGCTCAGCGACAAATCAGAATCGCTGCTGCTGGCGGTGCACCAGGGCCCGCGCAGCACCTGCGGGCTGGCATGGCTGGCCGTGACGCAAGGCATGGTGAACCTTGCCGAATGCGCGGTGGACGAGGTGGCCGAATGGGTGGCCCGCATCGGCCCGAGCGAGCTGATCCACAGTGCCGGTGTGACGGGCAGCTTTGAGGCCAGACTCAAGGGCCTGCGTTACGCCCCCGGCGGCGCGCAGGCCCTATCGCTCAGCATGCGACCCGAGTGGCAGTTTGAGCCCTCTTTGGGCCAACGCCAGTTGCTTGAGACGCTGAAGGCCGCCAGCCTGGTCGCCTGGAACGCGCAAGACCTGCCGCTGGCCCACGCCGCAGCGGGTGCCCTGCTGGGCTATGCCGAGCACACCCAGGGCCGGGCTTTGACCCACGTGCACAGCCTGCGCGTGCAGCGCGATGACGAACTGATCAACCTGCCCCAAACCACGCGCCGCAACCTGGAGCTGGTGCAGACCTTGCGCGGTGAAGATTCGCCCACGCTGTTTTCTCTGCTGGACACCTGCATGACCGGCATGGGCAGCCGCCTGCTGAAGCAATGGCTTCTGCAGCCCGAGCGCAACCGGGCCAGCGCGCAGCAACGGCTGGAGGGCATCACGGCCCTGCGTGCGGGCACCTGGAAAACACTGCGCGAGCAGCTCAAGGGCAGCACCGATGTGGAGCGCATCACCGCGCGCATCGCGCTGCGCCAGGTGCGTCCGCGTGAATTGGTGGCGGTGCAGCAAACACTACATAAAACAGAGCTGCTCATGCAATCTGCACAAGGGCTAGAGGGCTATTTGTCGGTTATTTCAGAAGATTTGAGGCCCCCAGAAGGCTGTGCAGCCTTGCTCGCGCGTGCGGTGCTGGAGGAGCCCGCAGCGCTGATCCGCGATGGCGGCGTGATCGCCACGGGCCTGGATGCGGAGCTGGACGAGCTGCGCGCCATCCAAACCAATTGCGATGACTTTCTGTTGGCACTCGAAGTGCGCGAAAAGGCCCGCACCGGCATAGCCAACCTGCGCGTGCAGTACAACAAAGTGCACGGCTTCTACATCGAAGTCACGCAAGGCCAGATTGACAAAGTGCCAGACGACTACCGCCGCCGCCAGACGCTCAAAAACGCCGAGCGCTTCATCACGCCCGAACTAAAAGCCTTTGAAGACAAGGCTCTGAGCGCGCAGGAGCGTGCGCTGGCACGGGAAAAATGGCTGTACGAGCAGTTGCTGGACCAAATGCAAGCCTTCGTGCCCGCCCTCACCCGCGTGGCCCGCGCACTAGCCACGCTGGACGCGCTGTGCGCGCTGGCCGAACGGTCCCTCACACTGGACTGGTGCGCGCCGCAATTTGTGCGCGAGCCCTGCATTGACATCACCGCCGGGCGCCACCCGGTGGTGCAGATGCGCCTGAATGAGACGCGTGGCTTGGGCGGCCTGGCCAGCAGCGGCAACTTCATCGCCAACGACACGCGCCTCGGTGCCAAGCAGCGCATGCAAATCATCACCGGCCCCAACATGGGTGGTAAATCCACCTACATGCGCCAGATTGCCGTGATTGTGCTGCTGGCCAGCATGGGCAGCTATGTGCCCGCCAGCGCCTGCCGCCTCGGGCCGATTGACGCCATCCACACCCGCATTGGCGCGGCGGACGACCTGGCCAACGCACAGTCCACCTTCATGCTGGAGATGCTGGAAGCCGCGCAGATTCTGCACACCGCCACGCCCAATTCGCTGGTGCTGATGGACGAGATTGGCCGCGGCACGTCCACCTTTGACGGCCTGGCCCTGGCCGGCGCCATTGCCGCGCAACTGCATGACAAAACCCGGGCCTTCACGCTGTTTGCCACGCATTATTTTGAGCTGACCGAATTCCCCGCCAAGCACCACGCCGCCGTCAACGTGCACGTGAGCGCAGCAGAGTCCGGCCAGGACATTGTCTTTTTGCATGAAATTCAGGCTGGCCCGGCCAGCAAAAGCTACGGCATCCAGGTGGCGCGCCTGGCCGGCATGCCTGCGGCAGTGGTCAACCACGCGCGCCACGCGCTGGGCGCGCTGGAAGCCAATGCGCAGGATGCCAAAGCGCAGGTGGACTTGTTTGCTGCGCCGCCTGCTGCTGAAGCTGTAGCGCCAAGCGCCGTAGAAAAAGCGCTTGCCGCCATCAACCCCGATATTTTGAGCCCGCGTGATGCGCTGGAGGCGCTGTACCAGCTCAAGAAGCTCAGCGAGTCGGTTTTAGAATGAATTTACATAGAGAAATTGTTTCTCTATAATTGAATCATGGGCAAGATATTTTCCGGCGACGGCTGGATCATCAAAGTGCAAGGTGACGAACATCCCCCGGTTCATGCCCACGTGTTGCACCCTGACGGTAAAGCATCGGTTTCTGTTAACGGCCTTGTACACAATTCCGGCGTACCTGCCAAAGTGATTGCGGCAGCTACCCAGTGGATTGTTGAAAACGCTGTGACTGTCAATGCCGAATGGGAAAAGATGAATAACCCAAGAAAGAGGTAAGCCATGAAAAAACAAGCCGCCCGCCTTGAGTCCGTCAAAACCGGAAAAGGCATGACCCTCGCCGCCACTTATTCCGATGGCCGGGTGGTGCATGTCGACCTGTCCGACCTTGTGCGCCGTTTGAAAGCCTTTTCGCCTCTTGCGAAGCCTGCCGAGTTCCGCACCGCCAAAGTCGCTGACTTCGGATGGACGCTGGAATGGGATTGCGGCGCCTCGCTCGACTCAGACCGCGTGATCGAACTGGCGCTGGAGCAATCCGGTATGGCAGAAAACGTCTATTTCCGCCGCTGGCAAGACGCTAATGGCCTCAGCCTGACAGACGCTGCCACTGCTATCGGCCTGACCCGCCGCACTGTCAGCCAGTACCGCACTGGCGCGCGACCCGTACCGCGCGTTGTCGGTTTGGCCTGCAAAGGCTGGGAAGTCGAGCATGCACAGCGTGCTGCATGACGTTATGGAGAACCCTATCGAACTCTCGACACCCAGAGAAGCCAGTGCCAAATGCCAAACGCATTCCAGCGAGCTGACTGCAGGTCAATCCGTTGAAGAGTGGGCCGATGCCAACGCGGCCCAAATTGACCAATACAACAATTGGGCGTTTCAACTCAAGCCGTATTCACAACGCGTGCGGCGATGGCATGACGCCAATCCGAGCGGCGCGAGCGATGCTTAAGCCATGACCCCCCAATCCTTTATCGCCAAATGGGGCCCTGGCGGCCCAGCGTTTGATCTTAACGAACGCCAGGGCGCGCAGCCGCACTTCATGGACTTGTGCGAGCTGCTGGGAGTGCCTACACCTGGAAGTACACCGGGCAGCGAGGGCGACTACATTTTTGAGCAGGACACCCTGGTGCTGGGCGAAGCGCGTGGCTATGCCGATGTATTCAAGCGCAACCACTTTGCGTGGGAGAACAAGGCACCGGGCAAGAATCTGGACGCGGCCCTCAAGCAGTTGCTGACCTACAGCCTGGCCCTCTCCAACCCGCCCCTGCTGGTGGTGTGTGACCGCCTCACCATCCGGATCCACACGCAGTTCAATGGCCACCCGTCCGAGGTGCACATGGTGCTGCTGCACGAGCTGGCGCAGCCCGAGAAGCAGGCCCTGTTGCGCAGGCTGTGGCTGGACCCGGAGAGCTTTCGCCCCAAGAAGACCAGCCGCGACATCACCGAAGCTGCTGCCAGAAGTTTTGCCCTGCTCGCCGAAGGCCTGCGCAAGCGTGGCGGTGATGCGGATGAGGTCGCGCATTTCCTCACGCAGTGCCTGTTCTGCTTTTTTGCCGAAGACGTGGGACTGCTGCCGGGGCGCATGTTTGAGGGGTTGGTGAACAACCGCAAACTCACCAGCGACAAACTCGCTACCGGCCTGGGCAACCTCTTCACCGTGATGCGCGATGGCGGCCTGTACGGAAATGACGACATTGCGTGGTTCAACGGTGGCCTGTTCAAAAAGATCAAGGTGCCGCCACTGACGATTCTGGACATGACCGAGCTGCGCAATGCCGCCGCGCTGAATTGGTCGGCCATTGATGTGTCCATTTTCGGCACGCTGTTTGAACGCGGGCTGGACCCCGCCAAGCGCAGCCAGCTGGGCGCGCACTACACCGACCCGGCCACCATCATGCGGATTGTGGAGCCGGTGCTGACCCGCCCCTTGCTACAACAGTGGGAGCTTGTTAAGCAAGGTATACGGGGGCTAATGGCTAAAAGTACCCGCAAAGGAGACCGAAACTACAAGTTGGCTCAGGCACAGTTTGTGGTGTGGCTGGAGCAGCTCAAGGTCTACCGGGTGCTGGACCCGGCTTGTGGCAGTGGCAACTTTCTGTTTCTGGGGTTGAAGGCGCTGAAAGACATTGAGCATCGCAGCCATCTGGACGCTGCCGCGCTGGGGCTGGACCGCGAGGCCGATCTGGTCACCGGGCCGCACAACGTGCTGGGCATTGAGCTGAACGAATACGCGGCCGAGCTGGCGCGGGTCACGGTGTGGATTGGCGAATTGCAGTGGCGCATGGCGCATGGGTATGACTTCAAGACGAATCCTGTTTTGGAGCCGCTGGAGCATATTGAGTGTCGGGATGCGTTGCTTGCTTTTGTGCCACCAACCACTTCCGTTCAGGCTGAACCTGTCGAAGCCGCATGGCCCAAGGCAAGCGTGGTGATCGGGAATCCGCCGTTTTTGGGTGGGAGCAAAAAGCGCCGAGAATTGGGGGATGGCTATTTTTCTGCTTTGGAATCAGTCTTCAAAGGACGTGTTCCGGGCGGCGCTGACCTGGTTTGTTACTGGTTTGACAAGGCCCGCATCGCCATCGAATTCAATGGCCTGGGTGCTGCTGGACTGGTTGCCACGCAGAGCATTCGAAGCGGCTCCAACCGCGTAGTGCTCGATGCCATTCGCCACAACACCCGAATTTTTGATGCCTGGAGCGACGAGCCCTGGGTGAACGACGGGGCGGCGGTGCGGGTGTCGTTGATCAGTTTCGGCTGGGGAGAATGCTGCTTTTTGAACGGCAACAAAGTTGATCAAATCACCGCTGAATTGGGTAGTGCAGTTGAGATTGACATGACAACTGCAAAACTCCTTGGTAAAAATAGAGTGACCGCTTTTAAGGGCGCCGAAAAATCCGGGGCGTTTGATATTCCGGGTGATTTGGCCAGAAAGTGGTTGGCAAGCCCCAATCCGCACGGTCGGTCTAATGCAGACACTTTATTGCCATGGCGCAATGGGTCGGACTTGTCTGATCGGCCGAAAGATCATTGGGTGATCGACTTCGGGGTAACCATGCCATTGATCGATGCCGCAATGTACCAAGAGCCTTTCGGCTACATCACGTTGCACGTTAAGCCAGAACGGCTGAAGAACAATGACCGTGGTCGCCGCGACAACTGGTGGCGGTTCGGACGAAACGGGGCAGACATGCGAGAAGGCCTATCGGGACTTGCTCGATATGCGGCAACACCTCGAGTCGCCAAGCACCGGGTTTTTTCGTGGCTTCCCGTGTCAATTTCACCCGATTCAAGGTTACTTGTAGTGGCCCGAGCCGACGACACCACGTTCGGCATCCTGTGCAGCCGAATCCACGAAGCCTGGTCCCTCGCCAATGCCTCAATGCACGGCGTCGGCAATGACCCCACCTACAACGCCAAGTCCTGCTTCGAAACCTTCCCCTTCCCCATCGGTCTGACCCCCGCCGACACCGCCCACCAGCGAACCGAAACCCTGCCCGGTGGCGCTGTCATTCCCGCTGGCGTTTCACAGGAAAAAGTGGCTATAGCCCCCGTCAATATTGCACAAGCAACTTCTAAAACAGTAGCGATAATCAGGCCTAATACAGGCAACGCGCAAGCTTCAACCCGAACCGAAGCCATCCATATCGCCCAAGCCGCCAAACGTCTCAACGACCTGCGCGAGGCCTGGCTCAACCCGCCCGAGTGGACGCATAAGCTCAAAGAAGTCATCCCTCTGGGCATGGACCACAGCCCCTACCCCGACCGCATCGAGCCCAAACCTGGCATCAGCGAAGAAGACCTCAAGGCGCTGCAAAAACGCACACTGACCAACCTCTACAACCTGCGCCCCGCCTGGCTGGCTATGGCGCACCAGCAGCTTGACGAAGCCGTCGCCGCCGCCTATGGCTGGGCCGACTACACCGCCGACATGCCAGATGAAGAAATCTTGAAGCGGCTACTGGCGCTGAACCTGGCGCGGTCCCAGTCCACGCCTTTAAAAGACACTAAAAAATAGTATCATTCACCATGCACCGCAAGCACCAACGCACGTTGGATCTAATTTTCGCCCGCCCCGTGTCGGGCGGCATCAAATGGCGGGATATTGAGACTTTGCTTTTGGCGCTTGGTGCAGAAGTTTCGGAGCGGGAAGGCTCACGAATTGGCGTCAAGCTGTTTGCAGATCGCAGGGTGTTTCACCGTCCACACCCGTCACCAGACACCGACAAAGCTGCGGTAGAAAATATTCGCAAATGGCTTGAAACGAATGGAGTGAAACCATGAAAAACGTGATGGAGATATACGGCTACAAGGCATTGATTGCCTTTGACCCAGAGACCAATCTGTTCCGCGGTGAGTTCATTGATCTCAATGGTGGCGCAGATTTTTACGCTGCGGATGTGAAGTCCCTGCAACGTGAAGGCAGCATTTCGCTGAAAGTGTTTCTCGACATGTGCCAGGAAGACGGCGTGGAGCCGCGCAAAAATTACTCTGGCAAACTGATGGTGCGCTTACCCGCCGATTTGCATCACAAAGCTGCTGTCTCTGCAGCTGCCACCGGCATGAGTCTCAATGCCTGGCTGGCAGATGTAGTGGCACACGCCGCCGCCTGAAACCTGTTTATACACAACTAAAACCGAACCCAATGACCTACTGCGTCGCCATCAAACTCAATGCCGGGCTGGACCAGATCAACACCTTTCGCAAGATGATCGTCTACGAAAAGCCGGACGACCGCTTCATGGTGCTGCTGTCGGCCGGCAATCTGAGCATCTCGCAGTCGGTGCGCGAGATATTGCAGATTGAGCAGCTCAAGGAGCGCCCTGACGGCGAGCCCATCACCATCTGGAACGCCAAAAGCATGTTTGATGCGGCGCGCGTGCTGGGCTCGGCGATTCGCCATGTGCATGACCGCGATGGCGAGGCGCTGCAGCAATCGGGTGTGGAGTTCAATGTGTCGCTGATTTTTGGCGGCCAGATCAAGGGTGAAGGCATGCGCCTGTTCCAGGTTTATTCGGCTGGCAACTTCATTGAGGCAACCCTGGAGACGCCGTTTTTCCAGCTGGGCGAATCCAAATACGGCAAGCCGGTGCTGGACCGGGTGATCACTCCCGAGACGCCGCTGGACGAGGCTGCCAAGTGCGCGCTGGTGTCGATGGATTCGACGCTCAAATCCAACCTGTCAGTCGGCCTGCCACTGGACCTGGTGGTGTACGAGGCCAACCGGTTTGAGACCGACAAGGTGGTCTGCATTGACGAGAACAACCCCTACTTCCAGATGATGCACAACAGTTGGGGCCAAAAGCTGCGCGAGGTGTTTGACAGCATTGAAGACCCGATGTGGAAGGGCGAGCAAACCAATGTGCCGCTGATGGTCGAAGGCAGCCGCGCCAAGCCGCTCAAGAAGATCCGCACGCCTGACGAGAGGTTAATCTAATTGCTTTGCGGGACAGACCGCCGTTACGCGAAGCGAACAAGCTCTGTCCCCAACACTTCAAGAATTGCGGGACAGACCGCAGCCACACGCAGTGGGCCAGCTCTGTCCTCAACATTTCGTCGGATGTCGGATGCTCCTGGTTTTTTCCCACCCCAACAGCTTCCCGGCCAGCACGCGAGGTAGAGACCGCCATCTACAACACCCTGCCCGACAACTTGGACCGCCTCATCAAGCGCCACCCGCTCAAACGCCCGGTGGCGTTCATTTGCGGGCGCCAATCTACCGAGAT